>JBOHAM010000062.1:0-7445 GCA_050697735.1 Gaiellaceae bacterium | reverse complement strand
CAGTGGGAGGCATGCCCGGCTCCGGCACGCCCGCCGAGCTGCTCGCGGCGGCCGGGATCGACGCGGATCACATCGCCTCGGCGGCGCGTCGGCTCGTCCGCGCCGCGGCCTCCTCGCCCGCTTCCTGAGGGGCTGCCGCCCCGGTACGGTAGAGGGTGCGAAACGCCGGCAACCGGGAAGGACCACGACATGGCTAGATCGCGACTCCATCAGCTGTCCGAGCTCGGACAGAGCGTCTGGATCGACGTCCTCTCACGCGACATGCTCCGCTCCGGCGAGCTCGAGCGGCTCTCGAAGGAGGACGCCGTCGTCGGCGTGACGTCCAACCCCACCATCTTCCAGAAGGCCCTCGCGGTCGGCGTCGCCTACGACGAGCAGCTCAAGGAGGAGCTCCGGGAGGAGCGCGACCCCAAGGAGCTCTTCATCCGGCTCGCCGGGCGAGACGTCGGAGAGGCGTGCGACCTGCTGCGCCGAGTCTGGGACGGAGGCGACGGTCTCCGGGGCTACGTCTCCATCGAGGTCGACCCGACGCTCGCGTACGACACCGAGGCGACGATCGCGGAGGCCGCCCGGCTGCACGAGCTGATCGACCGCCCGAACCTCTACGTGAAGATCCCCGCGACCGCGGCCGGACTCCCGGCGATCGAGGAGATGATCGCCAGGGGCAAGTCGATCAACGTCACGCTCATCTTCTCGCTGGAGCGCTACGCCGAGGTGGCGGAGGCCTACATCCGGGGCCTGGAGCGGCTCGTCGAGGCCGGAAGCGATCCGTCGTCCATCGGCTCGGTCGCGAGCTTCTTCGTCTCCCGCGTGGACACGGAGGCCGATCGGCGGCTGGACGAGCTCGGCGGCCGCGACGACCTCAAAGGGAAGCTGGCGGTTGCCAACGCCAAGCTCGCCTACCAACGGTTCAAGGAGATCTTCGCCGGGGAAAGGTGGGAGCGCCTCGCGGCCGCGGGCGCCACGCCGCAATGGTGTCTCTGGGCCTCGACGTCCACGAAGAATCCCGCCTACCGGGACGTCATGTACGTCGAGGAGCTGATCGGACCGAACACCGTCGACACGATGCCCGTGGAGACGGTCAAGGCCTTCCAGGACCACGGCAAGGTGGCCCTCACGCTCGAGGCGGGGATCGAGGACGCCGAGCGGCTGTTCGAGCGGCTGGCCGAGGCGGGCGTCGACTACGACGACGTCACGGACACGCTCGAGCGCGAGGGGGTCGAGAAGTTCTCCGACTCGTTCGCCGAGCTGATCGAGGGCATCCGCGCCAAGTCGGGCGAGCTCGTTCCGGCCTAGCCGTAGCCGTGCGGATCGCACCGGCCGAGCTCGTCGAGCGGATCTGGGGCCGCGATTCGTCGCTCTGGACCGGGGCGGACGAGAACCGCTGGCTCGGCTGGCTCGACGAGCCAATGCGCATGGTCGAGCGCCTGCCGGAGCTCGAGGCGTTCGCCGGGGAAGCGGCCGGCTTCGAGGACGTCGTCTTGCTCGGCATGGGCGGCTCGAGCCTCGCCCCGGAGGTGCTCCGCCGATCGACGGGCGCCGGGCGCTTCCACGTTCTCGACACGACCCACCCGGCGGCCGTACGGCGGCTGGCCGACGCGGTCGAGCTCGTGCGGACGCTCTTCGTCGTCGGCTCGAAGTCGGGATCGACGCTCGAGACGCGCTGTCACCTCGACTTCTTCTGGGAGCGGGCCGGGAAGCGCGGCGACGCGTTCATCGCGATCACCGATCCCGGCTCCGAGCTCGAGAGCCTGGCCGGCGAGCGCGGCTTCCGCGCCGTCTTCCACGGCGAGCCGACGATCGGAGGCCGCTACTCGGCGCTGTCCGTGTTCGGAATGGTGCCGGCCGTGCTGATGGGCGCCGATGTCGGGGCGCTCCTCGCCGCCGCGGTGGCCATGGCCGAGCGCTGTCGGAGCGGCGACAACCCGGGTGTCGAGCTCGGATTCAGCCTCGGAAGCGGGTGGCTGGAGGGCCGCGACAAGGTCGTCTTCGAGAACCCGCACGGCTTCGGGCTCTGGCTCGAGCAGCTCCTCGCCGAGTCCACCGGGAAGCAGGGCAAGGGTCTCGTGCCCGCGCCGGAGAACACGGCCGAGGGAGGCGACCGCCAGGCAGCCGAGCTGCGCCTGGACGAGCACGGCCTCGCCGGCGAGTTCTACCGCTGGGAGTTCGCCACGGCGGTGGCGGGCACGATGCTGGAGATCAACCCCTTCGACCAGCCGAACGTCCAGGAGGCCAAGGACCGGACGACGGAGGTCCTTTCCGGCCATGACCAGGTGCCAGGCACCAGGACCGGTCCGGAAGAGACGCTGGAGAACCTCCTCGCCGAGGCTCGCGAGGGCGACTACGTCGCCGTGCAGGCGTTCGTGGATCCCGCCAGGGAGGGAGAGCTCGCGCCGCTCGTCGAGCGGGCGCGCGCGACCGGTTGCGTCGTCACCGTGGGGCTCGGGCCGCGCTACCTCCACTCGACCGGCCAGCTGCACAAGGGCGGCCCGCCGACGGGGCGGTTCGTCCAGGTCGTTGACGATCCGGGGGAGGAGCTCGCGATCCCGGGGCGGCCGTTCGGCTTCCGCCGGCTCATCCAGGCGCAGGTCGAGGGCGACCTGGCCGCGCTCGCGCAGCGCGGGCGTCCTATCGTTCGTGTCGAACTCGACGATCTGGAGGCGCTATGAAGCTCGGGATGGTCGGCCTCGGCCGCATGGGCGGGAACATGACGGAGCGGCTCCGCCGCGGCGGCCACGAGGTGGAGACGTACGCGCGGACCGCCCCCGAGCGCACGGCGGACTCGCTCGTCGAGCTGGCGACGAGGCTCGAGCAGCCCCGGGTCGTCTGGCTCATGATCCCGGCGGGCGATCCGACGGAGAAGGCGTTCCGCACGCTCCTGCCGCTCCTCGAGGACGGCGACACCCTCGTGGACGGGGGCAACTCCAACTTCCGAGACTCCATGCGCCGCGCCGCGGAGGCGAAGGCGAAGGGCGTCGTCTTTCTCGACGCGGGCGTCTCCGGCGGGATCTGGGGGCTCGCCGAGGGTTACTGCGTCATGGTCGGCGGCGACGAGGCCGGCTTCCTGGCCGTCGAGCCGGCGCTCGCCACGCTCGCCCCCGCGGACGGGTACGCGCACGTCGGGCCGTCCGGAGCCGGGCACTTCGTGAAGATGGTTCACAACGGGATCGAGTACGGGCTCATGCAGGCCTACGCCGAAGGCTTCGATCTCCTGAACGGGATCCCCGACTTCGAGCTCGACCTGCGGCAGATCTCGGCGCTCTGGCAGCACGGGTCGGTCGTGCGCGGGTGGCTGCTCGAGCTTCTGGAGCGCGCCTTCGAGGCGGATCCGGGGCTCGAGTCGATCCGCGGCTTCGTCCAGGACTCCGGCGAGGGGCGCTGGACGGTGCACGAGGCGATCGACGCTGCCGTTCCCACGCCTGCCATCGCGCTTGCGCTCTTCGCGCGCTTCTCCTCCCGGCAGGACGAGTCCTTCGCCGCGAAGGTGAACGCCGCGCTCCGCCAGCAGTTCGGCGGCCACGCCGTCGAGGCGGCGAAGGCCGGAGAAGCCGAGTGACCGAGGTCGCCTCCCCGCGCGAGAACCCGCTCCTCGAGGGCCTGACGGTGCGCCGGCCGCCGGAGCCGTGCGCGCTGACCATCTTCGGCGCCTCGGGCGACCTCACCCAGCGAAAGCTGATGCCGGCGCTCTATGCGCTCGCGCTGCGCGGCCTCCTGCCGCAGCATCTCGGCGTCGTCGGCGTCTCCCGCACCGAGATGACGAGCGACGAGTTCCGGGAGCGCATGCGCGAGGCCGTCATCGAGCACGCCCGCGACGAGTTCCGCACCGACGTCTGGGAGCGGCTCGCCGAGGGCATCTGCTACGTGGCGGCGGACTTCGGCATCGAGGGCGGCGAAGAGCCGCTCGTCGAGTGCCTCAACCGCCTGGACGAGCGGCAGGGCACCGCCGGCAACCGGGTCTACTACCTCGCCGTCCCGCCGGGCGCCTTCGACGACATCGTGACGGCGATCGGCCGTCGCCGGACGACGACGGGCTGGACGCGCGTCATCGTCGAGAAGCCGTTCGGCCACGACCTGACCAGCGCGCGCGAGCTGAACGAGCTCGTCCGCAGCCACTTCGACGAGGACGAGATCTTCCGCATCGACCACTACCTGGGCAAGGAGACGGTCCAGAACATGCTCGTCCTGCGGTTCGCCAACGGCATCTTCGAGCCGATCTGGAACCGGCAGTTCATCGACCACGTCCAGATCACGGTGGCCGAGTCCCTCGGCATCGAGGGCCGCGCCGGCTTCTACGAGCAGGCGGGCGCCGTCCGCGACGTGATCCAGAACCATCTCCTCCAGCTCGTGGCGCTGACGGCCATGGAGCCGCCCATCGACTTCGCCGCGGAGTCGGTGCGGAACGAGAAGGTCAAGGTGCTGCGCGCCCTGCACACGCCGGGCCCCAAGCACGTCGTCCGCGGCCAGTACGGGCCCGGCTACATCGAGGGCGAGGAGGTGCCCGGCTACCGAGAGGAGGAGGGCGTCGCCCCGGAATCGCAGACCGAGACCTACGTGGCGGCGAAGCTCTTCGTGGACAACTGGCGCTGGGCCGACACGCCCTTCTACATCCGCACGGGCAAGCGCCTGCCCAAGCGCGAGACGACCATCGCGATCCAGTTCAAGCGCGCACCCCACCCACCGTTCGAGGTCGTCGAGGAGGGCGGCGTGCGCCCGAACGTGCTCCTCATCCACATCCAGCCGGACGAGGGGGTTTCGCTCGCGGTCGGCGCGAAGGTGCCCGGGCAGGGCATCTCGATCCGCACCGTGCACATGGACTTCCTCTACGGGGGCGCTTTCCGCATGGGCCTCCCGGAGGCCTACGAGCGGCTGATCCTCGACTGCCTACTCGGCGACGCGACCCTCTTCACGCGGGCCGACGAGGTCGAGGAGCAGTGGGCGATCGTGGACGCGATGGTGGCGCCCTGGCGCCGCGACCGGCCGCACTTCCCCAACTATGCGGCGGGAGCCTGGGGCCCGTCCGCCGCCGACGAGCTCGTCCACCGCGACGGCCGCTCCTGGCGGAGGCATTGAGTCGTGCCTCTGACGATCCGGGAGATCGAGCGGGAGCTGCTCCGGCTCCGTGAGGCCTCCACCGATCCGGGCGCCGCGCCCCGCCTGCGCGCTAGCGTGATGACGCACATCGCCTGGGTGCCGGAGCGCTGGGTGGAGGCGGCCACGGGCACGCTCGCAGGGCTCGCCGAGCGCCATCCGTCGCGCACGATCCTCCTCTTCCCACGGCCTGACGACAAGCCCGACCGGCTGGAGGGCGAGGTCGACCTCCGCTGCTTCGTCCGGGACGGCGAGCAGCGCGAGGTCTGCACCGAGGTCATCTCGCTCGGGCTCTGCGGCTCGCGCACGTCGGCACCGGCGAGCATTGTCACGCCATTGCTCGTCTCCGACCTGCCCGTCTTCCTGCGCTGGCGCGGCCCGCTCCCCTTCGGCGCGGACGAGCTCGAGCAGCTGGTCGGCGTGGCCGACCGCCTCGTCGTCGACTCTCGCGAGTGGCCCGACGCGAAGGCGGACCTGGGGCGCGTGTCAGAGCTCTTCGAGCGCATCGCCGTCTCGGACATCGCCTGGGCGAGGACGGAGCCCTGGCGCGCCGGCGTTGCCGCGCTCTGGCCCGAAGTCGCCGGGGCGAGCACGCTGCGCGTGGCCGGGCCCGAGATCGAGGCGCTCCTCCTCCACGGCTGGCTGGGAGCCCGGCTGGGGCGGGAGATCCGGCTGGAGCACGAGCCCGCGGGGGAGATCGAGCTCCTGGCGGTGGACGGGCGCGAGGCGTCGCCCGAGCGGCTCTTGCCGAAGACGTCCAGCGACCTGCTCTCCGACCAGCTCGAGCTCTTCGGCCGCAACCGCGTCTACGAAGAGGCGGTACGGAGCTTCTCGTCGCGGCCGACCTAGCCGCCTTCCTCGTCGCCGGAAGCGCAAAACGCGACGTTCTCGCGCGGATCCTGGCACACGAGGAGGCGCTCCCCGCAGCCCGCATCAGCGCAAGGAAAAGTCGTCCTGGCCGACGAGTCCGCCGCCCCACGAGAAGCCAAGTAACACCGTGTTACTTGGCTTCGAGGGCGGCCTCGAGGGCCTCGCCGACTGCGAGGACGAGGGCGTCGGCGCCTGGGCGGGCCATGATCTGGATCGAGGCCGGGAGGTCGTCCTCGGCCGGGCCGCACGGGAGCGCCAGCGCCGGCCAGCCGAGCGCGTTCGCGGGGCGGGTGAGGGAGATCATGCGCTCGCGGAGGGTCAGGTCGCCGATCCCGACCGGGGGCGCGACCATCGGCATCGTCGGCGTGACCAGGACGTCGAAGCCGTCGAGCGCCTCGAGGGCGCGCGCCCGGTAGGCCTCCCGCTCGGCGCGCGAGGCGGCCACGGCCTCCTGGGTAACCGCGAACGCCGCCTCCAGCTTGCGCCGGACGTTGTCGCCGTAGAGCTCGGCGTGCGCGGCGAAGAGCTCCCGGTGGACGTCGGCTGCCTCCGCCTGGAACGCCGGGTTGACGTCGCCGGGGAGCGGGAAGTCGAGCGGAACGGCGTCGAGCCGAGCCGCGGCCTCCTCGACGCGGGCCCGCACGAGCGGATCGACGTTCTCCGTCCAGGCGAGCGCCGCCCGCGCCCCGGCGGCCTCGGTGCTCCCGAGCCCGGCGAGGACCCGCATCATCGCCGCGCACTCCGCCACCGAGCGTGCCATCGGCCCGACCGTGTCGAAGCTCGGCGCGAGTGGGAAGACGCCGTCCGCCGGCACGAGGCCGTGGGTCGGCTTGAAGCCCACGACGCCGCAGCAGGCGGCCGGGAGCCGGATCGAGCCGGCGCTGTCCGTCCCCAGCGCGACGTCGCACATCCCGGCCGCGAGCGCCGCCCCGTTCCCACCGCTCGAGCCCCCGGGGATGCGGCCCGGGTCGAGCGGGTTGACGACCGCGCCGAAATGCGGGTTGTCGGAGGTGATGCCGTAGGCGAACTCGTGCAGGTTGGTCTTCCCGACGAGCGCGTAGCCGGCCTCCTCCAGCAGCTCCACCGCGCTCGCGCTGCGCGAGGGCACGTGGCCGGCGAAGATCGCCGAGCCGTAGGTCGTCTCGACGTAGACCGTGTCGACCAGGTCCTTCACGGCCAGCCGGATTCCGCGCGCCGGCCGCACCGGCCGGGCGAGGAACGCGTTCAGCGGATCAGGACTCGACGGCGTTGTAGATGACCGCGATGAGGACCGACCCGATCAGGAGCAGCAGCGAGATCCCGAGCAGGAGCAACCCCAGGCGCATGTTCCGGCGCGCGAGCTCGGGCTCCATTTAGTGCCTCTCCAGGTAATGGTGCCCCGCTTCTGCGTCGCGAGCACCAAGCCTGAGTTCGCACTCGACCGAAGCCAAGGCAGGAAGCCTTCGTGAGGGCGAGGGTGGGCTCCGGCGCCGCGTGATCGCGGGGCA
>JBOHAM010000061.1:0-13973 GCA_050697735.1 Gaiellaceae bacterium | reverse complement strand
ATCCCTGGCTCCCGCCGAAGACCAGCACGACCCGGCCCTCGGTGGGGAGGCCGAACGCCTTACGCGCGGCGGCCCGGTCGGGAACGCGCGAGCGGTCGGGGATCGGGCGCCCGACGACCTCGTACTTCGGGCCATTCAGGCCCTCGATCGGAAAAGCGCAAAAGACGCGCTTTGCGAACGGGGCGGCGAGGCGATTCGCGAGGCCGAGGTGCGCGTCCGCCTCGGTGAGCGCGGCGGGGATCCTCAACGTCCCGGCCGCGAGCACCATCGGCCCTCCGACGTAGCCGCCGGCTCCGAGGACGGCGTCGGGACGCCGGCGGCGCAGGATCCGCACGCATTCGGCCGGCGCGACCACCGCCCGGAGGAGCGCGCCGACCGTGTGAAGTGACGCCCGGCGCGGGATGCCCTCGACCCGGAAGGCGTCGAATTCGAGGCCGGCCTGGCCGGCGAGCCGGTGCTCGATCGAGTCAGGCCGACCGGCGAGCGTGACGGACGCGCCGCGCCGACCGAGCGCCTCGGCCACCGCGAGCGCGGGCAGGACGTGACCGGCCGTTCCTCCGGCGGCGATCAGGCAGCTCGGCGCGGGCTCCTGCGGCATCGCTGACGGCGATGTTAAGGAGGATGCCCACGGAGGCGAGGCCGACGATGAGGCTCGAGCCTCCGTAGGAGACGAACGGAAGCGGGATTCCCGTGAGCGGCGCCAGCCCCATCACGGCGCTGAGATTGACCGCCGCCTGGCCGCAGACGAGCGCGGTGATCCCCGCTGCGAGCAGCTTCCCGAACGGGTCGCGGCAGCCGAGCGCGACGTTGAACCCCGCGTAGCCGAAGACGACGAAGGCGGCCACGACCGCGAAGGCGCCGACGAGCCCGAGCTCCTCGCCGACGATGGCGAAGATCATGTCCGTCGAGGCTTCGGGCAGGTAGTAGACCTTTTGGACGCTCTCGCCCAGGCCCGTGCCGAAGAACCCGCCCGAGCCGAGCGCGAGCATCGCCTGTACCGACTGGAAGCCGGAGCCCTCCGGGTCCTGCCAGGGGTCGAGGAAGGCGAGCAGGCGCTCACGCCGGTAGGGCTCGGCCCAGATCGCCGCGGCCACGAGGAAGAAGCCGAGGACGCCCGCACCCGCGAGCGTGGAGGGCCGAGTGCCGGCGACGGCGAGGACGGCGGCGGCCATGATCGCGATCGCGATCGACGTCCCCAGGTCCGGCTCCACGAGCACGAGGCCGAAGGCCGTCCCGACCACGATCCCGATCGGACGGAGCAGCTCGCCGAGCGACTGTGGGGCCGGGCGGCGGGCGAGGAAGGCGGCGATCCAGAGGGCGAGGGCGAGCTTGGCGAGCTCGGACGGCTGCAGCGTGGCCGGGCCGAGCTCCAGCCACCGCCGCGCGCCGTTCACGGGCGTGCCCAGGACGAGGACGGCGACGAGCAGCGCGAAGCTCGTGAGCAGAAGCGGCAGGATCACGAGGCGCAGGCGGCGGTAGTCGGTGCGGGAAAGGAGCGCGAGCATCGCGATCCCGACGAGCGCGTAGAGCGCCTGGCGCTTCAGGTAGTAGGCCGGGTCGTCGGCCGCGAGCGCGGCACGCGCCGAGCTGGCGCTGTAGACCATGACGAGCCCGAAGGCGACCAGCCCGAGCGTGACGAGGACGAGCAGGTGGTACTCGAGCCCGCTGCTGCGACGACGGCTCACAAGCCGACCTCCGGCCTGTGAGCCCGTGGAGGGTGTGTGAGGGAACCGGGAGGTTCCTTCACTGCATCAAAGAAGGGGGCACGTGGGGGAAACATGGTTTCCCCCGCGGGAGCGAGCCGGAGGCGAGCGACGCTCACAACGACTCCACGAGCTCGCGGAAGCGCGCGCCGCGCTCCTCGAAGTCCGTGAACTGGTCGTAGCTCGCGCAGGCGGGTGAGAGCAGGACGACTTCGCCCGCCTCGGCGTCCTCGTGCGCCTCGGAGACCGCCCGCTCGAGGTCGCGCGAGTGCCGGAAGCGGACGCCCTCGCCGACGAGCGCCTCCGCGATCTCGTCCGCCGACTCGCCGATCAGGTAGGCACAGGCCACGCCCGCCTTGGCAGCGCGGCGCGCGAGAGCCGTGAAGGACGTGCCCTTGCGGCTGCCGCCCAGGATGACGCGCAGACCGGGCGGGTAGGCGCCGAGCGCTCGCTCGGCGGCCTCGGGGTTCGTCGCCTTGGAGTCGTTGACCCAGCGCACGCCGCCGAGCTCACGCACGAGCTCGAGGCGGTGCGGCACGCCCGCGAAGGTCCGCAGCCCCTCTGCGATCGCGGCCTCGGACACCCCTGCGGCGCGCGCGGCGGCCGTGGCGGCGGCCGCGTTCTCGCGGTTGTGCCCGCCCGGGATCCGCGGCTCGGCGGGCAGCTCGTCGTCGGCGCCGAACTCGACCCTCCTCGCCTGGCCGGGCACGGGCGGAAAGCCGCGCGGGACGACGGCGACGTCGTCCTCGAGCTGGTTCTCGAAGATGCGCAGCTTCGCGGCCCGGTAGGCGTTGAGGTCGGCGTGCCGGTCGAGGTGGTCCGGCGTCAGGTTGAGGAGGACGGCCACGCGCGGCCGGAGGCTCTCGACGTCCTCGAGCTGGAAGCTCGACAGCTCGCAGACGATCCACGCGTCGGCGGCGACGGCGCCGTCGAGCCCGGTGAGCGGACGGCCGACGTTCCCGGCCACCGCGACGGACAGCCCAGCCGCGCGGAAGATCGCGCCCAGCAGCTCGCTCGTAGTCGTCTTCCCGTTCGTGCCGGTGACGCCGAGGATCGGGTTGGGCAGAAGGCGCGACCCGAGCTCGACCTCGCTCCAGACCGTGACGTTCCGCGCGCGCGCTGCCGCCGCGAGGGGGGCCTCGCTCGGAACTCCCGGGCTCTTCACAAGCAGGTCCACGTCGTCGACGAGCGCGGGATCCTCCGCGCCGAGCACGACTTCGACGCCCGCCGCGCGAAGCCTGCCGGCGTCCAGGGCCTCGTTGCGGTCGACCCCGCGCACGCGGACGCCCCGGCGGGAGAGCGCGAGCGCCGCGGCCTCGCCCGAGCGGGCCAGGCCGAGCACGAGCGCAGACTCAGGAAGCGAACTCAGAGGCGTACCGGTAGTACAGGACGAAGCCGCAGGCGCAGAGGATCGCCGTGATGATCCAGAAGCGCACGGTGATCCTCGTCTCCGACCACGCCTTCATCTCGAAGTGGTGGTGGAGAGGCGCCATCAGGAGCACGCGCCGGCCGAACCACCTGAAGCTGACGACCTGGACGATGACCGAGAGCGCCTCGATGAGGAAGATGCCGCCGATCAGGATCAGCAGCAACTCGGTCTTCGTCATGATCGCGAACGCCGCGAGCGCGCCGCCGAGGCCCATCGAGCCCGTGTCCCCCATGAAGACCTGGGCGGGGAAGGCGTTGTACCAGAGGAAGCCGATCGAGGCCCCAATCAGGCTGGCTCCGAGGATGGCGAGGTCGAGGTCGACCTGGTCGGCCGCCCCGACCGCGCGAATCGAGGCGAGCGCGGCGACGAGGCTCATGGCCGTGTAGGTGAGGATCGCGATCGTCGTCGTCCCCGCGGCGAGGCCGTCGATCCCGTCCGTCAGGTTCACGCCGTTCGAGGCCCCGGCGATGATGACGAAGAGGAGAACGTACCAGCCCCAGGAGAGCGGCAGGTCGGCGTCGAGGAGCGGGATGTAGACGTCGGTCGTGAGCGGGTCGTCGAGCCCGCGCGTGGCGACGAGTCCGACCACCACCGTGATCCCGGCGAGCCAGACGAGCTTCCAGCGCCCCGCGAGACCGAGCGAGCGACGCCGCGAGACCTTCGTCCAGTCGTCGACGAACCCGATCGCGGCGCAGCCGAGGGTGACGAAGAACGCCGTCACCGCCGGCACGGTCCTCTGCGAGAAGACGAGGAACGGCACCGACATCGAGATCATGATCAGGAGACCGCCCATCGCCGGCGTCCCCTGCTTCACGACATGGCCCTTCGGACCCTCTTCGCGGATCTGCTGTCCGAACTCGTTCTTGCGCAGGAAGTCGATGAACTTGGGCCCCGCGACGATGGAGATCATCATCGCCAGAACGCCCGCGAGCAGGACCTCGACCATGGCTGGACCCTAAGCCTCCGCCGGGACGACGGCGATCGCCTCGCCGATCACCTCGAGGCCCATCGAGCGCGAGCCCTTGACGAGGACACAGTCGCCCGGCCGCAGCACCGACCGGAGCGCCGCCAGCCCCTGCTCCACGGTGGGCGCCCAGCGCGTGAGCGGAACGCCGCGCGCGCCCTGGACGTAGCCGCGCGCGAGCGGCCCGACGGCAACGAGCACCTCGACGCCGGCCCGCGCAGTGGCGGCGCCGATCTCGCGGTGGTAGGAGGGCCCCCGGGGGCCGAGCTCGGCCATGTCGCCGAGCACCGCCACCTTGCGCGCGCCGCGACACCGCTCGCGCAGGTGGTCGAGGGCAGCGGCCATCGAGAGCGGATTCGCGTTGTAGCAGTCGTTGATCAGGGTGCCGCCGCCGGGCAGCTCGAGCTCCTCCCCGCGCAGGCGCGAGAGCCGCACGTGCCGCGCCCCCTTCTGCGCCTTCCCGAGCGGCAGGCCGAGCGCGTGGAAGGCAGCGAGCGCCGCGAGCGCGTTCGTCGCGTTGTAGCGCGACGAGAAGCTGAACTCGAGCGTGAGCGGGCGGCCGAACGCCTCGACGCGAAGGCGCGCGCTCTCGCCGTGCGCGGCGAAGTAGCTCAACCTCACGTCGCCACCGTCGCCGAAGCGGAAGACCCGGATCTCCTCGCGTTCCAGGTACGGCTCCAGGTAGGCCTCCCCCGCGGGCACGACCGCGGTGCCACCGGGCGGAAGGCTCTCGATCAGCTCGGCCTTTGCCTGCGCAACGCGCTCGACCGTGCCGAGCAGCTCGAGGTGGACCGGCCCGACGCTCGTGACGATGCCGACGTCCGGCAGGGCGATGTCGCAGAGCTCGGCGATCTGGCCCAGTCCGCGCATGCCCATCTCGACGATGGCGACCCCGGTGTCCTCCTCCAGCCGGCAGAGCGTCAGCGGCAGGCCGATCTCGTTGTTCTGGCTCCCCTCGGCGACGACCGTGCGCGCGTGCGGAGCGCAGAGCGCGCCGAGGATGTCCTTCGTGGACGTCTTCGCGGTCGAGCCGGTGACGGCGACCACCTGGGCGCGCGAGCGCTCGCGCACGGCGCGCGCGAGCGCGGCGAGCGCGCCGAAGGCGTCCTCGGGGACGAGCGCGGCGGCCGCCCCGGCGGCGAACGCCTCGCGGGCGAAGTCCTCGCCCCGGCCCACGGCGACGAAGAGGTCGCCGGTCGCCGTCTTGCGGGAGTCCACGGTGACGCCCGTCGCCTCGACGGCCCCCGCGGCACGCTGGAGGCGGCCCGGCGCCAGCCGCTCGACCTCGTCCAGTGCGAGGGGGATCATGCCGCCGCACCGAGGCGCCGGAGCGCGTCGCGCGCGACGTCCCGGTCGTCGAAGGGGATCGTCCGGTCGGCGAGCTCCTGTCCCTGCTCGTGCCCTTTGCCGGCGATGACGACGACATCACCCTCGGCGGCCGCCTCGACAGCGCGGGCGATCGCCGCAGCGCGGTCGGGCTCGACCTCGTAGTCGCCCTCCATTCCGGCCAGGATCTCCTCGATGATCGCGAGCGGCTCCTCGCTGCGCGGGTTGTCGGAGGTGACGATCGCCCGGTCGGCGAGCCTGCTCACCGCCTCGCCCATGAGCGGCCGCTTGGCGCGGTCGCGGTCGCCGCCGCAGCCGAACACGCAGAGGACGCGGCCGGTCGCCAGCCGCCGGGCCTCTCCGAGGACGATCTCGAGCGCCTCCGGCGTGTGCGCGTAGTCGACCAGGACGGCAAACGGCTGCCCTTCGTCGACGGCCTCGAAGCGGCCGGGCACCCCGGCGAGGTGCTCGACCCCGCGGGCGATCGCCTCGTCCTCGATCTCGAGCAGGCGGGCGGCGGCGATCGCGCCGAGCACGTTCTCGACGTTGAAACGACCCCGGAGACGCGGCCGCACGCGGAGCTCGCCGATGCGGAAGCTGGTGCTCGCGGGGCTCAGCTCGAGCTCCTTCGGACGGAGGTCGGCGTCCTCGGAGACGCCGAACGTGACCAGGCGCCCGCCGAGCCCGCGGAGCTCGCCCGCCAGCCGGCGCCCGTGCGCGTCGTCCACGTTGATCGCCGCGGGGGGCCGCCCGCCGTCCGGGTCGGGCTCGGTGAAGAGCCGGCGTTTCGCCTCGAAGTACGCCTCCATCGTCCCGTGGAGATCGAGGTGGTCCTGCGACAGGTTCGTGAAGACGAGGGCGCGGAAGCGGGTGCCGACGAGCCGCTTGAGCTCGGAGCCGTGGGACGAGGCCTCCATCGCGCAGCTCCGGTCGCCCGCGTCGAGCATCTCGCGGAAGGTGCGCTGGAGGTCGATCGCCTCCGGCGTTGTCCGCACGACGGCGCGCCGCTCCCCGCCGACTCGCATCTCGACGGTGCCGAGGAGGCCGGGCCGCCGGCCGGCGGCCGCGAGGATGGAGTAGAGGAGGAACGCGGTCGTCGTCTTGCCGTTCGTGCCGGTGACGCCCGCGACCTCGAGCTCGCGCGTCGGCCGTCCGAAGAACGCGTCCGCGACGAGTGCCATCGCGACCCGCGCGTCCGGGACCACGACCTGCGGCACGTTCAGCTCGAGCGGCCGCTCGACGAGGAGCGCGACGGCACCCTGCTCGACGGCGGTCGCCGCGAAGTCGTGCCCGTCGGCGCGGATGCCGGGGACGCAGACGAAGAGCGCCCCCGAGGTGACGGCCCGCGCGTCGTAGGCGAGATCCGTGACGGCGGCGGGCGCCGCATTGAGCACGGCGGTCGCGCCGGCGGCGCGGCCGAGCGTCTCCAGGTCGGTGACGAGCGGTTCGGACATCTGGCGTGGGTTGGATCTTCGGCGCGCCCCGCGCCGTTCTTCCTCGGTTTCGCCTGCATTCTGGCGCGATTCGCGCCACACGCGCGCAGATTCCGACGGTACGCTGGAAAGCGGGTGGTGGGCTGGGGTGCCCCGGGAGAGACTAGGAGGGCCTAGGAGTCGTCGGCCGTGCCGGGCGCGTCCGGGGGGACTTCGAGGTACTGGAGCCCGAACTGGGCGATCTCGGCAAAGGCCGGCGCGGCGACCGTGCCGCCCCAGATGGCGCCCTTCGGCTCGTCGACCGTCACGAGCACGACGAGTCGCGGCTTGCTCGCCGGGACGAAGCCGACGAACGACGCAACGTACCGCGAGGTCGAGTACCCGCCCGTGGGGTCGGGCTTCGCGGCTGTGCCGGTCTTGCCCGCCACTCGGTAGCCCGGGATGCTGGCGGTGAGCCCCGACCCCTCCTCGACGACCCTGCGCAGCATCCGCGTGAGCTGCGCGGCGGTCTGCTCGGAGACCACGCGCCGCTTCTCGGGCTCCGTCCGCTTGCGGCCCTCCACCCGCTCCACCAGGTGCGGCTCGAGCCAGACGCCGTCGTTCGCGATCGCTCCGTAGGCGGCGGCCATCTGCAGCGGCGTGACCGCGATGCCCTGGCCGATCGGAACGTTGCCGATCGTCGAGCCCGACCACTCGTCCGGCGGCAGGACGATGCCGCGGGTCTCGCCCGGGTAGTCCACCCCGGTCTTGCGGCCGAAGCCGAAGCGGCGGATCCAGTCGGAGAGCTTCTGCCGCTGGAGCTGGATGGCGAGCGTGACGACGCCGACGTTCGAGGAACGCGAGAGGATCTGGGCGACGCTCATCGTCTGCGTGCCGCGCGGCACGGCGTCGTGGATGACGCGGTCGGCAACCTGGATCGAGTACGGGAGGCGGAACTCCGTCTCGGGCGAGAAGAGCCCGGATTCGAGGATGGCGCCGATGGTCACGACCTTGAAGGTCGAGCCCGGCTCGTACGTGTCCGTGACGGCGCGGTTGCGCAGCTTGTCCTGGTTCCGCTGGGAGACCTCGGGGTACTCGTTCGCGTCGAAGCCCGGCTCGACGCCGAGCGCGAGGACGCCGCCGGTCTGCGCATCGAGCACCACCGCCGTGGCGGCCTGGGCGCTCCACCTCGACCGCGTCTCCCGGAGCACGCGCTCGAGCTGGCCCTGGAGGGAGTTGTCGACCGTCAGGTAGACGTCGCGGCCGTTTCGCACCGGTTGCGACTCGACGACGTCGATCGTCCGCCCGAAGGGGTCGCGCACAATCGTCTTCGAGCCGTTCTTCCCGGCGAGGGCGTCGTCGAGCTGGAGCTCCAGGCCGGAGAGCCCGCGGTTCTCGGTCCCCGCGTAGCCGACCAGCTCCGAGGCGACGGCGCGCTGGGGGTACACGCGGCGCTCCTCGGGATAGAACCCGATCCCCGCGAGGCCCTGCGTCTCGAGCGCCTCGGCCTTCTCGGTGTCTGCCTTGCGTGCGACGTAGACGAAGCCCCGCGAGCGGTCGGCCAGGAGCGGGTACAGCTTCCCGGGATCGAGCTCGAGCGCCTCTCCCACGGCGAGCGCGGTCTTGCGGGGGTCGGCGATCTGCTTCGGGTTCGCGTACACCGTCGTGGCGCGCTCGCCGATGGCCAGCTGCACGCCCAGCCGGTCGAAGATCGTCCCTCGGCGCGCCGGCACGGACAGCTCCTCGCGGTGCTGGCTGGTGGCGATCGAGTCGAGGGCCTGGGCCTTCACGGCCTGGAGCCAGGCGACGCGCGCGAACGCTGCCGCGAAGACGACCGCGAAGATCGCCACGAGGAGGCGGATGCGCCGGTTTGCCTGGCGCACGAGGACCTACCTCTTGACGCGCGCGAGACGGATGTAGGTGGTCTGCTCCGGCCGGACGAGGCCGAGCTTGCGTACGGCGATGGCCTCGATGCGCCCCGCCGCCGCCGCGCGCGAGAGCTCGGCCGAGAGGGCGTCGCCGCGGGCGGAGAGCTCGGCCTGGCGGTCCTCGAGCCGCTCCCCCTCCATGTTGAGGCGCAGGACGCCGACGTTGAGCGCGACGATGCCGCCGAGGAGGCCGGCGACGAGGAGGATCCACGCGACGCTGCCCGCCAGGCGGGGGCGCGGGGCCGCACGCCGGCGCGCAGCCGGGCGCGTGCGCGGCTTCGGGGCCGGCTGCGGCCGCGGCTTCCGCTGGGGGCGGGGCTGGGCTCGGGCGGCAGCCGTGGCCATCAGGTCTTCACAGCCGCGCGCAGGCGAGCAGAGGATGCACGCGGGTTGTCGGCCGTCTCGGCCGGCGACGGGCGTACCGCCTTGCGGACGGCCAGCCGGAGCGAGGGTTCCTTGCCGCACACGCACACGGGCAGGTCGGGCGGGCACGTGCACCCGCGCGCCTGAGCCTGGAAGAAGCGCTTGACGATGCGGTCCTCGAGCGAGTGGAAGCTGATCACGGCGAGACGGCCACCCGGCCGCAGCAGCGAGACCGCGGCGGGCAGCGCCTGCTCGAGCGCCTCGAGCTCCTCGTTCACGACGATGCGGAGCGCCTGGAAGACGCGCTTCGCCGGGTGGCCGTCGCCGAAGCGCCTGGGCGCCGGGATGGCGGAGCGCACGACCTCCACGAGGTCGGCGGTGCGCTCGAAGGGCTGGTCGGCCCGGCGGCGAACGATGGCCCGTGCGATCTGGCGCGAGAAGCGCTCCTCCCCGTACCGCCGGAAGATGTCCGCGAGCTCACGCTCGTCAGCCTCGTTGACGACGTCGCTTGCCGACCGCTCGGCGGAGGCGTCCATGCGCATGTCGAGCGGCGCGTCGGCGGCGTACGAGAACCCGCGCTCGGGCCGGTCGATCTGCATGCTCGAGACGCCGAGGTCGAGGAGGATCGCGTCGGCCTCGATCCCGTTGTCGGCGAGCTGGCGGAGGACGACGGCGAAGTCGCCCCGCAGGAAGCGGGCCTGGACGCCGCACCGACGCTGGAAGCGCTCGAAGTACGGCCGCACGCTCGCGTCCTTGTCGACCGCGATCAGGCGGCCGCTGCCGGCGAGGTCGGCGCAGAGCAGCGCGGAGTGGCCGCCCGCCCCGAACGTCGCATCGATGACCGTCTCCCCGGGGGTCACGGCGAGCAACTCGCGCACCTCGCCCGCCAGGACGGGGACGTGGTCAGCGCTCTCTTGTCGCAAGGCGTTCCGCAACAACCTCCACCCTCCCTTCGACATCTTCGCGTTCCGTCTGCCACGCGGCGCGATCCCACACCTCGAGGTGGTCGCCGACGCCGAGGACGACGACCTCGCGGCCGAGGCTGGCCTGCCTCAGGAGGCCGGCCGGAAGCGTCACGCGACCCTGCTTGTCGAGCTCGGCCTCGACTCCGGAGGAGTACACGAGCCGCCGCATCTGCCGGGTCTCGCGGCTGAACGGGTCGAGGTCGGCGAGACGCGCCGCCACGCTGCCCTCCCAGCCCTCGCGCGTGTACACGTCCAGGCACGAGTCGATGCCGCGCGAGACGACGACCCCGCCTGCCAGAGACTCCCGGAACCGGGCCGGCAGGGTGAGGCGGTTCTTGTCGTCGATCGTGTGCTCGTACTCGCCGAGGAGCAAGGGCGGGCGCCTTCCATCCGTTCCACTTCGCCCCACTGTAGACCACATTTCCCCACTACGCAACCCTTCGTCCCACGTCGCTCACCGCTCCCGGCTTACAGGGGGCTAGGGAGGTGCGGCGACACAAGCAAGCCATCCGGCACCTGCCTTCTTCGGAAGATCGCGCGAAGCACCGCGGAGCCATCGCGCGCCGGCGGGGATGTGACGCTAGGACCAGCGCGTCAGCTCTAGGATCAAGCTTCCCGTGAACGACTTGCTGATCACGAAGCGACGGCCGGGCGTCGCCGTTGTCACGGCAACGGACCCCTTCTCGACGCTAGAGATCCACCGCGTCGATCGGTCGGTGTGGCAGGAGGCACCAACTCGGCCCGGCATCTACCTGCTGTACGGGTTCGTGGACGATGAGCCTGCCGCCTACGTCGGCATGAGCACGACGAGCATCCGGGACCGAATCAGAACGCACCATGTCACACCGGCGAAGAACTGGTTCGGGGTCCTGTTCGCGGTACCCCTCGGCTCGGCGCTGCACTGCCCAGCGATCGAGGCAGAGATGATCCGGCGAATCCAGGAGGCGGGGGTCGTGCCCCTCGTGGACAATAGGGCGCGCGAGGAACGCTGGCTCGACGCAGAGGACGTCCATGTCACGCCCGCCGTCACCTCGATCGTGGCGGCCCTCGAGATGCTCCTCGGCAACGACATTTTCACGCCGCCGGATCCTGACGAGGTGACGGTCGTCGACCCAATCCAGAAGACGCCGCCCCTAGCGCGTGTCTACCGAGGCCCGGCGGTGAGCGTACGACCGCGTCAGGAGTCTGATCCAGCGGAAGCGACGCATGGCTACGTCGGCGCCGGTATCGCGGCCTGGGGTCGCTTCGAAGGCGACGAACCGGATACCCGCTTCCGTGTCTTCGCCGGCAGCACTTGGCGCAAGCCGACGCTCGACGAGTCACAGGTGAGCTACAAGCACCAGGCTCGCGTGGCGAAGATGCAGGCCGAGCTCCTGGACCACGGCGCTCTCGATGAGCCGACGATGACTTTTCACGTCGACCACGTCTTCGACAATTGGAGCCAAGCCGTAATCGTCGTCAGCGGCAAGGGCCAGTACTCCGGCGGCTACCACTGGCAGCGGCTGGAAGACCCCTAACGGCCGGCGAAGGTCGTCGACAGTGCATCGCTCGAGTGGCTCGTCGGCACTGACCCTCGCGAGCTTCCGCGCACGACCCTCTGTGAGCTCGTCCGCGGGAGCCCATGGCTCCGAGTGCAGCTGGTCGGCGGTGACCCCGCGGTGGGTCTCAATCTACTTTGAGGGTGATGATCGGGCCGTCGGCAGCGAGCGAGCGAGGAGGCAACGGTGCAGGTGGAGCTGAAGGCGGAGAAGCTCGCCGAGCTCCTGCGCGAGGCGGAGCGCGCGCACGGCGAGTACGAGAAGGAGATCGGCGCCCGAGACGACGACTGGCCGAGCTGGTACGCCGACTACGTGATCAGGCGCCTGAAGGGCGCGCCGGCCTGAGCAGATGCTCGACCTGCAATTCCCGCACTCGCGGCTGGCGCCCGCGACGCTGCGCCGGATCGCCGCGCTCGCCCTTGCCCGTACTCTCGAGTACGGGCTGCGGACGATCACGACGCCCTGCTTGGTCGCAGACGTCCCCGACGAGCGCGTGAATCACCGGCCGAACATCTAGCGGCCGTGCGCGCCTCGGCGTGAGAGCGCGGCGCTCGCGCAGCGGGCGGCAAAGGCGACCGCCTCCTCGGCCGGCTCGCCGCTCCCGAGCGCGTAGGTGAGGCCCGCGGCGAAGCTGTCGCCGGCGCCGTAGGTGTCCTCCAGCGGGCCCGGCAGCGGCTCGGCGTCGTAGGTGCCCGAGCGCCCGTCCGCGGTCGTCCACGCGCCGCCCTTCGAGCCGGCCGTTGCCACCGCGAGGCGCGGCGGCGGGTCGAGGTCGCCGGGCTCGTAGCGCTCGTTCACGTCGCTCGCGCTGCGGACGAGCGCGTCCAGCTCGACGCGGGCCTCGGCAAGGACCGGGAGCACGCGCGCGGTCGCCACGAGCACCCGTGCCCGCCGGGCCGCCCGCGCCGCCGCTGCGTCGCCGCTGACGAAGTAGACGGCGTCGGTTGCAGCCAGCTCGTCCCAGGGAAGCGGGTCGGCGCCGCGCGGCACGTGCTTCTCGCCGATGATCGTGATCGTCCGCTCGCCGTCGGCCTCGACGAAGGTGAACCCGCGGCGCTGCGGCTCCTCGTGCCGCCGGGCCTCGACGCGGACGCCGAGCGCCGTCAGCTCCGCGAGGGCGCGGTCGCCCAGCGGTTCGCGGCCGAGCGCCGTGTAGAGCGTGCAGGCGCCGGTCAGGCGGGCCAGGCGGACGGAGGCGACCCCTCCTCCCCCGGCCGGCTCCTCCCACCACTCGTCCGCGTGCGCGATCGCGCCGGGGACGGGGAGTCGCCGGACGCGCGCGAACTCGACCCACTCCACGTGTCCGACGACGGCCGCCCGCATCGGCGGCAGTCTCACATCTCGGCGCCCCCGTGCGTTTCAACGCATGATGGAGGCCGTGGCCCAGCTCCCTCCCTTCGAGCGCTTCTACGAGGAGCGCAAGGACGAGATCTTCGGCTATCTCCGGCGGCTGCTCGGCCGCGAGGCGGCGGAGGACGCATTCCAGGAGACGTTCCTCCGGGCGCTCCGCGCCTACGACCGGCTCGAGCACGGCCGGCACCTGCGCGCGTGGGTGTTCACGATCGCGACGCGGGTCGCGGTCGACGAGCGGCGGCGAGCGGTCCCCGTGCGGGAGCCCGTCGAGGTCGGGACGAACGACGCCCGGCCTGCCTACGCAGAGCTCGAGCACCTGGCCGGCGAGCTCCCGCCCACGGAGCGCGCCGCCGTCGTCCTGCGCTACGGCTACGACCTCTCCTATGACGACATCGGAACCGCGCTCGGCTCGAGCGCGGAGGCCGCACGCCAGGCAGCGTCGTCCGGCGTGCGGCGGCTGCGAAGGAGGCAGAAAGCATGACCGCCGTTCCCAACGAGCTCGACCGGCGCTTCCGCGAGGCCGCGGCGGACGCCGGGCTCCTCGACGTCGCCTACGACGTCACCGACTCGCCCATCGGCCCGCTCCTCCTGGCGACGAGCGAGCGCGGCGTCTGCCGGATCTCGTTCGACCCCGACCCGGAGCGCGAGCTCGAGGAGCTGGCCCGCGGCTTCGGCGTCCGCGTCCTGCGCTCGCCGCGCGGCGTCGACGACGTGCGCCGTGAGCTCGACGAGTACTTCGCGGGCAGCCGGCGCGAGTTCGACCTCAGGGTCGACCTGACGCCGCTGGCGGCCTTCCAGCGCCAGGTGCTCGAGGAGCTCGTGCGCGTCCCCTATGGAGGCGTCGACACCTACGGAGGACTCGCGCGGAGGCTCGGACGCCCGCGCGCAGCCCGGGCGGTCGGCGGCGCGCTCAACCGCAACCCGATTCCGATCGTCGTCCCGTGCCACCGCATCGTCGGCTCGACGGGCAAGCTCGTCGGCTACGCGGGCGG
>JBOHAM010000060.1:0-7448 GCA_050697735.1 Gaiellaceae bacterium | reverse complement strand
TTCCGATGCAGACGAAGAGGACGGTCGGAGCGTCGCTCACAGATCGCGCGGCGTCGTCCCGGGATCGTGCGAGGCATCCGTGAACTCGCGGAACTCGCCGCTCACGAGGTAGGCGGTCTGCTCGCCGATGTCGACGGCGTGGTCGCCGATCCGCTCCAGGCAGCGGGAGACGATGATCATGCGCAGGCCCCACTCGCGCAGTTCGGGGTCGGCTCCGAGCGAGAGGACGTGCTGCACGACGCGGCGGTTGGCGCGGTCGATGAGCTCGTCGAGGTCGACGAGGGACTCGGCTCGGCCGGCGTTCCGGTCGCGGAACGAGTCGAGGGCGACGCGGATCATCTCCTCCGCGCGGGCGCCCATCTCCTCGAAGCCCTCGATCAGCGTCCGGTCGTGCGGGACGTCGTGGACGAGCTTCGTGAGCTTCGCGATGGTCACGCAGTAGTCGGCCATGCGCTCGAGATGGAGGTTGTCGTGCAGGATGGCGAGCACGAGGCGCAGGTCGACCGCCACCGGCGTCTGGCGCGCCAGGAGGGACTGGATGCCCTCCTCGATCCCGAGGTACGTCTCGTCGATCTCGTCGTCGAAGGCGATCACCTCGTCGGCCAGCTCGACGTCGGACTGCGCGAGCGCGTTCAGGCAGCCGCGGAGCGCGCGGAGGACGAGCGAGCCCTCCTCCTGCAGCGCGGCCTCGAGCTGGTCGAGGTCCTCCTGGAGGGTGACCCTCATCCGAACCGCCCCGTCACGTAGTCCTCCGTCCGCTTGTCCCCGGGGTTCGTGAAGATCGTCGGCGTCTCGTCGTACTCGACGAGGATGCCCGTGCGGTGGTCGGACTCCTCGTCGACCTCGACGCTGAAGAACGCGGTCATGTCGGCCACGCGCGCCGCCTGCTGCATGTTGTGCGTGACGATCACGATCGTGTAGTCGCGCTTGAGTCCGTGCATGAGGTCCTCGATCGCCGTCGTCGAGATCGGGTCGAGGGCCGATGCCGGCTCGTCCATGAGCAGCACGTCTGGCTGGACGGCGAGGCAGCGCGCGATGCAGAGCCGCTGTTGCTGGCCGCCCGAGAGGCCGAGAGCACCGTCCTTGAGACGGTCCTTGACCTCGTCCCAGCGAGCGGCCTGATGGAGGGCCCGCTCGACGCGGCCGTCAAGGTCGTCGGTCATGCCGAGGACGCGCGGGCCGAAGGCGACGTTGTCGTAGATCGACTTCGGGAAAGGGTTCGGCTTCTGGAAGACCATTCCGATCCGGCGCCGCACGTCGACCGGATCGACGTCGCGGCCGTACAGGTCGGCCCCGTGATAGAGCACCGTGCCCTCCACCTTCGCGCCAGGGATCAGGTCGTTCATCCGGTTGAAGCAGCGGATGAAGGTGCTCTTGCCGCAGCCCGACGGGCCGATGAAGGCCGTGATGTGGTTTCGGTAGATGTCGAGCGAGACGTCGCGCAGGGCCGGGATGCCGGCGTACGACGCCGTCAGCCCGGAGACCTCGAAGAGGACGTCGCGCCGGGTCGGTGCGGCGGCTCTCGCGGGCGCCGCCTGGACGCTCCTCATGTCGGGCATCACCATCGTCTCTGGTAGCGGTTGCGGAGCCAGATCGCGAACGCGTTCATCGTCAGGAGGATCGCGAGGAGGACGATGATCCCCGCGGCGGCGAGCAGCCGGAATTCCTCCTGCGGCCGCGCGATCCACTGGTAGATCTGGACGGGCAGGGCGGTGAACGAGCCGAGGAGCGTGGGGTTCACCGTCACGTACGTGAGCGCGCCGACGAGGAGGAGCGGCGCCGTCTCGCCGATCGCGCGCGCAAGCGCGAGGATGGAGCCGGTGGCGATTCCGGGCACGGCCGCGGGGAGCACCTGGCGGAAGACGACCTGCCACTGCGTCGCGCCGAGCGCGTAGGCGCCCTGCCGGATCGAGTCCGGGACGGCCCGGATCGCCTCCCGCGCGGCGACGATCACGGTCGGCAGGACGAGCAGGGTGAGGATGAGGGCGCCGGCGAGCAGGACGCGCCCCAGCCCGAGCCCGCGGACGAGGAACGCGAGGCCGAGGATCCCGTAGACGATCGAGGGGACCGCGGCGAGGTTCTGGATGTTGAGCTCGAGCAGGCGGTTGTACCAGCGCTCCCGGTCCGCGTACTCCTCGAGGTAGATGGCCGTCCCCACGCCCAGCGGGACGACGAAGGCGAGGAGCAGGAGCATCATGTAGACGGTCCCCAGGATCGCCGGGCCCGCGCCCGCCTCGTCCGGGTTCGTGGGGTTGTTCGGCTCCGTGAGGAGGATCGGGTCGACGTAGCCGATCCCCTTCTGGAGCACGTCCACGACGAGCGTCCCCAGGAGGACGAAGCCCACCGAGACGGAGACGAGCAGGAGGGCGTGGAACGCGCGCCCGCGGATCTTGTCGCCCCTGGGTCGCCGGCCGATCGGAGCCGAGACCGCGCTCACTCGTAGATCTCCCGGTACTTCCGCACGAGGCGGATCGAGACCATGTTCATGGCGAGCGTGATCACGAAGAGCGTGAGCCCGACGGCGAAGATCGTCTTGTACTCGATCGAGCCGGTCGGGACGTCGCCCAGGCCGGTCGCGCCGATGAAGGCGGTCATCGTCTGCGCGGGCTCGCGCGGGTCGAGCATGATCTGAGCGATCCCGCCGGCCGCGATGAGCACGATCATCGTCTCGCCGATTGCCCGCGAGATCGCGAGGACGTAGCTCGCCACGATGCCCGAGACGGCGGCGGGGATCACGATCCGCGTCGCGACCTGGAGCCGCGACGCGCCGAGGCCGTAGGCGCCGTCCCGGAGCTCCTGGGGGACGGCGCTCATCGCGTCGTCGGAGATCGAGGCCACGGTCGGGATCAGCATCACGCCCATGACGAGGCCCGCCGAGAGGAGGTTGAAGATCCCCACCTCGATCCCGATGTCCCGGAGCAACGGCGTGAAGAACGTGAGCGCGAAGAATCCGAAGACCACGGTCGGGATGCCCGCCAGCACCTCGAGCGCGGGCTTCACGGTCCTGCGCACGCGCGGGCGCGCGTACTCGCTCAGGTAGACGGCGGCTCCGAGCCCGAGCGGAAGGGCGACGACACACGCCCAGAAGGTCACCGCGAGGGTGCCGACGAGCAGCGGCCGAACGCCGAAGGAGGCGGGCTCGAAGAGGGGCGCCCAGCGGTCCTCCGTGAAGAACTCGCGGATCGAGACCTCGCGGAAGAACTCGACGGACGGCTCGAGGAGCGCGACCACGATCCCCACGGTCGTGGCAACCGAGACCAGCGCGCAGAGGGCGAGGCCGACCTTGACGACGGCCTCGCCCCAACGCCTCTTCTCGGCGCGCAGCCTGATCGAGGCTGCCTCCACTACCGTCTTTCGAGCAGCGCGAGGTTCTCCGCGACCTGCTCCTCCGGGACGGGGATGTAGAGCGCGTCCTCGGCGAGCTGGATCGAGTTCTCCAGGAAGTACCGGACGAAGCCCTCGACCTGCGGCTTGCCCAGCGACTCGTTCTTCACGTAGATGAAGAGCGGGCGCGAGAGCGGCGCGTAGGAGCCGTCACGGGCCGCCTCGACGCTCGGTGCGACGCAGCCCTCGCCGCCGTCGATCTCGAGCGCCTTGAGCGTGTCCTGGTTCTGCTCGTAGTACGTGAAGCCGAAGTAGCCCAGCCCGCCCGGGTCGCCCGCCACCGCCTGGACGATGATGTTGTCGTCCTCGCTGGCGGTGTAGTCGGAGCGGCTCGCTCCCTCCTCGCCGTTGACCTCGTCCGTGAAGTAGTCGAACGTGCCCGAGTCCGTGCCCGGCCCGGCGAGCGCGAGCGCCTGGTCGGGGAAGCTCGGGTCGACCTGGTTCCAGTTCGTGACCTCGCCCTCGGCGGCGGGCTCCCAGATCGTCGTGAGCTGCTCGACGGTGAGGCAGTCGACCCAGTCGTTCTGCGCGTTCACCACGACCGTGAGGGCGTCGACCCCCACCTGGAACTCGGTGTACTCGACGCCGGCATCGGCGCAGAGGGGAACCTCTTCCTCCTCGTCGATCGGGCGCGACGCGTTGGAGATGTCGGTCTCGCCGGCGCAGAAGCGCTCGAAGCCGCCGCCGGTCCCCGAGGTGCCGACCTCGATGTTGACGTCGGGCTGCTCCTCGCGGTACGAGGCGGCCGCGGCGGTCGTCAGCGGCCCGACTGTGCTCGAGCCGTCGATCAGGACGTCGCCGGAGAGCTGCTCGTCCGCCGCCGTCGTGTTCCCGGTCGTCTCGGGCGCCTGCGCGGCGTCCGCGTCCCCGTCCTCCCGGCCGCAACCCGCCGCGCCCACCGCGAGCGCCGCGAGGGCCAGCAGGAGGAGGACGATCCTCGAGAGCGGGCGAATTCCCACCGTTCTCCTTTCGCTTCGTGGCATCGCCACGAGTGTCCGCCCGCGCGTGCGCGGCGTGGGCTGAAAGGCTGTGAACGAGTGGTTACGGGCTGGTGAAGCCGGCTGGGAACTCGCAGCGGATCGTGAGCCCCTGCCCGCGGGCGCCTGCGGCCTCCACGCTCCCGCCTGCCGACGAGACAACGTGCTTCACGATCGCGAGCCCGAGGCCGGTGCCGCGTGAGGCGCGCGCGCGGTCGCCGCGGTAGAAGCGCTCGAAGAGGCGGGGCAGATCCTCCTCGGCGACGCCGACGCCGTCGTCCGCCGCCGTGAGGGTGAAGCTGTCCTCCTCCCGTCGCAGCGAGAGCCGCAGGTGCGCGCCGGGCCCTGCGTAACGGATCGCGTTCTGGGCGAGGTTCTGGACGACCACCCTGATCATGCGCGGGCGCAGCGGGAGCTCGGCGTCCTCGTCCGCCTCGACCTGGATCGTGACCCCTGCCCTCGCCGCCTGGTCCGCGAGGCCCTCGACGACCTCCAAGACGATCGGCAGCGCGAGCGTCGTCCCGAGGCCGACGACCTCGTGGCCCGACTCGAGCTCGGAGAGAAAGAGGATGTCGTCGATGAGCTCCCGGATCTGGTCGACCTCGTCCTGGGCCTGCTCGACGAGGTCGCGCGCGTCGGCGCCGGGCAGGAGAGCGCTTTCGAGGAGGACGAGGAGGCGCGCGAGCGGCGTGCGCAGCTCGTGCGAGACGGCAGCGGTGAAGCCGGCGCGCAGCTCCTCGTAGGCGCCCATGTCGCCGGTGTCGCGGCCGTACAGGATCGTCTCGCGCCTGCCGTCCACCTCGTAGTCGATCCGAAGCGGCGAGCTGGCGAGAAGCGCCTCCGGAGCCGGCGCGCCTTCGTCGAGTCCCCCGAGCAGCTCCCGTGCCCGTCGACTCGCCGCGACCACGCGCTCCTCGGCGTCGAGGACGACGACGATCTCCCGGCTCTCCTCCACGAGCGTGCGTCCGCGTCTCGCCTCCAGGCGCAGCTCCAGCGCCGGGTCTGCTCTGCGTCCAAGGAAGCGGCGCACGTCGGGCCGATCGTAGGCGACGATCGGGGCTTGCACATATCGACAAACATCGTTACGATAAACGTCGATATGAAGGCACTCGACACGATCGCCTGCTGCACGCCCCTCGCCGCGGCCTCGCTCTCGGACGACGAGCTCAGCGCCACAGCGGCGCTCTTCAAGTCGCTGGCCGACCCCGCGCGCGTCAAGATCGTCAACCTGCTCGCTACGAGCGAGGAGCCGGTCTGCGCCTGCGAGTTCGTCCCGGCCCTCGGCCTCGCGCAGGCCACCGTGAGCCATCACCTGGGGAAGCTGACCGAGGCGGGCCTGCTCGAGCGCGAGCAGCGGGGCAAGTGGGCGTTCTTCTCACTCAACCGCGAGGCGCTGCGCCAGGTCGCCCGCCTCGCCGACCTCGAGGAGGTCCCGGCATGACGACGCAGGGCGCGGATGCGACCCGCGAGGAGGTTCGCCGCCGCTATGCAGAGGCCGCGGTGGCTGCCGGCTCCGGCGGCTGCGGCTGCACGGAGGAGGGAGGCTGCTGCGGCAACGCAGCCTGCGACGGCGAGGACGGGTCGTTCGGCGAGGCGCTGTACACCAGCGACCAGCGCGAGCAGCTCCCGGAGGCGGCCGCGCTTGCGAGCCTCGGCTGCGGCAACCCGACCGCGGTCGCGGAGCTCCGCGAGGGCGAGGTCGTCCTCGACCTCGGCTCGGGCGGCGGCATCGACGTGATCCTCTCGGCGAAGCGAGTCGGGCCGACCGGGACGGCGTACGGCCTCGACATGACCGACGAGATGCTCACCCTGGCGCAGCAGAACGCGCGCGAGGCGGGCGTCGGCAACGTCCACTTCCTCAAGGGCGTCATCGAGTCGATCCCCTTGCCCGCCGACTCGGTCGACGTCGTGATCTCCAACTGCGTGGTCAATCTCTCCGTGGACAAGGCGGCCGTGATGGCCGAGCTGGCGCGGGTGCTCCGGCCAGGTGGGCGAATCGGGATCAGCGACGTCGTCGCCGAGGACCGGCTGAGCGCCGAGGAGCGCGGGCAGCGCGGCAGCTACGTCGGCTGCATCGCGGGCGCGCTCTCCAAGGGCGAGTACGAGGCCGGCCTCGAGTCCGCAGGCTTCGAAGATGTCAGCGTCGCGTTCACGCACGAGGTCGCCGACGGCATGCACGGGGCGATCGTCCAGGCGCGGAAGCCCTAGACGGCGGGAACTTCAGGGCCGCGGGGGCGTCTAACCCGATGTGAGCAGAGGCGTTCGGGCCGGGGTGGCACTGGGGGCGATCGTCCTCCTCGTCGCGGCCGTCATGTCGAGGGATAGCGCGGCGCCGGCGGCTGAGGTCGTCGCCTGGCGCGAGCTCCCGCCGCCGCCGCTCAGCCCGCGCGAGTTTCCCACGGGGTTCTGGACCGGAAGCGAAATCGTGCTCGTCGGCGGCAGCCACGCCCCTCCGTGCCACCCGTCCGCTTCGTGCCGGCCGCCGGACACGCCGCCGCTCGCCGACGGGGCTGCCTACGACCCGCGGACCGGCTCGTGGCGCACGATCCCGGATGCGCCGGTCGGGTTCGCGTGGGCCGAGAAGGTCGCGCTCGGCTCGACCGCCTATCTCTGGATCGCCGGCGAGCCGTGGCGCCCCGAGGCGCCGCGCGCCTTCCTCGCTTACCGCTTCGACGGCGACCGCTGGGAAGAGCTTCCGCTTCCGACTCACGAAGGGGAGGAGGGGTGGTACCACCTTGCGAACGCGGGCGATCGCGTCGTCGCGTACTCCTCCAGCGACGAGGAACGGGAGAGGCCTGACTTCGTCTTCGACCCGGCGTCGGAGACCTGGAGCGAGCTCCCGGACGACCCCTTCTCGTCCGGCTTCGACCGTGTCCTGATCTGGAGCGGGCAGGAGCTCCTCCTCTTCGACCACGAGATCGTTCCCAACCCGGGAGGAGACGGAGAACCGCTGCCCCTCCGGGGCGCGGCGCTCGATCTTCGGACCGATGAGTGGCGGATCCTCGAGGATCCCGACGCGGCGTACGAGGCCTCGGTGCCCGTGTGGGACGACTCCCTCGCCGGAATCCTCGACGACTCGGGCGCCCG
>JBOHAM010000059.1:0-5409 GCA_050697735.1 Gaiellaceae bacterium | reverse complement strand
GGCGCGACGGCGGTCGCCTGGGCGCCCGACAGCCTGATCGCGGCGGTGGCCGGACCGCGCCAGCTCCTCTTCGTGGCGCCGATCTCGCGGGAGGTCGTCGCTATCCCGCTCCCCGTCGAGGATCTGGAGTGGGTGGTGCCCTAAAGCGGGATGTTTCCATGCTTGCGCGGCGGACGCGGCTCGCGCTTCCCGAGCGCCGTTGCGAGCGCGTCGCAGAGGACCGGGCGCGTCCGGCGCGGGTCGATGACGTCGTCCACGTAGCCGCGCTCGGCGGCGGTGTACGGGTTGGCGAACTGCGCCTTGTAGTCGGCGATCAGCTCGGCCCGGCGCGCATCTGGGTCGGCCGCCTCCTCGAGCTCCTTCCTGAAGACGATGTTCACGGCCCCCTCCGGGCCCATGACAGCCACCTCGGCGGTCGGCCAGGCGAAGTTGAAGTCGGCGCGGATGTGCTTCGAGGACATGACGTCGTAGGCGCCGCCGTAGGCCTTCCGCGTGATGAGCGCGATCTTGGGTACGGTCGCCTCGCAGTAGGCGTAGAGGAGCTTTGCGCCGTGGCGGATGATGCCGCCCCACTCCTGCGCCGTCCCCGGGAGGAACCCCGGAACGTCCACGAACGTGACCAGGGGGACGTTGAACGCGTCGCAGACCCGCACGAAGCGGGCGCCCTTGACCGAGGAGTCGATGTCGAGCGTGCCGGCCAGGGCCTTCGGGTTGTTGGCCACGATCCCGACCGGGTGCCCGCCGAGACGGGCGAAGCCGCAGACGATGTTCTCCGCCCAGAGCGCGTGCACCTCGAGGAAGTCGCCGTCGTCGACGACGCGCTCGATCACGGCGCGCATGTCGTACGGCTTCGTCGGCTCGTCCGGAACGATCGCGTCGAGCTCGGGATCCTCGCGCTCGGGCGGGTCCGAGGGCGGGAAATGCGGCGGTGGATCGACGTTGTTCTGCGGCAGGAAGGAGAGGAGGTAGCGCGCGTCCTCCAGGCACGCGTCCTCGTCGTCGGCGGTGAAGTGCGCCACGCCCGACTTGGAGGCGTGCGTCGCGGCGCCGCCCAGCTCCTCGAAGGTCACCTCTTCGCCCGTGACCGTCTTCACCACCTCGGGCCCGGTGATGAACATGTAGGAGCTCTCCTTGACCATGAGCACGAAGTCGGTCATGGCGGGCGAGTAGACGGCGCCCCCGGCGCAGGGGCCCATGATCAGGCTGATCTGCGGGATCACGCCGGAGGCCTGGACGTTCCGCCAGAAGATCTCCGCGTAGCCGCCGAGGGAGACGACGCCCTCCTGGATGCGTGCGCCGCCCGAGTCGTTGATGCCGATCAGCGGGCACCCGTACTTGAGGGCCAGGTCCATGACCTTGCAGATCTTCTCCGCGAAGGCCTCGGAAAGCGTCCCGCCGAAGACCGTGAAGTCCTGCGAGAAGACGAAGACCTTGCGGCCGAAGATCGTCCCGTAGCCGGTGACGACGGCATCCCCCCAGGGCCGCCGCTCCATCATCCCGAAGTGCGGGTTACGGTGGCGCACGTAGCGGTCGAGCTCGACGAAGCTGCCCGGGTCGAGAAGCTTCTCCAGCCGTTCGCGGGCCAGCAGCTTCCCCCGCTCGCGCTGGCGCTCGACGGCACGCTCGTCGCCGGCGTGGAGGGCCTCCTCCCGCAGCCGCTCGAGCGCGGCGAGCTTCGCCTGCGTCGACTGGAGGTCCTCGGCCTTCGCCACGCGCGGAGCTTAGTTGGTTCAGAATCGGCTGATGGCGCTCACGCTGCCGGGAGTCTTGCTCAGGCTGGAAGGGCTCGCGCTCTTCGTCGCGGCGGTAGCGCTCTACCTGCACGGCGACTACGCGCTCTGGCCGCTGCTCGTGTTCGCGCTCGCGCCGGACCTCGCCATGCTCGGCTATCTGGCCGGGCCGAAGGCGGGCGCCCTCGCCTACGACACGGCGCACACGACCGCCGCGCCCATCGCGCTCGGCCTCGCGGGGGTGCTCGCGGACTCCGGGCTTGCGCTCCAGATCGCCCTGATCTGGGCCGCCCACATCGGCGCCGACCGCCTGCTCGGCTACGGGCTCAAGTACACGACCGCGTTCAAGGACACCCACCTCCAGCGGGTGTAGGCGCGGGGGCGCGGGCGGCAGCCGCCAAGTCGGCACGAACTCGGCGCGTTCCGCGCGCCACGCGCGCGGATTTCGGCGTTAGCCTCAGAGGTGGGTGGTGGCTCGGGGTGGCCCCGGCACGCGCGTCTAACTCAGTAGCTCCTCGGGGAGCAGCGAGTAGAGGTAGACGTCGCGGCGGGTGCCATTCAGCTCGATGTACGAGCGGAGGAGCCCCTCCCGCTCGAAGCCCGCCTTCTCTGCGACCCGGATCGAGGCAGCGTTCGCCGGGTCGACGATGAGCTGGAGGCGGGCGAGGCCGTGCTCGCGCGCCGCCCAGCGGGCCAGGAGCAGCAGCGCCCGCGAGGCCACGCCCCTACCGCGGGCCTCCCTCGCAACCCAGTAGCCGAACTCGGCGCGCCCGTGCTCCTCGAGGTCGAAGCCGACCGAGCCGAGGAGCTCGTCCGTCTCCGCGTCGACGACGGCGAACGCGTGATGGCCCTCGAGCCCCGCGACGAAGCGGCGCGCATCCTCCTCGATGTAGGGAGACGGCACGCTCGTCCACCTGGGGATCTCCGGGTCCTGGCAGGCTGCTACGAGCGCGGGGACGTCGTCCTCCGTGTACGCCCGGAGGGCGATGTCGCCGTCCTCGAGCCTCACGGCGCGAGGTGCGCGTCGTACGTGCCGAGCTCCTCGCGGAGCACGGTGCAGATCTCCCCGACCGTGCAGCGGGCGCGGAGCGCCTCCCGCATCGGCACGAGCAGGTTCGCGTCGCCGCGGGCCGCCTCCTGCACCCGAGCCACGGCAGACTCCGCCTCGCCGGCGTCCCGCTCGGCGCGCACCCGCCGCGTCCGCTCGATCTGGCGCCGCTCCGCCTCGGGGTCGAGCCGGTGGAGCTCGATCTCCTCCTCGTCGCTCTCCGCGAAGCGGTTCACGCCGACGATCACCTTCTCACCGGCCGCCACCTCGCGCTCGTGCTCGTAGGCGGCCTCCTCGATCTCGTGCTGCGTGAAGCCCTGCTCGACCGCGGCCACGGCGCCCCCCAGCTCGTCGACCCGGGCGATCAGCTCCGTCGCCCGCTCCTCGAGCTCGCGGGTCAGCGACTCGAGGAAGTAGGAGCCGCCGAGCGGGTCGGCCGTATCCGTCCCGCCCGCCTCGTAGGCGAGGAGCTGCTGCGTGCGGAGCGCGATCCGCGCCGACCGCTCCGTCGGCAGCGCGAGTGCCTCGTCGAAGCCGTTCGTGTGGATGGACTGGGCGCCACCGCAGACCGCCGCGAGCGCCTGCACGGCCACCCGCACGACGTTGTTCTCGGGCTGCTGCGCCGTCAGCGTCGAGCCGCCGGTCTGGGCATGGAAGCGCAGTGCCTGCGCCTTCGGGTTCGTCGCTCCGAAGCGGTCGCGCATGATCCCGGCCCACAGCCGCCTCGCCGCCCGGAACTTCGCCACCTCCTGGAAGAAGTGGTTGTGGGCGTTGAAGAAGAACGAGAGCCGCGCGCCGAACTCGTCGGGCGAGAGGCCGGCTGCCACGGCCGCCTCGCAGTACGCGATCCCGTGCGCGAGCGTGAAGGCGAGCTCCTGCGCCGCCGTCGCTCCCGCCTCGCGGATGTGGTAGCCGGAGATCGAGATCGTGTTCCAGCGCGGCAGCCGCTCGCGGCAGTAGGCGAACAGGTCGGTCGTGATCCGCATGGAGGCCCGGGGCGGGAAGATGTAGTTCCCGCGGGCCACGTACTCCTTGAGGATGTCGTTCTGCACCGTCCCGCGGAGCTGCGCCCCGGACACCCCCTGCCCCTCGGCGACGAGCTCGTAGAGCAGGAGCAGGAGCGACGCCGGAGCGTTGATCGTCATCGAGGTCGAGACCTCGCCAAGCGGGATGCCCGCGAAGAGGAGCTCCATGTCGGCGAGTGAGTCGATCGCCACGCCGGTCCGGCCCACCTCGCCGACGGCGCGGGCGTCGTCCGAGTCGTAGCCGAGCTGGGTCGGCAGGTCGAACGCCACCGACAGCCCGGTCTGCCCCTGGTCGAGCAGGTAGCGAAAGCGAGCGTTGGTCTCCTCGGCCGAGGCGAAGCCGGCGTACTGCCGGATCGTCCACGGCCGCCCCCGGTACATGTCGGGGTACGGGCCGCGCGTGAAGGGGAACTCCCCGGGCGGCTCGAGCCGGACGCCGCCCGCGTCGTCCTCGGTGTAGACCGGCTTGACCTCGATGCCCGAATCCGTCTCGCGCCGATCCTCGGCCGTGGCCATGCACCCATGGTATGCGGGTCGCGCGGATTGAGCCGCGCGCCGTTCGTTGCGATAGTGGGCACGTGACCGGTGGCGAGCTGGACGAGCGCCTCGAGAAGCGCGCCCGGGAGATTCTCGACCTCCTCTCGGAGCCGACCGCTCGGCGCGGGCGGTGGTTCCTGCGCAACCCGGAGCTGCGCAAGAACCTCGACCGCCTGCAGACCGCCGTTCGGGACGTCCAGCGGCTGCGACGCGAGAACGCCCTGAAGGAGGAGCACGAGGAGCCACTCGTCCAACTGCTCCTCTCCGAGGAGAAGGCCGAGGCCTACAACGCGGACTCCCTCGGCCTCCTGCTCGAGAGCGTCGACCAGCTCCTCGTCGAGGCCGGGGACGCGAAGCTCGTGTGCGCGCTCCTCGAGATCGAGTACGCCCGCGACGCGGCCGAGGGCGGCGGCGAGATCCCCACGTGGAGCACGTTGTTCTGCGATCGCCTCCAGACGTCGAAGGAGTTCGCGAAGGGAAAGAACGTCGACCTCACGAGCGCGAAGCGCCGGCTCTCCCTGCTGCTCCGGGCCCGCCACTCGCTCTACGCTCTCCGGCGGGCCCGCTCCGCGACCAAGGCGACGCGCCTGTTCTGGCTTGCGCCGGCGCTCGCAGCGCTTGTCGTCGCGCTCATCGCCCTCGCCGCCTGGGTCGGCGAGGACGCGAGCTGGGGCGAAGGGCTCCTCGTGGCCGTCGCGGGCGCGGTCGGCGCGACGCTGGCGGCGGTCTTCAAGCTCCGCGACGCCCTCCCGCGGCTCGGCGACCTGCGGACGTTCTGGTACACGTTCCCGCTGCAGATCCCGCTGGGCGCGGTCGCCGGGCTCTTCCTCTGGCTCGTCCTCGAGAGCGGTCTCGTCGACGTCGCTGGCGGCGAGGACTGGGCGGCGGCCGCCGTCCTCGCCTTCGCAGCCGGGTTCTCGGAGCCCTTCCTGTTGAAGACGCTGGAGCGCATCACCGGCGGGCAGCGGGAGGCGGCCGAGGACGGCGCGACGCGCACCACCGAACAGCCGGGCTAGTCTCGATCCGTGCGGGTCACCGTCAAGCTCTTCGCCGGCCTTCGCGAGCGCGC
>JBOHAM010000058.1:0-18234 GCA_050697735.1 Gaiellaceae bacterium | reverse complement strand
GAGACGAGGTGCGTCACGTGCGAGTACCGCTCCGCCTCGAGGAAACGGCCGACGCGGCGCTTCCCCGCGCGCGAGGCCTACGAGGACGGCGTGCGGCGAGCGAAGGAGCACATCCGCGCCGGCGACGCGTTCCAGATCGTCCTCTCGCAGCGCGCCGAGCGGCCGACGGCGGTCTCCGCCGTCCCGCTCTACCGCTCCCTGCGGCGCATCAACCCCTCTCCCTACCACTTCCTGCTCGAGCTGGACGGGATCGCGCTCGTCGGCTCCTCGCCGGAGACGCTGGTGAAGCTCGAGGGCTCGCGCGCCTCGCTCAACCCGATCGCGGGCACGACCTCCCCGGGCGCGGGCGACGCCGAGGAGCTGCTCGCCTCGGAGAAGGACCGAGCCGAGCACGTCATGCTCGTCGACCTCGGCCGCAACGACCTCTCGCGTGTCTGCGCGGCCGGCAGCGTCGAGGTCGTGCGCTTCCTCGAGGCCGAGCGCTACTCGCACGTGACGCACCTCGTCTCCGAGGTCGTCGGCGAGCTCCTCCCCGGCCGCAGCGGCTTTGACCTCCTGCGCGCGTCCTTCCCCGCCGGGACTGTTTCCGGGGCGCCGAAGGTGCGCGCGATGCAGATCGTCTCCGAGCTGGAGGGCTACCGCCGCGGGCCCTACGCCGGCGCGGTCGGCTACGCGTTGCCGGACGGGACGCTCGACACCTGCATCGCCATTCGCACCGTCGTCCTCGCCGACGGGCTCGCCCGCCTCCAGGCCGGCGCCGGGATCGTGGCCGACTCCGATCCCGCGGCCGAGCACGAGGAGTGCCTGCGCAAGCTCGCCGCCCTCGAGGCGGCGCTCGCCGCCGCGGAGCAGAATGGGGGGACGCCCGCGCCGTGATCCTCCTCGTCGACAACTACGACAGCTTCACGTACAACCTGGCCCACCTCTTCCAGGAGCTCGGGGCGGAGGTGACCGTGCTGCGAAACGACGCCGTGGACGCGGACGAGGCCGAGCGCCTGGCGCCCAGCCACCTGGTCGTCTCGCCCGGCCCCGGGCGGCCTGCCGACGCGGGCGCCACGGTCGAGATCGTGCGCCGCCTGGGCCCGAGCGTGCCGACACTCGGCGTCTGCCTCGGGCACCAGGCGATCATCGAGGCCTTCGGCGGCGAGATCGGCCAGTCGCGGCGGCTCCTGCACGGGAAGGCGAGCCCGGTCTCGCACGACGGCCGCGGGATCTTCGCCGGGCTGCCGGACCCGCTCGAGGGCGGCCGGTATCACTCGCTGGCGGCGACCACCGTGCCCGAGTCGCTGGAGGTGTGCGCCACGGCCGACGACGGCGAGGTTATGGCGGTGCGCCATCGAGAGCTGCCGGTGGTCGGGATCCAGTTCCACCCCGAGTCGGTGCTGACGCCGGACGGCCCCGCGCTCGGGCGCAACTTCCTCGAGGGCCGCCGATGACGATCCAGGAGGCGCTCGCACGGCTGCTCGAGGGGCACGACCTCACGCAGGCGGAGGCGCGCGGGGTCATGAACGCGATCATGGGCGGCGAGGCGACGCCGGCGCAGATGGGCGGCTTCCTCGTCGCGCTGCGGATCAAGGGCGAGACGCCGGACGAGATCGCCGGCTGCGCCGAGGCGATGCGCGAGCACGTGCTCCCCGTGCAGCCCGCGCGGGACGACCTCGTCGACACGGCCGGGACCGGCGGCGACGGGGCGCGGACGTTCAACATCTCCACGGCGGCGGCGCTGGTGGCGGCGGCCGCGGGGGCGGCGGTGGCGAAGCACGGGAACCGCGCGGTCTCGTCGGCGTCGGGCTCGGCGGACGTACTCGAGGCGCTCGGCTTCAGGCTCGAGCTCCCGCCCGCGCGCATCGAGCAGTCCATCGACGAGCTCGGCTTCGGGTTCCTCTTCGCGCCTGCGCACCACCCCGCCATGCGCCACGCGGCGCCGGTGCGGCGGGAGCTGGCGACGCGGACGGTCTTCAACGTGCTCGGGCCGCTCACGAACCCGGCGGGCGCCCGGGCACAGGTGGTCGGCGTCTACGCTCCGGAGCTGGTGGAGACGATCGCCACGGTGCTGGCCCGGCTGGGCGCGCGGCGCGCGTTCGTCGTGCACGGTGCGGGCGGGATCGACGAGCTCTCCCCGGCGGGCCCGAACCTCGTCTGCGAGGTCGTCGAGGGGCGGGTCGAGCGGCGCGAGATCGACCCCGCCGACTTCGGCGTGCCGCGCTGCTCCTCGGCGGAGCTGGCCGGCGGGACGCCGACGGAGAACGCCGCCGTCGTCCGCGAGATCTTCGCGGGCGCGCCGGGGCCGAAGCGCGAGGCCGTCCTCCTGAACGCCGCCGGCGCGATCGCGGCCTCCGGCCGCGTCCGCGACCTCGAGGAGGGCTATCGAGTCGCCGCGGAGGCCGTCGACTCCGGCGCAGCCGCCGAGCGCCTCGAGGCGCTCGTAGCCTTCTCCCAGGCGGAGACCGTGGCCCGATGAGCCATGCCCCGGGGTCTGACCCCCTGGCATGGCCGTCTCGGGCCGGTCGCTTCCAGGCTTGGCCTTGGGACAGCGGCTCCACGAGGAGGTCGCTGACGTGAGCTGTCAACAGGACAGGTCCAGGGGTCTGACCCCGGGACGTGGCCGAGGGAGACGCTGATGGGGCGCTTTCGGGACGCGCTCGCGGCGGCCGGGCTCGGGGCGATCGCGGAGGTGAAGCGGCGCTCGCCGTCGGCCGGCGACCTGCGGCCCGACGCTGACGCGGCCGCGCTGGCGAAGGCCTTCGAAGAGAGCGGCGCCGCGGCCGTCTCGATCCTGGTGGACGAGCGCTTCGGCGGCTCGTTCGCCGACCTTCGGGCCGCGCGGGAGGCGACGGGCGTGCCGCTCCTGGCGAAGGGCTTCTTCCGCGACCAGGGCGACCTGCTCCAGGCGCGCATCGCCGGGGCCGACGCGGCCCTGCTCCTCCTCCGCGACCTGAACGACGAGCAGGCCCGCCTTCTGTACGCGGGCGGGCGCACGCTCGGGCTGGACCTGCTCGTGGAGGCGCACGACGCGGAGGAGCTCGAGCGGGCGGTCGCGCTCGGAGCCGAGATCATCGGCGTCAACGCCCGCGATCTGGAGACGTTCGCCATCGACCGCTCCACGCAGCTCGACCTGGTGGCCAGGGCGCCCGGCGACCGCGTGGTGGTGGCCGAGAGCGCCGTCGCGAGCCGGGCGCAGGGTGCCGAGGCCGAGCTCGCCGGCGCCGACGCCGTCCTCGTGGGCTCGGCGCTCATGCGCGCGCCCGATCCCGCGGCGAAGCTCGCCGAGATCCTCGCCCGCCCGCTCGTCAAGGTCTGCGGCCTCACGCGCCCCGAGGACGTGGCCGTCGCCGCCGAGGCCGGCGCCGACCTGGCCGGGTTCGTCCTGGCCGAGAGCCCGCGCCGGGCCGAGGGCCCGCTCCCCGTCCCGGAGACGATGCTCTCGGTCGCCGTCTTCGTCGGGGAGGCGGAGAACGCCGGCACCGACCTCGTCCAGCTCTACCCCGAGGAGGACGGCCACCGCGGCCGCGACGGCGTGCTCCTGCGCCGCGGAACGCCGGTCGCCACGGTGCTCGACCTGCCCTGGCTGGGCGACGACGAGGAGCACTGGCGGCGCGCCGCGCAGGCCGAGGACAGGGTCCTGCTCGCCGGCAGGCTGGGCCCCGACAACGTGGCCGCCGCCGTCGAGGCCGTCGGCCCCTGGGCGGTGGACGCCAGCCGAAGCCTCGAGACCCGCCCCGGCGTGAAGGACCACGCCCGCGTCCGCGCCTTCGTCGAGGCGGTCCGCTCCCGCCAGCCGGTGCGAGCATGAGCGTCGCTCCCCACGAGCGCGGCAGCTTCGGCGCCTACGGAGGCCGGTACGTCCCGGAGACGCTCGTGCCGGCCCTCGATGAGCTCGAGCGCGGCTGGACGGAGATCCGCGACGACCCGACCTTCCTCAGCGAGCTGGCCCACCTCCAGGAGACGTACGTCGGCCGTCCGACGCCGCTCTACCTCGCCGAGCGCATCGGCGGCACGCGCCGGATCTACCTGAAGCGCGAGGACCTCAGCCACACGGGCGCGCACAAGATCAACAACGCCGTCGGGCAGGCGCTCGTCGCCCGCCGTCTCGGCAAGCGGCGCATCGTCGCCGAGACCGGCGCGGGCCAGCACGGCGTCGCGGCGGCCACCGTTTGCGCGCGCTTCGGGCTCGACTGCGTGGTCTACATGGGCGCCGAGGACATGGAGCGCCAGAAGCCGAACGTCGAGCGCATGGGCCTCCTCGGCGCGGAGGTCCGTCCCGTCGAGTTCGGCACGCGGACGCTCAAGGAAGCCACGAGCGAGGCGATCCGCGACTGGATCACGAACGTGGAGACGACGCACTACCTGATCGGCTCGTGCGTGGGCCCGCATCCCTACCCGGAGATCGTGCGCGAGCTCCAGTCCGTGATCGGCCGCGAGGCGCGCGAGCAGATGCTCGGCGTGGAGGGGCGCCTCCCGGACGCCGTCGTCGCCTGCGTCGGCGGGGGCTCGAACGCGATCGGCATCTTCGCCGGCTTCGTCGCTGACCAGGACGTGCGCCTCGTCGGGGTCGAGGCCGCCGGAGCCGCCAGCCTGGGCACCGGGAGGACGGGCGTGCTGCACGGCGCGCGCTCCTCGATCCTCGCCGACGAGGACGGGCAGGTGGCCGACGCGCACTCCATCTCGGCCGGCCTCGACTACCCGGGCGTCGGGCCCGAGCACGCCCACCTGCGCGACACCGGGCGCGCGCAGTACGTCCCCGCGACGGACGAGGAGGCGCTCGCAGCTCTTCACCTGCTCGCCGAGCGGGAGGGGATCATCGCGGCGCTCGAGCCGGCGCACGCGCTCGCCCGCGCGCTCGAGCTGGACGCGGAGCTCGTCCTCGTCTGCCTCTCCGGGCGCGGGGACAAGGACCTCGCCGTCGTCCTCGCCCATGACTGACCGCGCCAAGCGCCTCGCCGTCTACTTGATGGCGTTCCCGGAGACGCCGGCGCTCGCCGAGGCCGCCGTCGCGGGCGGCGCCGACCTGGTCGAGATCGGCTTCCCCTTCTCCGACCCGCTCGCCGACGGCCCCGTCATCCGCCTCGCGGGCGAGCGGGCGCTCCAGCAGGGCATGCGGACTCGCCGATGCCTCGAGTGCCTCGCGGAGACCCGGCGCCTGGTCGGGCCGGACGTCCCGCTCGTCCCCATGACCTATGCGTCGATCCTCGAGGCCTACGGCTACGAGCGCTTCTGGGCGGACGCCAGGACGGCGGGTGCGACGGGCCTGATCGTCGCCGACCTGCCCCTGGAGGCCGCGCCCGAGATCCCGCGCGTCCAGCTCGTGGCGCCGACCTCGACGGAGGAGCGGATCCGCGAGGCGGCGCGGAGGACGGACGGCTGGCTCTACCTCGTCTCGCTGACCGGGACGACCGGCGCCCGCGCAGCCGTGTCGGAGCAGCTCGCCGGCCTCGTCGAGCGGGCGCGCGCCGTGACAGAGGTGCCCCTCCTCGTCGGGTTCGGGATCTCGACGCCCGAGCAGGCAGCCGCCGCGGCCGCGCTCACCGACGGGATCGTCGTCGGGAGCCGGGCGATCCAGGTTGCGGACGAAGCCGGCCCCGCCGGCCTCAGGGACTTCGTCGCCTCCCTGCGCGCCGCCGTCGACGCGCTTCCCGCGCTCGCGCGGTGAAGGCGCTCGCACTGACCGTGCGGAGGCCGGGAGCCGGCGATGCTCCGCGCGTCGCCGAGCTGATGAACGACCACGCTCGAGAGCTCGACGGCGAGCCGGTGACCAGCGCCGAGGAGATCGCGCACTGGTTCCGGCTCCCCGACCTCGAGTTCTGGGTCGCGGAGGACGCGCAAGGCCGGCTCGCCGCTTACGCGGACGTCCGCGAAGAGGCCGAGAAGACCCGCTACTGGCTCTTCGTCTGCGAGCATCCGGGGCGGCGGGAGCTGGGCGCCGCCGGAGTACTGCTCGACGCCGCCGAGGAGTGGGCGCGCGGGCGCGCCGCACCGGGCGCGCTCGCCCGCGCCTTCGTCACCCAGCCGGACGAGCCGCTCTCGACGCTCTTCTCCACGGCCGGCTACCGCCTCATCCGGCACTCGCTCGAGATGCGAATCGAGCTGGACGGCGACCTGCCCGCGCCCGGTTGGCCGGCCGGCCTCGCCGTGCGCACGTTCGTCCCCGACGAGGACGAGCAGCGCGTCTACGAGGCCGACATGGAGGCCTTCGAGGATCACTGGGAGTTCGTCCGCGAGCCGTTCGCGGACTGGCGGACGAGGATGCTCGGGCATCCCACCTACGACCCCGAGCTCTGGTTCCTCCTCGAGGAGGGGGACGAGCTGGCCGGCATCTGCCTCTGCGGTCCGCACGCCGCCGGCGAGTCGGACTTCGGCTGGGTCGTCGTCCTCGCCGTCCGCCGGCCGTGGCGGCGGCGCGGCCTCGGCCTCACCCTCCTGCGCCACGCCTTCCGCGAGCTCCGCCGGCGCGGCATGACGCGCGCGGGGCTCGACGTCGACGCCGAGAACCTGACCGGCGCGGTGCGCCTCTACGAGGGCGCCGGCATGCGCGTCGTCAAGCGGCGCGACATCCTCGAGCGGAAGCTCGGCTCGTAGGGACGCCGCGGCGAGGCCCCGACCCCGTCTGGGGCCCCGCCGGCGGCCCTTGTCGCCTAGTCCGCGAGGACGCGGACTCGCTCGCAGCCGACCGCGGTGTCGCCGCCCCGGAGCACGGCGCGGTCGCGGTCGTTCTCGCCGCAGTCGAGGGTGTCCACGGAGCCGTCGTCGGCGGCCGCGTGCAGGCGGTCGTTCCCCTCGCCGCCCCAGAGCTCGTCCGCGCCCCAGCCGGCCCACAGGGAGTCGGGGCCCGTGCCGCCGACGAGGTCGTCGTCGCCCGCGCCGCCCCAGAGGAAGTCGCGCCCGCTGCCGCCCCCGAGCGCGTCATCGCCTCGCTGGCCGAAGACGAGGTCGCTCCCGCCGAGGGCCCGGACCCTGTCGTCGCCCGCCCGCGCGAGCACGAAGTCGCGCCTCGAGGTGCCGACGAGCATGTCGTCCCCGCGCGTCCCGCGCAGGAACGCGACGCGGTGACGGCGCGCGCGCAGGGTGCGGACGCGCTCGCAGTCCACCGCGACGTCACCGATCCGCAGGACGGCGCGGTCTCGCCCCTCGCCGCAGTCGAGGACGTCGGGCGCGCCGTCGTTCTCGCTCGCGCGCAGGAGGTCGCGCCCGGGGCCGCCCTCGAGCGCGTCGGCGCCCCGGCCGGCGTGGAGCACGTCGCGGGCGGCGCCGCCCTCGAGCGTGTCGCTCCCGCGACCGCCCCAGAGGAAGTCATGGCCGCCGTCGCCGGTGAGCGTGTCGCTACCCCGCTGGCCGAAGAGGAGGTCCGAGCCGCCGTTCCCGGCGATCGTGTCGTCGCCGCCACGGCCGTAGACGAAGTCGCGGCGCTCGGTGCCGGCGAGCATATCGTCGCCGGCGGTGCCGACGATCCGCTTGGCCGACGCGGCCGGCGCGATCGCCAGCACGACGAGCGCGGCGGCTGCAAGAAGGAGAACTGTGCGCTGCACGGGCGTTCCTTTCCCCAGGGGTGTCTGCCTGCGGACGGAAGCCAAGCAGCGCCCTGTGAGGAACCCGTGGCGCTTCTGTAAAGCCCTGGTAAGTCTTAGCCGCGCCGGATGACCCGGACGCGGGCGCAGCGGCTCTTGCGTTGCACCGTGTCACCCGCCCTGACGACCGCGCGGTCGCCCTGACCGCAGCGAACGACGTCCGCCACGCCGTCGTCTTCGACGCTGAAGAGCAGATCGCGCTGCCCGTCGTCGGCCTCGTCACCCACGACCTGAGCGTCTCCGTAGAGGCGGTCCAAGCCCGGACCGCCCCAGAGGCGGTCGCGACCCGGCCCCCCGTACAGGCGATCGCGGCCGGCGGAGCCGATCAGCCAGTCGCCGCCGTTGTCGCCGAAGAGATCGTCATTGCCTTCGTTCCCCCACAGCACGTCGTCGCCTGCCCATCCTGCGAGTATGTCGTCCCCGCCGAGCCCGGCGTAGAACTCGGCCAAATCTTCGAGCCCTTTCCAGTCGTCCTGCGCCGCTCGTCCGGTCATGTAGGTCCCCGGCAGTTTCGGCCCCGGCCGCCGGACCCTGATCTCGCAGTTGATCACCCGGTCGCCCCGTCGGAACACCACGCGGTCGCGGCCGGGCCCGCAGTCGATCGTGTCCATGCGCTCGTCCCGGTCCCTGGCGACGATGTTGTCGTTGCCGCCCCCGCCGTAGACGACGTCGGGCCCGAAGCCGGGGTAGATCGTGTCGTGGTTGGGGCCGCCGTTGATCGTGTCGTCGAGGCCCCGGCCGTAGAGCGTGTCGCGCCCGGCGCCGCCGACGATCACGTCGTTCCCCTCCTCGCCGTCGATCAGGTCGCGGCCTCCGCGTCCCGAGAGGACGTCGTCGCCGTTGCGGCCGTAGATCACGTCCCGGGCCCCGGTGCCGTGTATCCGGTTGTCGCGACTGTTGCCGACCATGCGCTCCGCCGCCGCCGTCGGAACGGCGGTCAGCGCGAGCACAACCCCGATGAGCACGTAGCCCGGCCGCATGGCTTCCCCTCCTCGAGTCGAACCGTAACGGGCTGCGCCCCGGATTTCCAGGGGCGACCCGTCGTGCGGAGGACGTAGGCTACGCCGCATGCATACGCTCGAGCTCACCGACGAAGAGCTGCGGCTCGTCCGGGCGGCGCTCGTCTCCTACCTGGAGGACTTCGGGCACGAGGAGGCGGACATCCTCCGGGCGATCAAGGCCGTCATCGGCCGGCTCCCGCAGCCGGCCTAGACGCTTTGGCGGTCCTCGACACGCGGGCCGACCGCGCGGCGGAGGACTATGCCGCCAACCGCTCGCGCATGGAGGCGCTCGTCGGGGAGCTCCGCGAGCGCACGGAGGAGGTGGCGTCCGCCCGCCCCGAGGGGACGGTCGAGCGCCACCGCGAGCGCGGCAAGCTGCTCGCGCGCGAGCGCGTCGAGCGCCTCCTCGACCCGGGCACGGCCTTTCTCGAGCTGAACGCGCTCGCCGCCTGGGAGTCCTACGACGGCGACGCGCCGGGCGCCGGGCTGGTCACCGGCATCGGCCTGGTCGAGGGGGTCGAGTGCGTCGTCGTCGCCAACGACGCGACCGTCAAGGGAGGCACGTACTACCCGCTGACCGTGAAGAAGCACCTGCGCGCCCAGGAGGTGGCGGAGCAGAACCGCCTGCCGTGCCTCTACCTCGTCGACTCGGGCGGCGCGTTCCTGCCCATGCAGGACGAGGTGTTCCCCGACCGCGAGCATTTCGGCCGGATCTTCTTCAACCAGGCGACCATGTCCGCGAAGGGCATCCCGCAGGTGGCGGTCGTGATGGGCTCGTGCACGGCCGGCGGCGCCTACGTGCCGGCGATGAGCGACGAGACGGTGATCGTGCGGGGGACGGGCACGATCTTCCTCGGCGGGCCGCCGCTCGTGAAGGCGGCCACGGGCGAAGAGGTGACCGCCGAGGAACTGGGCGGCGCGGACGTCCACTCGCGGGTCTCCGGGGTCACCGACCACTACGCCGTGAGCGACGAGCACGCGCTCGCCCTCGCTCGCCAGATCGTCCGCAACCTGAGCCGGCGCAGGCCCGACCCGCCCTGGGACGTCCTCCCGGCCGAGGAGCCGCTCTACGACCCGCAGGAGCTCTACGGGATCGTGCCGACGGACTACGCGAAGCTCTACGACGTGCGCGAGCTGCTGGCGCGACTCGTGGACGGGAGCCGCCTGCACGAGTTCAAGCCGCTCTACGGCGAGACGCTCGTCTGCGGCTTCGCCCGCATCGAGGGCTACCCGGTGGCGATCCTGGCTTCGAACGGCGTGCTCTTCTCGGAGTCGGCGCTCAAGGGCGCCCACTTCGTGCAGCTCGCGTGCAAGCGGCGGGTCCCACTCCTCTTCCTGCAGAACATCACCGGCTTCATGGTCGGCCGCGAGTACGAGGCGGGCGGGATCGCCAAGGACGGCGCAAAGCTCGTCACGGCGGTTGCGTGCGCCCAGGTGCCGAAGTTCACCGTCATCGTCGGCGGCTCCTTCGGCGCCGGCAACTACGGCATGTGCGGGCGGGCCTACGCGCCCAGGCAGCTCTGGATGTGGCCCAACGCGCGCATCTCCGTCATGGGCGGCGAGCAGGCGGCCATGGTGCTCTCAACCGTAGGGCGCGCCGACCCGGACGAGATCAGGGAGAAGTACGAGCGCGAGGGCAACCCGTACTACTCGACCGCGCGCCTGTGGGACGACGGCATCATCGACCCGCTCGACACGCGCAAGGTGCTCGCGCTCGGCATCTCCGCAGCGCTGAACGCGCCGATCCCCGAGACGACGTTCGGCGTCTTCCGTATGTAGTCCTCGCCTTCTAGGGAAGAGGAGGCACGGTGTCCAAGGGCGGGAGCTCGAGCTCCGGCAGCGGGGCGGGCACCTCGTCGACCGCCTCGGTCAGGGGCGCGGCGGCCTTTTGCGCGCTGCCCGTCGCCGCCTCGACGAGCCCGAGCACCGGAGCGGTCGCCTCTTCGACGGCCGGCAGCTCGACCGCGACCTCCGGCTGGGGCGCTGCGGAGCGCCGGGCGCGACGCTCCCTCGCGGGTCGCCTCGCGTCGGCCGCGGCGGCTTTCGGCTTGGATGCCGGGCGCGACCCGTGGGCCGCGGCGGCTCGGAGCGCGGGCGCGTCTACCGGCTTCGCGCGCGCGGCGGGCCTCTCCCCCGCTGCGGGCGCGAGCACGGGCGCCTGGGAGACGACCAGGCCCGTGCCGAGGGCCGCCGCCGCGAGCCCCCCGGCGAGCTTCGCGGCCGCGCTCCGGCCGGCGAGCCACCCCCCGGCCGCTGCCGCCGTCTCGCGGGCCCCGTCCGGGAGCGGCCAGAGGAGCAGGCCGCCGAACGTGCGCCGGGTCGCGCTCGTGCGCTCGCGGCCCGGGAGGGCGTGGCGGAACGACTGCCGGGCGCGGAAGAGGAGCGTCTCGACGGCCGGGACGGAGAGGTCGAGCGCAGCCGCGATCTCCCGGTAGGAGCGCCCGCCGATCTCGCGCAGGATGAGCGCCTCTCGCTGCCTGGCGCCCAGGTGCTCGAAGGCGAGGCGGATCTCCCTGGCCGTGGGCCCCTGCTCGTCAGGCGCGACGAGCGTCTCGGCGGCCAGCTCGACCTCCCTGGGTCGGCCGGCGATCCTCGCGTGGCGCCGTCGCGCGACGTTCTGCGCGATCGTCAGGAGCCAGGCGCGCGGGCGCTCGGGCTCGTCGCCCCGCTGGAGCGCGCGGTAGGCATCGAGGAACGCGATCTGGGTGACGTCCTCGGCCTCGTCGGGATTGCGGACGCTGCGGAGCACGGAGCGATAGACGTCCCGCCGGTGCAGGCGATAGAGACGTTCTAGGTCGCGCTCGGCTGCCGCAGGGGCCCGACTCGCCATCCTTGGGTGATTCCCGCTTCGCGGACTTCGTACCCCCACGCGCAAGGTTTCGGCCGCGGCATCGCTCTAGGAGGCAAGGGGGAAAGGAAAGGCCCGGATGAGCACCCGCCGGTTGCGGCCCCGGCGGGTCGATCCGGGCCTACTGAATTCGTTCCCGCCCTCGCGGACGCCAATCAGGCGGCGACGCCGAGCCAGCCGGGCACGAGGGCGTCAAGGCGCTCGCGCTCGTCGTCGGTCAGCCCGCGGAGCGGCGCGCGGACCTCCTCCCGTACGGGCACGCCGCGGAGCGCGAGGACGCGCTTGAGCGCCGCATGGCGCGGGAAGCCGTCGAGGCCGTCACGCAGCTCGCCCAGGTGCGCGCTCCGCTCGGGGCCCGGCTCGCGGACGGCGCCGGCCACGAGCTCGGGGAACGCGGTCGCGAGCGCGGAGACCGACCCCCGCGCGCCTCGGCGCATGCCGGCGCCGATGAGGCTCTCCGCGCCGACGAAGATGTCGAGCCCCTCGATGAGGTACGGCTCCAGCCGCTCGAAGGGCGCGTCGGAGACCTTCATGCCGGCGAGGTTCGGTGCGACCTCCCGGAGCCGCTCGACGACCCGGATCGGCACCGCGTACCCGCTCACGCGCGCGAACTCGTACACGTAGAAGGGCGTGGGCGCGCACGCGGCCGCGGCGGCGGCGAAGTGGGAGAGGAGCGCGTCGTCGTCGAGCTGGAAGTAGGGCGGCCCGATGACCGCGACCGCGGCCGCTCCCCCAGCGGCGGCGTGCTCGGCGAGCACGACCGTGTCCGCCGTGGACTGCGCGCCACAGTGGACGGCCACGTCGAGGCGTCCAGCGCACGCCGCGAGGAAGAGCTCCGCGACCCGCCGGCGCTCGGAGGGGGCGAGGAGGATGCCCTCGCCGGTCGTCCCCAGGGCGAGGACGCCGCTCAGGCCGCCCTCTGCGAGGAAGTCGACCAGCGGCTCGAAGGCGTCCTCGTCCAGCTCGGCCCCGCCGTGGCGGAGCGGCGTCACGGCCGCTGCGAGAGCGCCCTCGATCACGACGCAACCTTATGCTGCCCGGCGATGAGCGCGCTGCGCCTCGAGCGGGACGGCCCGGTCCTCCGCATCACCCTCGCCAGGCCGGAGCGCCGGAACGCCTTCGACGCGGCGCTGATCGCCGAGCTGACCGACGTGTTCGCAGACGTCGGCGACGCCCGCGCCGTTCTGCTCGCCGGCGACGGGCCCAGCTTCTGCGCGGGCGCGGACGTCGAGTGGCAGCGCTCCTCGGTCGACCTCTCCTACGACGAGAACGTGGCGGATGCGCTGCGGCTCTACCGCATGCTCGTGGCGATCGACGAGTGTCCGGCGCCGGTGGTCGCCCGCGTGCAGGGGTTCGCGCTCGGCGGGGGCTCGGGCGTCGTCGCGTGCGCGGACGTCGTCGTCGCCGGCCTGGACGCCGTCTTCGGCTTCACCGAGGTCCGACTCGGGATCGTGCCCGCGGTCATCTCGCCCTTCGTCCTCCGCCGGATCGGCGGCGGCGCGGCCCGCCGGTACTTCCTCACCGGCGAGCGGTTCGGCGCCGACGTCGCGCTCCGCATCGGCCTCGTCCACGAGGTCCCAGAGGATCTCGACGCCGCGGCGACGCGCGTCCTCGAGCACCTCCTCGCCGGCGGCGCGGAGGCGGTGCGGGCGGCGAAGCAGCTCGTGCGGGAGCGCCCGTCCGGGGACGAGGCGGCGAGGCTCGCGGCCGGCCTGCGCGCGAGCCCCGAGGGCCAGGAGGGCCTGCGCGCGTTCCTGGAGAAGCGACCCGCGCAGGCCCGGGACGGCAGCGACTGGGGTGTCTTCGCAGGGAGGCGCGAGCCCTCCTAGTTCACGCGCTCAGCTCTCGGTCTCGATCGAGATGAGCAGGCCGCTCGCCCACAGCCAGAGGACGACCAGCACCGCCACGAGCGCGAGGAGCGTCCACCACGGGTGAGACCTGATCCACGCCACTGCCCTTGCTCCTTTCATCTAGCCGCCGGAGCTCCTCGTCCAGGAGCCGTTGCCGAGCACTCGGAGCTCCAGCCAGGGATAGTCGTGGACGATGCAGCCGCTGACGATGGTGCAGACCGCGTAGTGGCCCTGCGTGCCGACGGTGTACGACCACTTCCCGGCGCCGCCCGAGGACCACTTGTTGATGTGGCCTTTCCATTCCCAGCCGGGGCCGGTGCCGTTGTTGCGGCGCAGGTACGAATAGAGCGAGGTGACCCGCGCGCCGTTGTGGCAGAAGCCCTGCCGCTGGTAGTACGACCACAGCGTCCACGCCCCGTTCGTCTTCCTCCTCGTCACCGAGACCCGCTTGCACCGCGTCGGGTAGGCAAGCTCTTCGGCCTGGGCCGAGTCCTCCTCTTCCTCCCAGACGGTCTCGACCACGCTCCCGTCCGCCAGGTACTCCAGCTCCATCCCTGACTCGGCGGCGTAGGCGGGCGCGGCGGCGAACATGACGATCAGGAGCGGCAAGACGCCGCGCAGTGCTGAGACGAGCGTCGTACGCACGTCGACCTCCTCTTCTCGGAACTCCAGTCGAGGCTGCGGGCGTGCGCCGCTCGAGTTCGGTTTCACTCGAGGATAGCGCGCGGTTGTCGCGCTCGGCAACGGCTCTTTCGGGCCTGTCTGATAGAGGCGCCACCGGCACCGACTAAGCTGCGCTCGCCCGAGGGCGCCTACGCATGGCCAGTGCCGAGATCCGGAAGCTGCTCGTAGCGAACCGCGGCGAGATCGCCGCGCGGGTCTTCCGCACCTGCCGGCGGCTCGGCGTGGCCACGGTCGCCGTCTATGCGCCGGACGACGCGGGCGCCTTCCACACGCGGCAGGCGGACGAGTCGGTAGCGGTCCCCGGCTACCTCGATCCCGAGGGCCTGATCGCGGCCGCGGCGAGCGCCGGAGCAGACGCCGTGCACCCCGGCTACGGGTTCCTGGCCGAGAGCGGAGACTTCGCCGAGGCGGCCCGGGCGGCCGGGCTCGTCTTCGTCGGGCCGCCGTCCGAGGCGATCCGGGCCGCCGGCGACAAGCTCGAGGCGAAGCGCGTCGCGGCGGAGGCGGGGGTGCCGGTCGTGGAGACGGGCACCCCCGAGGAGATCGGCTACCCGCTCCTCGTCAAGGCGGCCGCCGGAGGGGGCGGCCGCGGGATGCGGGTCGTGCGCTCGGCGGAGGAGCTGCCCGAGGCGCTCGCCTCGGCCGAGCGGGAGGCGGCGGCCGCCTTCAGGGACGGACGCGTCTTCTGCGAGCGCTTCGTCGAGCGGCCGCGCCACGTCGAGATCCAGCTCCTGGCCGATTCCCACGGGACGGCGATCCACCTCGGAGAGCGCGAGTGCTCGCTCCAGCGGCGCCACCAGAAGGTGCTCGAGGAGAGCCCCTCCCCCGCGCTCGACGAAGGGCTGCGCGCCGCCATGGGCGAGGCCGCGGTGGCCTTCGCGCGCGCCGTCGGCTACGAGAACGCGGGCACAGCCGAGTTCATGCTCGCCAGGGACCGCTTCTTCTTCCTCGAGCTCAACGCCCGCCTCCAGGTCGAGCATCCCGTGACCGAGCTCGTCACCGGGCTCGACCTCGTGGAGCAGCAGCTGCTCCTGGCGGCGGGCCGCCCGGTCGCCTTCGAGCCGCGGGAGCCGGACGGGCACGCGGTCGAGGTCCGCCTCTACGCGGAGCACCCGCTCACCTTCCTTCCGCAGGCAGGTCGGCTCGAGCTGCTCGAGCTGCCGGACGGCATCCGCGTCGACCCCGGCGTCGAGGCGGGCGACGAGGTGCCCGTCGCCTACGACCCGCTGATCGCCAAGCTGATCGCCCACGGCGAGACCCGCGAGGAAGCGTTCGCCGAGCTCTCGCTGGCACTGCGGGCGACCCGGGTCGCCGGGGCGACCACCAACCTGGGCTTCCTCCGCTGGCTCGTCGACCACCCGGAGGTTCGCGCGGGGCACACCACGACCGCCTTCCTCGCCGAGTACCCGCCGCTCTCGCCCCCGCTGTCCCGGCCCGCGCCCTGGGCCGGTCGCTGGCGCCTCAACCGGGAGCAGGAGGAAGGGCCGCCCCCGACGCCGCCACCGACCGTCGAGGCGACCGCCCACGCCGGCGAGGCGGGCCGCGAGCAGAGCGCGCTCGTGGCGCCGATGCCGGGTGTCGTCGTGCGCGTGCTCGCGGGCGAGGGCGACCGCGTCGAGCCGCGCCAGCCGCTGGTCGTCCTCGAGGCGATGAAGATGGAGACGCCGCTCGTCTCGCCCTACGAGGCGGTCGTGCGGCGTGTGCACGTGGCGGAGGGCGACCGCGTGGCCGGTGGCGCGCTCCTGCTCGAGCTGGAGGAGTGATGGACGCCGGCGACCTCCTCCCCGACCCGTTCGCGCAGTTCGACCGCTGGTTCGAGGAGGCGCGCGCGGCCGGCGTGGCCATGCCCGAGGCGATGACGCTCGCCACCGCCGACTCGGAGGGACGGCCGTCGGCCCGCACGGTGCTCCTGAAAAGAGCCGACGCCGACGGGTTCCGCTTCTTCTCGAACGTCGAGAGCCGCAAGGGGCGCGAGTTGGCCGACAACCCGCGCGCCGCACTCGTCTTCCACTGGGCGCAGGAGCCCCGGCGGCAGGTGACCGTGGCCGGCGGAGTCGAGCTGCTTCCCCGCGCGGAGTCCGAGGCGTACTTCCGCACGCGCCCGCCCGGCAGCCGCCTGGGTGCGTGGGCCTCCCGGCAGAGCACGGTCGTGCCGGACCGCGAGACGCTGGAGCGGGCCTTCGCCGAAGCCGAAGCCGAGCACGGCGACGACCCGCCGCTGCCGCCCTGGTGGGGCGGCTACCTGCTCCGGCCGGAGCGCTTCGAGTTCTGGCAGAACCGCCCGAACCGGCTTCACGACCGCTTCCGCTACACCCGCGCGGGCGACTCCTGGCGGCTCGAGCGCCTGGCTCCCTAACACGTTGGTGTCAGGTCTTGCATTTCAGCATCGCGAGGAGGAGAAGAGGTCGGTTTGCAGGGATTTGCTCGAACGCAAGACCTGACACCAACCGGGCCTCCACGCCGTGACGGCGAAGTCCGTGGCGAGGCCGTCGAGCTGACGGCGGCAGACCCGGCTGTCGCCCCAGGCGCCGTGCAGGAGCACGAGCGGCGGGCCGTCCCCGGCCATCGCGTACGCGATTCGCAGGTCCCCGAGCCGGACGTCCTGCAGAGGGATCTCCGGCAACCCTAGCCCGTCGGAACCGACGTTTTCGCGCCCCGCGGGCGGGTAGGCGGAAGAGACGGAAATCGATACCAAGGAGGCTCGAGATGGGTACCGAGCTGAAGGGCAAGCGCATCGCGTTTCTCGCGACAGACGGGGTCGAGCAGGTCGAGCTGACCGAGCCGTGGAAGGCCGTCGAGCAGGCGGGTGGGACGCCGGAGCTGATCTCCCTCGCCGGCGGCAAGATCCAGGGCTTCGACCACCACGACAAGGGCGACACGTTCCCGGTCGACAAGACCGTGCCGGACGCGGAGCCCACCGACTACGACGGGCTCGTCCTCCCGGGCGGGGTCAGCAACCCGGACATCCTGCGCGTCGACGCCGGCGCCATGCGCTTCGTGACGGCGTTCTTCGAGCAGGGGAAGCCGGTCGGAGCCATCTGCCACGGGCCGTGGAGCCTCGTGGAGACGGGCATCGTCAAGGGCCGCACGGTCACGTCGTGGCCGAGCCTGAAGACGGACATCCTCAACGCCGGCGGCACCTGGGTCGACCAGGAGATCTGCATCGACCGCGGGCTCGTCACGAGCCGCAAGCCGGACGACCTGCCCGCGTTCTGCGCGAAGCTCGTCGAGGAGATGGGCGAAGGCGTGCACGCGGAGCAGCGCAAGGCGACCGCGGCCGCGACGCGCTAGCGGCTAGCGGCTAGCGATCAGGCGAGCAGGTCGCGCAGGCGCATGGCGAGGCCCGTGTCGCCGTCGACGCGGATCCTCCCCATGAGGAAGGCGCCCATCGGGCTCTGACGGCCGCTCACGATGCCGAGGAACGTGTTCTCGGAGGCGGAGATGACACAGTCGGCGGTGGCGTCGCTCTCGCTCACCGAGACGGCGCCGTCGTCGACCTCGACGCGCCAGCTCCCCGCGCCGTCCACGTCGAAGCGGTAGGAGGCGGTCAGCCCGCGGGTGCGCTCGGATCCGCCCGCGGTGCGGGCTGCGAGGCCCTCGAAGAACTCGCGCGCGCTCTCCGCCACTAGTGTCCCTTCAGGTAATGGTGCCCCGCGGCGTTCATTGCCTGGAGGGGCACTACTAGATCGACGCCGCCGCGGGCTCGCCCGGGCGCCTCGCGGTTGAGGAGGGGAGCAGGAGGGTGAGCACGATGCAGACCGCCGGGCCGAGGGCCGTCACGAGGAGGGCCGTCTCGAGGTCGACCGCGTCGGCGACGGCCCCCAGGGAGAGGGCGGCGATGCCGCCGAGCCCGATCGCGAGGCCGATCGAGAGGCCCGAGGCCATTCCGACGCGGCCGGGCAGGTACTCCTGGCTCATGACGAGGCTCACAGCGAACGTCCCGATCACCGCCATCCCGGTGAAGAAGAGCGCGACGATCCCGAGCGCACCGCCGCCCAGAACGTAGATCGCGATCAACGGCGGCGACACGAGGAAGCTCCCCAGCAGCACGCGGCGGCGTCCGAGGCGGTCCGCGAGCGGGCCGCCGAGGAGCGTGCCGAGCGCGCCCGCGAAAAGGAAGAGCGCCAGCACCCGGGTCCCGTAGGCGGCGGAGTGCCCGCGGGAGATCTCGAAGAGGGGAATGAAGGTGAAGAGGCCCATGTGGGCGAGGCTGCGCAGGCCGACGATGGCGAGGAGGAGCGTCGTGCCGCGCCACTGGGCCCTCGTCGGCCGCGTCTCCACGGGGATGT
>JBOHAM010000057.1:0-51347 GCA_050697735.1 Gaiellaceae bacterium | reverse complement strand
GTCTCGTCGGCGATGCGGAAGTCGGTGGCGAGCGCGAGCTCGAAGCCGGCGCCGAGGCACCAGCCCGAGACGGCGCTGAACGTCGGCTGCGGGAGTGCCGCGATCCGCTCGTAGACGTCGCCGGTGTCCCGGTAGTACGCGTCGATCCCAGCGGGGCTCTCCTCGCGCTCCTCGTGCAGGTCGGCGCCGGCGGAGAAGGCCCGCTCGCCGCCCGAGAAGACGACGCAGCGGCTCGCTCGCACCGCGTCGCCCGCGAGCGCGTCCAGCAGTGCCCGCTCGACCGCGGTCGAGATCGCGTTCAGCTTCTCCTCGCGCGTGAACCTGACGACGCAGACGTCGCCCTCGCGCCGGACGTCGGGGAGTCCGTCAGGCAAGGGCCGTCACCGGGCGCTCGCGGACATAAGGCAGTGGGACCGCCGGGTTCTCGGCGTCGATCTCCCGTGCGAGGCGGTGCCCATCGAAGATCGCGTCGGCGATCAGCTGCGGCGCGACGCAGTCGCCGATCCGGTAGACGTCCTCGATGCCCTCGGCCTCGAGGCTGCCCTCGTCGGCGCGGAGCTCGTGGTAGAGCGCGTCGTCGGAGACCCGCTGCGTGACGAGGACGACGGCGTCGGCCTCCAGCGTGAACGGCACGCCGAACTCGCCGACCCCCGTGACCCGGCCGGGCTCCACGCGCTCGAGCGTGACGCCGCGGTGCATGTGGACGCCGACCTCGTGCAGCCGCTCCTTGAGGAAGACCTGCTCGAGCGTCTCCTCGGAGAACGGCGACACGTCCTCGAGCGACGTGACGAGATCGACCTCGAACCCGCCCACCGCGAGCCTCTCCGCCAGGTCGGGCCCCATGAAGTAGCCGTCCGTGTCGTAGACGACGACCCGGTCGCCGGGCGGGGCCTTGCCCTCGACCATGATCTGCTCGGGCGTCAAGACGTGCGGGAGCGACGCATCCGCGCCCGCGATCGGCTCGTGCGTCTCGCGGTTCAGGCCGACCGGCGACCAGAACGCGCCGGTGGCGAGGACGACGAGCTCGGCGCCGTACTCGCGCACGCCGTCGGCGTCGAGGCGTACGCCCGTCAGCACCTCGACGTTGCGGAGCTTCTCCAGCTGGATTCTGCGCCATTGCAAGATCCGACCCCACTCGCCGCGCCCGGGGAGCTGCGGGATCCAGCGCATGATCCCGCCGATGTCGTCACCCGCGTCCACGAGATGAACGCGGCGGAAGCCGCGCTTGCCGAGGACGATCGCGCACTCCATGCCGGCAGGCCCGGCGCCCACGACGAGCACGTCCCGGTCGCGGTTCTCGGCGGGCTCGAAGCGCTCCGGGTGCCACCCGCGGCGGAACTCCTCCCCGGCGGTCGCGTTCTGGGTGCAGCCGATGTTGCCGCCGGGATCCGACTTCGGGATGCAGATGTTGCAGCCGATGCACTCGCGGATCTCGTCGAGCCGGCCCTCCTCGATCTTGCTCGGGAGGAACGGGTCGGCGATCGAGGGGCGCGCGGCGCCGATTACGTCCCAGGCGCCGCTCGAGACGATCTCGGCCATCCGATCCGGGTCGGTCAGCCGCGAGACGCCCACGATCGGCTTCGCGGTCGCCTCGCGAACGCGGCCGGTCCATTCGAGCTGCCAGCCCTGCTCGAAGAAGCGCGAGGCGCCCGAGTCTTTCGACCACTCGGTCGCGGAGCCGATCGCCACGTCCCACAGGTCGACGAGGTGATCGGCCAGGCGAACGAACTCGAGGCCCTCGTCGAGATCGACGCCGTACGGGCTGAGCGCGGCCACGGAGATGCGCGTCGCGACCGTGCACTCGCCGTCGACGGCCTCGCGCGTGAGCTCGAGCAGCTCCAGCCAGAAGCGCGCGCGGTTCTCGAGCGAGCCGCCGTACTCGTCAGTGCGCCGGTTGTAGAACGGCGAGAGGAACTGCATGGGCAGATAGCTGTGCGCGCCGTAGACATAGACGATGTCGAAGCCGGCCTCGCGCGACCGCCGCGCAGCCGCCGACCAGTCCTCCTGGACGCGGCGGATGTCGTCGCGCTCCATCGCCTTGGGCGTCACGAGCAGGTAGTCGCTCGCCAGCTGGGACGGCGCGATCGCGGGCAGGCGCCATTCGCGGCGCGGGCAGTGGGCGCCGGAGTGGTGCAACTCGACCCCGGCGAGCGCTCCGTGCTCGTGCACCTCGTCGCACATGAGGGAGAGAGCGCGTAGATCGCCGTCGTCCCACATGCGCGCCGAGATGAACGGAGTCTCGTCGGAGTCCGGGCTGACGGCGCAGTACTCGGTGTTGACGGCGGCCCAGCCGCCCTCGGCCTTCGTCGAGCGGTGGCGCGCCTGCCCTCCGGGCTTCTGGACGCCGAACCCCGTGCAGTGGGGCACCTGGTAGAAGCGGTTCTTGAGGGTCTTCGGGCCGATCTCGAGCGGCTCGAAGAGGATCGCGTGCCGCGGGTCAGGCAGAGAGCGCCTCGTGCACGAGCCGCTGGAAGTGCTGGATGAGGACCTCGCTCGAGGGCAGCAGGCGCCCGTGCGGGATCATCCCGGAGGAGAGGCCGACCTGGACGGAGGCGACGAGTGACGCGTCCTCGAGGCCCACCTGGTTGGCGAAGGCCATCATCTCCTCGGCGGTCTCGTCGGAGACCTCCTCGTAGAAGAAGTACTCCGTCGAGCCCGCGCAGCGGCCCGGGCCGGCCGGACGTGTCACGTCGACGGACATGTTCCCCGGGCCCGGGTCGATGTTGATCGTGCAGTTCGGCCAGAGCAGGTGGTACTGAGCCTGCTCCACGTCGGCGTCGGCGAGGTAGGCGACCTTGCCGTTCTCCTTCGCGGAGTCGCGCACGTGCGCGAACTGCATCAAGGCGAGCCCCTCGGCCTGGTATTCGTACTCGTCGGCGCCCACATCGATGACCTTGGAGAAGCCCGGGTGCGCGACGGCGCAGTGGTAGCACTCGAGGTAGTTCTCGACGGCGACCTTCCAGTCGCACTCGATCTCCCAGTCGTTGCGCACGCGGAAGCGCAGGCGGTCGAGGTCGACGCCGCTTTTCGCCACGTGGTCGGCGAGCGGGCCGAGCGCGTCGGCGAGCGGTCCCGCCTCGGGATCCGGGTTGACGAAGACGAGCGGGCCCCAGGCCTCGATCGCGACGGGGAGCATCGAGAAGCCGTCCTTGTCGAAGTCCGGCTCGCGCTCCGAACGCGGCGCCTTGCGCAGGGTCCCGTCGAGGTCGTACGTCCAGGCGTGGTAGGGGCATTGGAGTGCCTTGCGGTTGCCGTCGCCGCTCGCGATCAGGTGACCGCGGTGCCGGCAGACGTTGACGAACCCGCGCAGGACGCCCTCGCGGTCGCGTACGACCACGATCGGGATCTGGCCGGCGAAGCAGGTGAAGAAGTCGCCCGGGCTCTCGACGCGGTCGGAGCGGCCCGCGTACTGCCACGACCGGGCGAAGATCCGCTCGCCCTCGAGCCGCTGGATCGCCGGATCCGCGTACCAGTCCGCCGGGAGCGTCGCTCCGGCCGCGAGGGCGGCTCCGAGGTCGGTCTCCATGCCCAGATCCTACGCCGTCAGATCAGCCGCCATCTCCTCGAAGGCGGCCACGAAGGCGTCGCAGTCCTCGAAGGAGTGGACGACGGAGAGCGTCCATTCCTCCTCGCGCCCGGGCGTCATGAAGACTCCGCGGTTCATGTTGTAGAGCCAGGCGAGGTCGCAGAGCTCGCCGTCCTGGTTGGCCTTGTACGTCTCGTAGTCGACGATCTTTTCCGGCGAGAACGTGACGCAGCCCTTGGCGCCGACTCCGACCGCGTACCCCGAGAGCCCGTGACGCTCGATCACGCCCTGGCAGCCGGCGAGGAGCCGCTCGTTGAGTGCGTCCAGGTGCTCGTAGGCCTCGGGCGTGAGCACCTCCAGGAGGCTGGCACGCGCGGCGGCCATGGCGAGCGGGTTCCCGTTGTACGTGCCCACCTGGTAGACGCGCTCGTCCTCGACGACCTCGAAGACCTCCTCGGTCCCGCCGATTGCGCCGGAGGGGAGGCCGCCGCCGAGCGTCTTGGCCAGCGTGACCATGTCGGGGGTGACGCCGAAGCGCTCGGTCGCGCCGCCGGGTGCGATGCAGAGGCCGGTCTTGACCTCGTCGAAGACGAGGACGATGCCGTGGCGGCGCGTCAGCTCGCGGACGGCCTCGAGGTAGCCCGGCTCGGGCAGGACGACCCCGAGGTTCATCATCGCGGCCTCCATGATCACGCAGGCCGGCTTTCGGTCTTCCGCGACCAGGCGCTCGACGCGCCGCTCCATCGCGCCGGCGTCGTTGAAGGGCACCGCGATCGTCAGGTCCGCGACCGCCTGCGGGATGCCCTCGCCGTAGGGGAGCGATTCGTAGTCGTCCCGGTCGCCGATCCGCTCGTACGGGACGCCGATCGAGACCATCACGTAGTCGTGGTGGCCGTGGTAGGAGCCGAAGATCTTCACGATCGTGTCGCGGCCGGTGACTGCGCGCGCGATCCGGATCGCATCCATGGTCGCCTCGGAGCCCGAGTTGGTGTAGCGCCACTTCGGGAGGCCCCAGCGGCGGGCCAGCTCCTCGCCGACGACGACTGCGTCCTCCGTCGGGGCCGCGAAGTGCGTTCCCAGGGGATAGCGCTCCGCCACCGCCTTCTCGATCGCCGGGTGCGCGTGCCCCTGCACCATCGAGCCGAAGCCGTTGTGGAAGTCGAGCAGCTCGTTGCCGTCCACGTCCCACACCCTCGCGCCGCTTCCCCGCTCCAGATAGATCGGCCAGGGCGCTCGCACCTGGTACGAGGAGGCGACGCCGCCGGAAAGCGTCCTGCGCGCCCGCTCGTACATCGCCCGCGAGCCGCCCGTCCGCTCGTTCAGCAGCCGCTCCTCGCGCTCGGTCAGCTCCCTGACGCGTTCCCGGTCGATCTGCGTGGCGGCGACCGCCATCTCAGCTCTCCTCGGCCTCGGCGGGCGCCGCCGGCTGCGCGAGGACGCGCAGCGCGTCCTGCGGGAAGTGGAGCGTGAGCGACTCGCCCTCCGAATACCCGAGCGGCGTGCCGTCGTTCGGCACGATCGTCTTGATCAGGCTGCCGCCGATGATGCGGACGCGGAGCTCGCGGAAGCCGCCCAGGAAGACGACGTGCTCGACGAGGCCCGGGACGCGGTTCTCGCCGTCGGCGCCGGCTGGCTCGACACGCACACGCTCCGGCCGGATCATCGCCTTGACGTCGCCCCGGGCGGAGATCGTCCCCAGCTCCGCGCGCAGCGTCCGCTCGGCGACCCTCAGCGTGCAGCAATGACCGTCGTCGCCGGAAGCCTCCGCGCCCATCAGGTTCGAGACGCCGAGGAAGTCGGCGACGAAGAGCGTGTCCGGATCCTCGTAGACGGACTGCGGCGGCCCGGCCTGCTCGACGTGCCCTCCGTTCATGACCGCGATGCGATCGCTCATGGTGAGCGCCTCTTCCTGGTCGTGCGTCACGAAGATGAACGTCACGCCGATGTCCGACTGGAGCGCCTTCAGCTCGACCTGGAGCTCCTTGCGGAGGCGCGCGTCGAGCGCTCCCAGCGGCTCGTCGAGGAGGAGCACCCGCGGGCGCAGGACGAGCGCCCGGGCGAGCGCGACGCGCTGCTGCTGACCGCCCGAGAGCTCGTGCGGCTTGCGCCGCTCGAACCCCGAGAGCTGCACCAGCTCGAGCATCTCCGCGACCCTCTGCCGGCGCTCGCTCTTCGACGTGCGTCGGTACTTGAGGCCGAAGGCGACGTTGTCGGCGACGGTCAGGTGAGGGAAGAGGGCGTAGCTCTGGAAGACGGTGTTGACGTTGCGCCGGTGCGGGGGCGTCTGGGCGACGTCGACGCCGTCGAGCAGGATGCGCCCGCTGGTCGGCCGCTCGAAGCCCGCGATCATCCGAAGCGTCGTCGTCTTCCCGCATCCGGACGGCCCGACCATCGTGAAGAACTCGCCCGGAGGCATCTCGAGATCGATGCCCTCGACGGCGACGACGTCGCGGTAGTTCTTCGTGAGGGAATCGAGCTGGACCTCGCCTTCCATCAGGGGGACACCTCCTACACCTCTCCCAGGGTTGCGGCTTCCGCGGCGCTCCCCGCTCCGGCGAAGCGCCGGTAGACGAGGTAGGCGAGCGCGAGCGTCACGAGCGTGATCACGAGCGTGATGGTGGCCAGGGCGTTGAGCGCGGGGCTCGGAGCGCCTCGTGCCGTGGAGTACAGCAGCATCGAGACGGTGTTCGTGTCCGCTCCCGCCGCCAGGTATTGCGTGATGACGAAATCGTCGATCGAGAGCGCGAAGACGATCCCGGCGCTGGCGAGGATGGCCGGCGCGAGGAGCGGCAGGACGACGCGCGTCAGCCGGTCCCTGAGCGGCGCGCCGAGATCGGCCGCCGCCTCCTCGTAGTCCCGTCCGATGGAGACCAGCCGGCCGCGGACGATCACGACGACGTACGAGATCGCGAACGTCACCTGACCGATCGCCTGCGCGGTCGTTCCCAGTCCCCAGCCGTTGAAGACCTGGAGGAAGAGGAGGAGGAGCGCGACGCCCATGACGAGCTCGGGCGTCACGAGCGGGAGCAGCATCAGCGTATTGATCGAGCCGCTGCCCACTCCGCGCCAGCGTTGCAGGCCGAGGGCGAGCGCGACGCCGAGCGGCACCGCGACTGCCACGCAGAGGACGGCCAGGAAGAGCGTGTGCGTGAGCGCCGACTGGAGCGTCGGGTCGTTGGCGACGCTGCCGGTGTCGCCCGTGAACCAGCGCATGGAGAAGCCCTGCCACGTCGTGCGGGAGCGCCCGTCGTTGAAGGCGAAGAGGACGGCGATCGCGACGGGCACGATCGACCAGAGGATGTAGAGCGCAGTGATGGCCGGCAGGAATCGTGGGCGCCCCCATGGGTTGCGCAGCCACCTCATCCCCGGCGCTCCGCGTCGGCGCGCCTCGTCTGGCGCAGGTAGTAGAGCATGAAGACGAGCAGGACGACCGCGAGCAGGACCGTGAGCACCGCGCCAACCGTCTTCTGCGAGCCCTGGCGCGTGAACAGGTCGATCTGGTTCCCGGTCATGCTCGTCCGGGTCGAGGCCGAGACGAGGTCGTTCGTGTAGTAGTCGCCGAACATCGGCAGCGCGATCAGGACCGCGCCGGCGAGGATTCCGGGCATCGAGAGCGGCAGGGTCACCCGCCTGAAGGCGGCGAACGGGCTGGCCCCCAGGTCGCGGGCCGCCTCGATTTGCCGCTGGTCGATGCGGTCGAGGGCTGCGAACAGCGGCAGGATCAGGAACGGGATGTAGCCGTAGACGAGGGCGATCACGAGCGTGGAGGCCTGGCCCTCGAGCCAGCCGCCCTCGCTGGCGAGGAGGCCGAGCCAGAGGAAGAGCTCGTCGATCGCCAGGGCGTCCAGGAACCTCGTCGCCCAGCCGTCGGGCGAGAGCAGGTTGATCCAGGCCAGCATCTTCATCAGGTAGTTGATCCAGAACGGGAGGATCAGGAGGAGCAGGAGGAGCCCGCGCCACTGTCCCGCATGGCGGGCGGCGAAGTACGCCACCGGGTAGCCGATCGCGAGCGAGATGGCGAGCGCGATCGCGACGTACCCGAACGTTCGCAGGAAGACGGTGAGGTACTCCTCGCCGTTCCAGATGTTCTCGAGGACCTGGACCACGTACCCGACGTTCCAGTCGAGCGGGTTCCAGTACGGGACCGGCTCGTTGAGCGTGTTCTGGTTGCCGAATGCCACGGCGAGCACGGCGTAGAACGAGACGAGGAAGAAGAGCGAGAGCCAGGCGACGCCCGGGAGTGCCAGGAACCGCCACGTCCAACGAGATTCCATCGATGCTCGTGCTTAGCCCGCTCGGAATTCGGCCCAGGCGTCGTCCCAGAGGCGTTCGCCTTCGACGGTCAGCTGGAGCAGCGACTGGTTGGCGAGGAACTGCTCCGGTCGGACGACGGCGGGAATCAGGGTCTCCGGGATCAAGCCCTCGTTGATCAGCGCCTCCGCGTCGATTCCCTTCTGGGGCGGGACGTAGCCGTTGAAGTCGGTGAAGTTCTGGAAGGCTTTGGCTTCGTCGAGCAGGAAGTTGAGGAAGGTGTGGGCGAGCACCGGGCTCTCGGCTGCGCGCGTGATGCAGAGGAAGTCGTTCTGGACGACGCCGCCGCTCTCGGGCCCCCAGTAGGAGAGCACGTCGGGGCTGACGCCCTCCGGCATGTAGTAGAAGGCCCCGGCCAAGAGGTCGCCCGACCACGAGTGGTGGAGCAGCGCCGTGCCCTCGGGCAGCGTCTGGTAGTCGGTGATTGTCACCTTGATGTTGGCGACGTCCGTGAGCTCCTGGAGGTCGCGTCCGGCCTTGGCGACGAGCTCGGGATCCTCCGTGTTCAGATCCGCGATAACCCCGTCCCGCATGGCGTCGCGCTGCATGGGCATGCTGAGCCCGTCGCGCTTGTCGTCCAGGAGGCCTACCTTGCCGCGGTAGGCCGAGGACTCCCAGAAGATGTCCCAGGGGACCTCCATTCCGGCGATGTCCTCGCTGACCAGGTCGTTCCGCCAGCCGATTCCGTCCGACCAGACGACGTACGGCACTGTGTAGCGGGCGCCGCGGTCGTAGAACGGGTTGGCGAGCTCGGGCCAGATGTTCGCCGCGAGGTTCGGAAGGTAGGTGTGGTTCAGCGGCTGCAGGAGCTGCAGGGCCATGAGGTTGACGATGTTCGAGCCGGAGAGGCCGAGGATCACGTCGTAGGCGACGGAGCCGGACTGCAGCTTCGCGATCGCCTCGTCGGCCGAGTTGTACGTCGCCAGCTCGACTGCGCAGTCGTAGGTGCGCCGGAACTCCTGGAGGAGAGCGGGATCGATGTAGTCGGCGTAGTTGAAGAGCCGCAGGGTCGCGCTCGTCTCCTGTGACAGCCCGTCGGCGATCGGCTGGTTGTCCTCCGTGATCGTCCACGTGACGCTGTTGTCGTTCCGCGGGAGCGGCGCGCCGCCCGGACCGACCGGCTTCGCCTCCACGAGCGGCGAGCCGGCGCCGCCGTCTCCCGGCGCACAGTCGGCGATCGGGGCCGTCGTGTTCTCGCAAGCGGCCAGGCCACCCGCCACGCCGACGCCCGCAGCAGCCACGGCTGCGCCGCGGAGCAGCTCCTTGCGGGTCAGCCCAGATCGGTCCTTCGGATGGGGCATGCCAGGCGGAAGGAGCATTCAACGCTGCCCCGACCGGCAAAGTCAAGCGGTAGGCGCCTCCGAGACCGACATTTTCTCCCGCAAGTCGGCCACTTCTGCGGCCACCCGCTCCATGAGCGGCACCGGGCCGGTCGTGATGCGCACGAAGCCCGAAAGTCCGAACTCGCTCCCCGCGCGGACGAGGAACCCGCGGCGCGCGAGTCCCTCGGTGAGCGCCACGTCGTCAACGCCCACGTCGACGAGCACGAAGTTGGCCTGCGAGGGAAAGGGCTGGGCGCCGGCCTCCGCGAGCCTCTGCGCCAGGCGCTCGCGCCCCTCGGCGTTGGCGAGCCTGCGGTCGTCCACGAGCTCGGTCCGGAGCAGGCTCGCCCGCCCCGCCGCGAGCGCCGCCCGGTTGACGTTGAAGGGCTCCTGGACGACGTCGAGGAAGCCGGCGAGCTCCTCGCCTACGACCGCGTAGCCGAGCCGGAGGCCGGCGAGGCCGAAGATCTTGGAGAACGTCCGCATGACCACGACGGGGGCGCCGGCCTCGACGTCGCGCAGGCGGTCGAGGCGCACCGCCGGGTCGACGTACTCGACGTAGGCCTCGTCGACGATCACCGCGCACCGCTCCGGGAGCCCGTCGAGCAGCCGCTCCCATTCGTCCCGCGCCACGATCGCTCCGGTCGGGTTGTTGGGGTCGCAGAGCCAGACCACGCGCGCGCTCGCTTCGCGCGCCGCCGCTGCGAGCGCGTCCACGTCGTGGCGGAGGTCGCGGCTCGGCACCTCGACGACCTCGGCGCCCGCGGCCGCGCACGTCGTCGCGTAGAGCCCGTACGTCGGCGACGTCAGCACGACGGCGTCGCCGGGCTCGAGGAACGCGTGCGCGACAGTGGCGATGAGCGCCTGGATGCCGTGGCTCGGCACGATCCGGTCGGGGCTCGTCCCGATCCACCCGGCCACGCTCTCCCGGAGCTCCGAGTATGCCTCGGCCGGGTAGATCCAGGCGCGCTCGAGCTCCTCGGCGACCGCCTCCTCGACGCCGGGGAACGTCCCCTCGAGGCCCTCGTTCCAGTTCAGCTTCACGATCTCGTCGAGCCCGTAAGCGACGCGCAGCTCCGCGAGACTCGCGCCGGGCCGGTACGGCTCGAGTCCGATCAGCGACGGGCGGACGAGGCGGCTCCAGTCGGTCTGAGGCACTACGTCCACATCTCCAGCAGGGCGGGGACGTGGACGACCGCGGGTCCGTCCTCGGCGAACGCCGCTGCCAGCGCCTCCCCGAGGCCGTCCGGCTCGACCGACACGACCGGGACGCCGAAGGCCTCGACGAGCGCGCGGAAGTCCGGCTCCGCGAGGTCGACGGCGAACGTCTCGCCGAACTGGTCGCGCTGGTACTCGCGCAGGATCCCGTAGCCCCCGTCGTCGACGAGCAGGAGCTTCGCGTCGAGCCCGTACTGGCGCGCGGCGGCGAGCTCGGCGAGCCCGTAGTTGAAGCCGCCGTCGCCGGCCACCGCGAGCACGGGGCGGCCGGGGACGGCGAGCGAGGAGCCGAGGGCCGCCGGCCAGGCATAGCCGAGCGTCCCCGAGCCGAGCGGGTAGAGGAAGGTGCGCGGCTCGTAGGCCGGGAAGTGGGCCGCCGCCCAGTAGGCCAGGATCGTCATGTCCCACGCGGTCACAGCGTCGCGGGGAAGCGCAGCGCGGACCGTGCGCAGGAGGCCGCGCTCGAGGTCGCGGTCCTGCTCGTCGAGGCGAGCCTCGATCCGGGCCCGCACGTCGGCGGCTGTCTCCCCGCCGCTCCTACTTCCCTCCGGCAGGCTGTCGAGGAGCGCAGAGAGCACGGCCCGCGCGTCGCCGACGAGCCCGAGCGCCTCGTAGCTGGCGCCGATCCGGGCTGGGTCGGCGTCCACTTGGACGAGCCGGCCGGAGAGGCGGAGCTCGTGCTGCGCGGTCGTCTCCGCGCCGAGCTCGGTACCGAGGGCGAGCACGACGTCCGCCCCCGCGATGAGCTCCCGGAGGGCAGGCTCGTCGCAGGCCGACCCGGCCGAGAGCGGGTGATCCTCGGGGAAGGCGCCTTTGCCCATGTACGTCGTCACGACGGGCGCGCCGAGCCGCTCGGCCAAAGCGCGCAGCTCGTCCCAGGCGCCTGAGCGCAGTACGCCGCCGCCCGCCCAGACCACGGGCCGCTCGGACCCGGCGAGCAGGCGCACGGCCTCGTCTACTCCGGACGGCGACTGGAGCGTCTCCGGAGCCACGTCGAGCTCGCCCACGGGTGCGTCCGTCTCGCCCGCCAGCACGTCGACGGGGATCTCCAGGAACACCGGACCGCTCGGCGGCGTGAGCGCTCGCCGCCAGGCCTCCGCGAGCAGCTCGGGGATCCCCTCGGCGGTCTCCACGCGTGCCGCCCATTTGACCACGGGCTCGAAGGAGGCCTTCTGGTCGGGGAGCTCGTGCAGGAACCCGCGGCCGGCGCCGATCAGCTCGCGCGGGATCTGGCTGGCGATCGCCACTACCGGGACGTGCGCGCTCGCCGCCTCCATCAGCGCCGCGAGCGAGATGAGCGCGCCGGGGCCGGTGGAGAGAAGGAGCGGCGCCGGGCGCCCGCTCGTGCGCGCATAGCCGTCGGCGGAGAAGCCTGCGTCCAGCTCCGTCCGCAGCCCGATCGCCCTCACCGGGCTCTCGCGCAGGCCTTCCCAGATCGCGAGCGCGTGGATGCCCGGGACGCCGAACGCGACCTCCGCGCCCGCGGCCTCGAGAGCCTCCGCCACTAGGCGCCCGCCCGTACGGGCTTTGACCGACTGCGCCACACGCGCGATCCTATCCCGGCCCATGCCGCGCGATCCCCGCCACGACGTCCTCTTCGAGCCTGTCCGGATCGGCCCGAAGACGCTGCGAAACCGCTTCTACGCCGTGCCTCACTGCACCGGCTACGGGACCGAGAAGCCCGGCTCGCAGGCGTGGTTCCGGGCGATGAAGGCGGAAGGCGGCTGGGCGGCGGTCTGCACCGAATACGCGCCGGTCTCGGCGGACTCGGACGAGTCGCCGTACATCTCGTCGCGGCTCTGGGACGAGGAGGATCTCGCCAACCTGGCCGTGATGTGCGATCTCGTCCACGAGCACGGCGCGCTCGCGGGGATCGAGCTCACGCACACGGGGAGCCACGCGGGCAACCGCCAGTCGCGCGTCCCCTCCGTCGCGCCGTCCCAGCTCGCGAGCGACTACGAGCCGCACGTCGTGCCGAAGGCCATGGAGCTCGCCGACATCCGGCGCATCCGGGAGGACTGGGTGCAGGCGGCGCGGCGCGCGCGCGAGGCAGGCTTCGACATCGTCTACGTCTACGGCGGGCACAGCTACCTGCCGCTCCAGTTCCTCTCGACCTTCTACAACCGCCGCACCGACGAGTACGGCGGCTCCTTCGACAACCGTGTGCGCTTCTGGCTCGAGACGATCGAGGCCGTGCGGGAGGCAGTCGGCGACGACTGCGCGATCGCCGTCCGCACCTGCGTGGAGGCGCTCGGCCCGGCCGGCGTCGAGCTGGACGAGGGGCTCGAGTTCGTGCGGGCCGCCGATCAGCTCGTGGATCTCTGGGACGTGAACGTCGGCTCGATCGCCGAGTGGTCGAAGGACTCGGGTCCGTCGCGCTTCTTCAAGGAGGGCTACCAGCTCGAGTGGACCGGACGCGTGCGCGAGGCCACCGTCAAGCCGATCGTCGGCGTCGGTCGCCTCACGAACCCCGACCGCATGGCCGAGATCGTCTCGAGCGGCGCCTGGGACCTGATCGGCGCCGCCCGGCCGTCCATCGCCGACCCCTTCCTCCCCAAGAAGATCGAGGAGGGCCGCTACGGCGAGATTCGGGAGTGCATCGGGATCAACACGTGCATCTCGAAGAGCGAGAGCGGCCACCACCTCGGTTGCACCCAGAACGCCACCGCGGGCGAGGAGTACCGCCGCGGCTGGCACCCGGAGCGCTTCGAGCCTGCGGCGAACGCGGACCGGGACGTCCTCGTCGTCGGCGCTGGCCCGGCGGGGATGGAGTGCGCGATCGTCCTCGGCAAGCGCGGCTTCCGCCGTGTCCACCTCGTCGAGGCGGAGACCGACCTGGGCGGGCACTTCCGCTGGGTGCCCCAGCTCCCCGGGCTCGGCGAGTGGGGTCGGATCTCGAATTGGCGCAGGATCCAGCTCGACAAGCTCGCCAACGTCGAGATCATCGCGGGAACGCGGCTCGCGGCCCGGGACGTGCGGGAGTACGGCGCGGAGTTCGTCATTGTGGCGACGGGCGCGCGCTGGTCGCCCGACGGTGTCAACGGGGTCACACACGATCCGATCCTGGGCGCCGATGCCTCGCTCCCCCACATGCTCACGCCCGAGCAGGTCATGCTGGAGGGCAAGCGGCCGCCGGGATCGCGCGTCGTGGTGTTCGATGGCGAGGGCTACTTCGTGGCCGCCGGGATCGCGGAGCTCCTGGCCGGCGAGGGCCTCGACGTCGAGCTCGTCACGCTCCACGAGCGCGTGGGCAAAGTCGCCGACGAGACACTCGAGGGCCCGCTCCTCCGGGCCCATCTCCACGGCGTCGGCGTCCGCCAGCGAGCGGGCGCGCTGCTCACCGAGATCCTCGAGGGCGGAGTGCGCGGGCAGGACGAGCACGGGGAATCGTTCGAGCTCGAGGCCGACGGGGTCGTGCTCGTCACGCAGCGCCTCTCGAACGAGGAGCTCTACCTCGAGCTCGCCGCCGACGAGGCCGCACTGCGGGCCGAGGGGATCGAGGCCGTCTACCGGATCGGCGACTGCGTCGCTCCCCGAATTCCGGCAGAGGCGATCTTCGACGGCCATCGGCTCGCGCGGGAGATCGACGCCGAGACCCCGGCCTTCCCGCTGCCGGCGAAGCGCGAGCGCCTCGTGCTCGAGCGCGCAGAGTCGCCCGCTTGACCGTCCGCACCGAGTTCCCCCGGCGGGTCCGGGAGATCGAGCACACCTGGATCCCGCTCTCCGACGGGACACGGCTCGCGGCGCGAATCTGGCTGCCCGAGGACGCCGAGGGCGATCCCGTGCCGGCGATCCTCGAGTACCTGCCCTACCGGAAGACCGACGGGACGGTCTTCCGCGACGCCGCGCGCCAGCCGTACCTCGCGGGCTTCGGCTACGCGGCGGTGCGAGTGGACCTGCGCGGCTCCGGAGACTCGGACGGGATCCTGGAGGACGAGTACGCGCTGCAGGAGCAGGAGGACGCGCTCGAGGTGCTCGCGTGGCTGCGCGCGCAGCCCTGGTGCGACGGGGCGCTCGGCATGTGGGGCATCTCGTGGGGCGGCTTCAACTCGCTCCAGGTCGCCGCGCGCCGGCCGCCCGGCCTCGGCGCGATCGTCACCCTCTGCTCGACGGACGACCGCTACGCCGACGACGTCCACTACCGCGGCGGCTGCGTGCTCGGGCTCGACATGCTCCACTGGCCCTCCTCGATGCTGACGTGGAACGCGCGGCCGCCCGACCCGCGGCTCTACGGCGAGGGCTGGCGCGAGGCGTGGCTGGAACGGCTGGAGACCCTGTCGCCCTGGATCGAGCAGTGGCTCGGCCACCAGCGCCGCGACGCGTACTGGCGGCACGGCTCGGCCTGCGAGGACTACGCGGCGATCGAGTGCCCGGTCTTCGCGGTGGGAGGCTTCGCGGACGGCTATACGAATGCCGTGCCGCGCCTGCTGGCTGGGCTCTCCGTCCCGCGGAAGGGGCTTGTCGGCCCGTGGGCGCACGCCTTCCCGGACGACGCGCTCCCCGGGCCGTCGATCGGCTTCCTCCAGGAGTGCGTGCGCTGGTTCGACCATTGGCTGAAGGGCGCGGAGAACGGGGTGACGGACGAGCCCATGCTGCGCGTCTGGATGCAGGACTCCGTCGAGCCGCGGCCGAGCTACGAGGTGCGACCAGGGCGCTGGGTGGCGGAGCCGTCGTGGCCGTCCCCGAACGTCCAGTCGCGCGTGTGGAAGCTCCCGCTCGAGGAGCCGCGCTCGCTGCTGGGCGTCCAGTCGTGCGGGACCGAGGCGGGCGTCTGGACGTCGGAGGGCCAGTCGGCCGACCTGGCCGCCGACCAGCGGCCCGACGACGCCGTCTCGCTCGCGTTCGACTCGGAGCCGCTCGAGGAGCCGCTCGAGATCCTAGGTTTCCCCGAGGCGACGCTCGAGCTCGCCGTCGACCGCCCGAGCGCGCTCGTCGCCGTTCGCCTCTGCGACGTCTTCCCGGACGGTCGCTCGGCGCTCGTCACGCGCGGGCTCCTCAACCTGACGCATCGCGAGAGTCACGAGCACCCGAGCCCGCTCGAGCCGGGGCGTCGGTACGAGGTGCGGGTCCCGCTCGACTTCATGGCGTACTCGTTCCCGGCCGGTCACCGCCTGCGGCTGGCCGTCTCGCCGACGTACTGGCCGTGGGCCTGGCCTTCGCCGGAGCCTGTGACGCTGACGCTCTTCGCCGGAGCGCTCGACCTCCCGGCGCGCCCGCCGCGGCCCGAGGACGACGCGTTGCCGGCCTTCGAGGAGCCCGAGCACTCGGCGCCGCTCGCGACGGAGTCCGTCGAGGCCGGGTCGCCGGGCAGGTCGATTCGCCGGGACCTGTCCACGAACCTCGTCGAGCAGGTCTTCGACTACGACCTGGGCGGCACGCAGCGCATCCTCGACATCGACCTGGAGACCTCGGACACGAGCCACACCGTCTACTCGATCGTCGAGGGCGATCCGCTCTCGGCAGCCGTGCGCTTTCGCGCCACGTCGGGGATGGCACGCGGCGACTGGCGCATGCTCTCCCAGGTGAAGAGCGAGATGACCTGCGACGCCGAAGCCTTCCACGTGACGACGGCGGTCGAAGTCACCGAGGGCGCCGCGCAGGTCTTCGCGCGCACGTGGATACACCGCTTCCCGCGCGACCACGTCTGAGCGTACGCTTGGCGCCGTGATCGACTGCGACATCCACCCGCAGGTCGGCGACCCCGAGGAGCTCATCGCCTACGTCTCGCCGGCGCAGCGCGAGTGGTTCCGCGCGCAGGGGGCCTCGCTCGGGTTGCCGGGCTACTCGTGGACGCATCCATCCTCCTGGTTCCGGCAGGACATCGACCAGAACGGGCACCCGCCGGCCTCCGACGTCGACGCCGTGCGCCGTGAGCTCCTCGACCCGAGTGGAGCGGACATCGGCGTCCTGAACGGCGACGACGCGGTGCTCGTCTCGCTGATGCCGAGCCCCTACCGCGCGGCGGAGCTCGCCCGTGCCCACAACGAATGGCTGCGCGAGCGCTGGCTCGACGCCGAGCCGCGCCTCCGCGCCTCGATCCTCTGCCCGGCGCAGGATCCGCAGGCCGCGGCGGGGGAAATCCGCCGCGCCGCCGAGGACGAGCGCTTCGTCCACGTGCTCCTCTGCGGCGGCGCCGACCGGCCCTACGGCGAGCCGCGCTACCTCCCGATCTTCGAGGCGGCCGCCGAGTGCGGGCTCCCGGTGGCGATCCACTCAGGCGGCGAGGGGATGGGGATCGCCGCGCCTCCAGGGGGCGCGGGCCCGGTCACCTTCTACATCGAGTGGCACACGCTCGGCTCGGCGTGCAGCACGATGTCCCACCTCGTCTCGCTCCTCTGCCACGGCACGTTCGAGCGCTTCCCGACGCTGAAGGTGCTCCTGATCGAGGGCGGCATTGCCTGGCTGCCCGGCATCCTCTGGCGCCTCGACACGAACTGGCGGGCGCTCCGCAGCGAGGTCCCGTGGCTCGAGCGCAAGCCGAGCGAGGTGGCGCGTGAGCACGTCCGCTTCTCGACGCAGCCGCTCGAGCACACGGACGGGCGGGACGAGACACTCTTCGAGATGCTGGCGACCGCCGGCGCGCCCGGCAATCTCTGCTTCGCCTCCGACTACCCGCACTGGGACTTCGACGATCCCGGCTTCATGCTCAACCGCCTGCCGGAGGCCTGGCGCGCACGGGTCCTGCACGAGAACGCCGCCGAGCTCTACGGCGCCCGCTTGGGCCTTCCCGCCGTTGGCTGAGTGGGTCGACGTCGGCTCCGTCGCCGACCTCGAGCGCGACGGACGGCTGATCGCACGCGTGAACGGCCGCGAGGTCGGTGTGGTCGCCGAGCCGGACGGGACGCTGCACGGGATCCGGAACCGCTGCCCCCATCACGGCGGCCCGCTCTGCCTGGGCCGGATCTCGGAGCGCGTCGAGGGCGAGCCCGGGCTCTACGCGCTGGCCGGCCGGTGCGTACTCCGCTGTCCCTGGCACGGCTGGGAGTTCGACCTGGACACCGGTGCGTGTCTCGACGAGCCGTCCCTGCGGGCGGCCGTCTACGCGGCGCGGCGGGAAGAAGGCCGCGTCCTCGTGCAAGTCTGACAGCCAGCGGAGTATGCAGCACGGCGTCATGCACAGGTGCATACCGGGCGTATGCAATACTGCGTAACGCAATGGCGCATACGAATCCGTTCACCTTCGGTGCCCTGGCCCTCGACCGCTCCTTCACGAACCGCGAGGCGGAGATCCGCGAGCTCGTCCGGGACATGGAGAACGGGCAGGACGTTCTCCTCTACGCGCCCCGACGATACGGGAAGTCGTCGCTCGTCCTGCGCGCGGCGCAGCGCGCGATCCGCAAGGGGGTGCTCGTCGGGTACTGCGACCTGATGCGGACGCCGACCAAGGAGCGCTTTGCCGCCGCGCTCGCGAAGACGATCTACGGCGATCTGGAGTCCGCCGCCGGGCAGGCGATCGAGCGCGCGACCCGGCTGTTCCGCGGCCTGCGGATCGTGCCCACGGTCGAAGTCGACCCGATGGACGCGAGCCTTCGCTTCGTCTTCCACACCGGCCGGCAGCGCGCCGCCATCGACGACACGATCGAGGGTCTCCTCGCCCTCCCGGGCCAGATCGCGGCCGAGCGCGGCCGCCGCGCCGTCCTCGTCTTCGACGAGTTCCAGGAGGTCCTCACCCTCGACAAGCACTTCCCCAACTTGATGCGGTCCGTCTTCCAGGAGCAGCCCGAGGTCGGCCATGTCTACCTGGGGAGCAAGCGCCACGTCCTCGAGCGGATCTTCGACGACGAGAACGAGCCCTTCTGGCGCAGCGCCAAGCGCCTCGAGATCGGGGTGATCGAGCCGTCCGCCTTCGCGCGCTACCTGCGCAAGCGCTTCGAGGAGACGGAGAAGGGGATCGACGACCACGCTCTGAACCGCGTGCTCGAGGCCACCGGCGGGCATCCCTACGGGACGCAGGAGCTGGCCTACTTCGTCTGGGAGCTCGTGCCGAGCGGGCACTTCGCCCGGCTCGCCGACGTCGAGGCGGCACTCGAGCAGGCGCTCCGCTCCGAGCACAACCACTTCGCCAGGCTCTGGGACGACGCGCCCCACGCCCAGCGCCTGGTCATGTTCGCGCTCGCCGCGGAGCCGACGCGGTCGGTCTATGCCGCCGACTATGCCGAGCGGCGCGACCTGCCTCCGAAGCCCGCGCTACAGCGTGCGATCGGAGCGCTCGTGACCAAGGAGATCGCGGGCCGCGACCCTGGCGGCACCTACAGGATCGTGGAGCCGTTCTTCGCCGACTGGCTGCTGCGCGAGCAGGCCGGCTAGGAGGGTTTGGCGGAATGTCGTTCGGCACAAGCGCCTGTTTCGCCAAACCCTCCTCTCCCTACCAGCCGAGCGCGGCATCGGCGTAGACCGCTTCGCCCTCGACGAGCGTCAGGAGCACGCGCGCGTCGCCGATCGGCCCGGAGCCCGAGTCCAGCACATCGCGGTCGAGCACGACGAGGTCGGCGAGCTTCCCGGGCGCGATCGTCCCCGTCTCCCCGTCGAGGTGGTTCACGTACGCCGACCCGGCCGTGAAGGTGGCGAGCGCGGTCGGCAGGTCGAGCTCCTCGCCTGGGCAGAGGGGCTCGAGCTCGCGCGTGTCCGGCGCGATCCGCGTGACCGCCACCTCGATCTGCAGGAGCGGGTCCGGCGTCGAGACCGACCAGTCGCTGCCGAAGGCCAGGCGCGCGCCCGCGCGGAGCAGGCTCCCGAAGGGGTACATGCGCGCCGAGCGCTCCGGCCCGATGAACGGCTCCGTCAGCTCCTCGACGTACCCGCTCCGGCAGGCCCAGTACGGCGAGACGTTGGCGGCGACGCCGAGCTCGGCGAAGCGCGGCAGGTCGTCGGGATGGACGAGCTGGAGGTGGGCGAGGTGGTGGCGCGCGTCCCGGGCGCCGTTCGCGCGCTGGGCGGCCTCGAGCGCGTCGATGGCGTCGCGGACCGCGCGGTCTCCGATCGTATGGACGTGGACCTGGAAGCCGCGCGCGTCGAGGAGGACGACTGCGCGCTCGAGCGCCTCCCGGTCGAGCATGGAGATCCCGTAGTTGTCCGTGCCCACGTACGGCTCGAGCAGGGCGCCCGTGAAGTTCTCGAGCACGCCGTCGGCGAAGATCTTCGCGCCGCGGATGCGCAGCCGTCCGAGCGAGCCTCCGGCGCGCTGCTCCACGAGCTCCTCGACCTGCTCCTCGCCGCGCTCCCGGTCCCAGAGGAGGTTGCCCTCGACCCGCATCGTCAGCTCCCCGCGCTCGGTGACGGCCCGATAGGCCGCGAGCGCCCCGGGCGTGTCGATCCGCGCGTCCTGCCACGCCGTGATCCCAAGCGCGTGAAAGGTCGTCTGCGCGCGCAGGATCCCCGCTTCCCACTCGTCCTGCGTCGTCGGCGGGAGCAGACGCTCGACGAGTTCCATCGCCTCCTCGTGGAGCGTTCCCTGCGGCTCGCCGGCCGCGTCGCGCTCGATCCGTCCGCCTGACGGGTCGGGTGTCCCGCGCGTGATGCCCGCGAGCGCGAGCGCTCGGCCGTTCACCCACGCCCCGTGCCCGTCGCGGTTCTCGAGGTAGACGGGCCGGTCGGGCACGATCGCGTCGAGGTCGGCTCGGCTCGGGGTCCCGTGCTCGAACGAGTCGATCGACCAGCCGCTGCCCGCGATCCACTCGCGCTCCGGGTGGGCGTCCGCGTAGCGCGCGATCTCCTCCAGGCACGCGTTGCGCGAATGGCAGTCGGTGAGCGAGCAGCGGAGCTCGTCCACGCCGCTCTCGGCCGGGTGGCAGTGGGCGTCCTGGAAGCCCGGGAGCACGGTGCGGCCTTCGAGCTCGAGGACGCGCGTCCCCGGGCCGGTCCACTCGCTCGCCTCGCGCGCCGAGCCCACCGCCGCGATGCGGCCGTCCCGAACGGCGACGGCTTCCGGATTGCCGGGCGCGAAGACGCTCCCCCCGGCGAGAACGAGGCCGGCGCTCACGCGCGGATGCAGGCCGCCCGGTGGCCGGGCCGGGCATCCGACGGCTCACGCAGCTCCGGATCGATCTCGAGGCACTCGGCGATGGCGATCGGGCAGCGGGGATGGAAGCGGCACCCGGGCGGCACGTCCACCGGGTTCGGTGTCTCCCCGCGGAGGATCTCCGGCTGGGAGCGCTGGCGGGGGTCGCGCTTGGGGACGACTGAGAGGAGCGCCTTCGTGTACGGATGCTTCGGGTTGTCGACAAGCTCACGCGCGGGCCCCTCCTCGACGATCCGGCCGAGGTACATCACGGCGATGCGGTCGGCGAAGCGCGCGGCTGTGGAGAGGTCGTGCGTGATCATGAGGATGCCGAGCCCGCGGCGACGGAGATCGTCCAGGATGCCGAGGATCCCGGCCCGCACCGAGACGTCGAGCATCGAGACGGGCTCGTCCGCGATCAGCAGGTCGGGATGGAGCACGAGGCTCGCGGCGATGGCGACGCGCTGCCGCTGGCCGCCCGAGAGCTCGTGGGGGTAGCGGTCGAGGAAGAGCTCGGGCGGGTCGAGCCCTGTCAGCCTCAGCGCTTCCTCGGCTTCCTGCCGGCGCTCTTCCTTCGAGCCGATCCCGTGCACCTCGAGCGGCTCCACGAGCGTCTTCCAGACGCGGAAGCGAGGGTCGAGCGACTCGTAAGGATCCTGGTAGATGATCTGCATCCGGCGTCGCAGGGCGCGCAGGTCGCCGCTCTGAAGCGTCGTGATCTCGGTGCCGTCGAAGCGGATCGAGCCTGCGTCCGCGTCCACGAGGCGGAGCACGCTGTGCGCGGTCGTCGTCTTGCCGCAGCCCGATTCGCCCACGAGGGCGAGCATCTCGCCTCGCCGCACCCGGAAGGACACCCCCGCGACGGCATTGACCCAGAGCTGAGGCCGCCCCGCGACGGCTCCGGCGATTCCCCGCGGCACCGGGTACCGCGTCGTGAGGCCGTCGACCTCGAGGAGCGGCGGGGCGCCGTTCGTGCTCATGCCGGAACTTCCTGCGGGACGTCGTTCAGGTGGCAGGCTGCGGTTTGCGCGGCGGCGACCGTCTTGAGCGCCGGCCGGTCGTCGACGCAGCGGGTGAAGGCGCTGTCGCAGCGCGGCCGGAAGGGGCAGCCGACGAGCGGCCGGTCGAGCCGCGGCGGCACTCCGGGGATGGACACCACGCCCTCCTCGCCGTAGAGGTCAGGGGTCGCCGCAAAGAGGAGACGCGTGTAGGGATGACGCGGCGTGTGGTAGAGGGCGTCGGTCGGCCCGGACTCGACGATCTCACCGGCGTACATGACCGCGGCGCGGTCGCACACCTGGGCCACGATCGGCAGGTCGTGGGTGACGAGCACGAGGGCGAGCCCGAAGTCGTCGGCGAGGGCGACGAGCAGCTGCAGGATCTGCGCCTGCACCATCACGTCGAGCGCGGTGGTCGGCTCGTCCGCAAGCAGCACCTTCGGCTTGCAGGCGAGCGCCATGGCGATAGCGGCCCGCTGGCGCATCCCGCCGGAGAACTCGTGCGGGTAGCGGTCGGCGCGCGCAGCCGGGATCCCCACGCGCTCGAGCAGCTCGCCGACCTGGCGGCGGGCAGCGCGGCCCTCCGCGACCTCGTGGAGCTCCATCGGCTCCGCGATCTGCTCGCCGATCCGCTTCACAGGGTTGAAGGCGTTCATGGCGCCCTGGAAGACCATGGCCACGTCCCGCCAGCGGTGCGGCGCGACGCTCCGCTCCCCCCGCGCGAGGACGTTCTCGCCGTCGAGCAGGACCTGCCCGGAGACGGAGGCGGTCGCGGGCAGGAGCCCCATGAGGGCGAGGATCGTCGTCGTCTTGCCGCTGCCGGACTCGCCGACCAGGCCGAAGCGCTCGCCCACGTCGAGCTCGAAACCGACGCCCTGGACGGCGTGCAGCTCGCCGCCGTCCGCCAGGTCGAACCAGACGTGGAGGTCCTGGACCTCGAGGAGGCTCACAGCTGCTTCCCTTCCACCTCACGGACGCGGAAGCGGCGCACCGACAGATGGCCGACCCGCAGTCGCGGGTTGAGCGTGTCCTCGATCGAGCGGCCGAGCATCGTGCACGCGAGCACGACCGCGACGACCGCGAGACCCGGGGGCACGATCGCCCACCACGCGTCCACCGAGATCGCGCTGCGGGAGAAGGCGTTCTCGATCAGCTTGCCCCACGAGATCAGCGTGGGGTCGCCGAGGCCGAGGAAGGCGATCGCGGTCTCGGCGAAGATCGCCACGGCCACGCTCAGTACGGTGATCGCCACGAGCAGCGGCGCCACCTGCGGAAGGACGTGCCGGAAGAGGATGCGCCCGTGCCCGGCGCCGAGCGCCCGAGTGCGCTGGACGTAGACGCGCTCGCGCACCGACAGCACCTGCGAGCGGATCACGCGCGCCGTCGTCGTCCAGTAGATGAGCCCGATGATGAGGATGATGTTCGTCAAGCTCCTGCCCCAGATGGCGGCGACGACGAGCATCAGCGGGATGTCCGGGATGACGATGAAGTAATCGGTCATCCGCATGAGCACCGTGTCGGTCCTGCCTCCGAAGTAGCCCGAGAGGAGGCCGACGGCGCCGCCGAGGAGCATCGCCACGAGGGCCGCCGCGAAGCCCACGATCAGGGACACCCGGGCGCCGTGGATCATCAGACTCAACATGTCGAATCCGCCGTCGTCGAGGCCGAGCCAGTGCTCGCTCGACGGCGGCTCGAAGACCGCGCCGACCTTCTCCCGCGGGTCGTAGGGCGAGATGACGGGCGCGAGCACCGCGACGACGACGAAGGCGAGCAGGACGACGGCTCCGATCGTCGCCTGCGGCTGCTCGCGGATCACCGACCAGACGAACCGCCGTCGGCGAGGCGGCGGCGCCTCGAGGTCGTGCTCGTCGGCGAGGATGGGCGCGGTGCCCGTCATCCGCTGATCCTCGGGTCGAACTTGAAGTAGAGGAGGTCGGCGATGAGGTTGGCGATGATGACGGAGAGCGTCAGGAGCAGGAACGCGCCCTGCAGTACCGGGTAGTCGCGGTCGAAGACCGCCTCGTACGTCGCCAGCCCGATCCCCGGGTACGAGAAGACGGCCTCGACGAGGATGTCGCCCCCGATGATGTAGCCGAACGTGAGCGCAACGAGGGTGACGATCGGCAGGAGCGAGGTTCGGAGCGCATGCTTGCGGACGATCGCCCAGCTCGAGAGGCCCTTCGCGCGGGCGGTCATGATGTAGTCCTCGCCCAGCGCCTCGAGCATCGACGAGCGCACGATCAGGGCGTACTGGCCGTAGAGGACGAGCCCCAGGGTGAGCGAGGGCAGGATCATGTGCTCGAGGCGGTCGAGGACGACCTCCCACCACGAGGGGTCGAGGAAGTCGATGAACGGGTCGCTCACCCCCGATGACGGCAGCACGCCGCCGAGCAGGATGAGCAGCATGAGCCCGAACCACTGCTGCGGCATGGAGTAGAAGAAGAGCGCCGTCGAGACGCCGCCCCAGTCCAGGAACGTCCCGCGCCGCCAGGCGGCGACCACCCCCACGAGGACGCCGAGGACGATCGAGATCAGGTAGCCGAGGCCGACCATCGGCAGCGTGTTGAGGATCGGCTGCTTCAGCTCCTGCCAGACCGGCTGCCGTGTGACGAACGAGTCGCCGAGGTCTCCCCGGGCCAGGTCGCTGACGTAGATCCAGTACTGCTCGAGCTTGGGCTTGTCGAGGCCGAGCTCCTCGCGGAGCGCCTCCCGGAACTCGGGCGTGCAGTTACGGCACTTCGCGAGCGACGAGGTCGCGTCGCCGGGCGCGGCGCGGAAGATGACGAAGTTGAGCGTGATCGCGACGAACACCGTCATCAGCGCGAACACGACTCGCTTGACGACGTAGTCGGTCCCTCTCACAGCCCCCGGCTCTTCCGCGCCGCTTTTCCGGTCTCAGCCTGTCGCTATTCCGACGTCCTGTGCGGGTCCGTCCAGGGCAGCTTCGAGTACGCGATCAGGTCCGGGTGGAACCCGGTCCAGTTGGACTTGGAAACCGTGATGTACTCGACGGCGACGAGGTGGATGTACGGCCGGTCGCGCTGGTGGATGTCCTGCATCTCCCAGACGAGCTGCCTCCGCTCCTCCTGGTCGACCGTGACGCCCTGCTCCTGGTAGAGGCGGTCGTACTCCTCGTTGCAGTAGCCGGTGTCGCTCCAGCCGCCCCACTGGTCGCACGTGGTCACAGAGAGGACGAAGTCCGGGTCGAGATACCCGACCCAGCTCCACATGGCCATGTCGAACGCCTCGTACTTCGAGTCGGGCTTGAGGATCTCCTCGAAGGCGGTCGTGTCGTCGAGCGCCTTCGGCGTGATCCTGATCCCGATCTCGTCGAAGCCGTTCTTCATGATCTCGAACTCACGCTGGACGCCCTGCACGCCGGTGGGTGTGATGACCTCGTACGCCATCTTCTGGCCTTCCTCGTCGACGCGCACCCCGTCGGAGCCGCGCTCGTAGCCCGCCTCGTCGAGGATCCGGTTGGCCTCGTCGGTATCGAATGGAAGCGCCTCGATCTCGGGGTTCATCCACTCGCCGGTCAACGGCGCGACGATGCTCGCGACCGGCTCGGCGTTCCCGCCGAAGACGACCTCCGCGATCTCCTCGCGGTCGATGGCGTACTCCATCGCCTCGCGCACCTGCGGGTCGAGGAGCTCGCGGTTCCGCGGCTTGTCGGGATTCGAGTTGAAGATGACGTTCTGGATCTGCGTCGAGTCGACCTTGCTGACGGTGGCGTCGTCGTTCTCCTCGAGCTGTCCGACGGCGTTCGAGGGCACCTCCTCGAGGAAGTCGAGCTCGCCGGCGTCGAACGAGGCGAGCAACGCGTCCTCGTTCTCGAAGTGCTGGTAGCCGACGGCGTCGACGTTCGGCTCGGGCCCGTAGTAGCTGGGGTTCTTCTCGAAGATCGTCGTGCCCTTCTTGTCGAACTTGGTGATCACGAAGGGTCCTGCGCCCACGACCGGCAAGTCGTCCTGCGGGTTGAACTGCTTCAGGCCCTTTCCGTCGGCTCCCACGTGCTGCTCCCAGACGTGCTTCGGAAGGACGAAGAACTGCTGGAGCTGCGGGAGGACGTTTCCGACGGGCTGGTCGTAGGTGATGACGAGCGTCTGCGGGTCGGGAGCCTCGAGGCTCTTCACGTGCGAGAGGAAGGGCGCGAGGATCGCGGTAGGACCGTCTGCGTACTTCAGGACCGTCTCGCCCGTCCAGACGGCGTCCTCGGCGGTGAGGGGGGTGCCGTCCGACCACGAGCCGGGCCGCAACGTGAAGGTCCACGTGAGGCCGTCCTCGGAGGTCTCCCAGCTCTCGGCCCAGTCGCCCTCCCACTCGAACTCCGGGCTGTACTGGACGAGCAGCGGGTACTCGATGACGAAGGCCTGGTACGACTCGGAGTTGAAGGCGACGAACGGGTTGATGGAGTCGATCTCGCCCGTCGTGCCGATGCGGAGGATCCCGCCTTCGACGATCTCCGCCTCGTCCCCCTCGGTCGTTCCCGTGCGCGTCCCCTCGCCCTCGTCGTCGGAGCCGCCGCAGCCCGCGGCAGGCAGGACGAGCGCGAGGAGCGCGAGGATCCACAGCACGCGCTTCGTCATCTCATGCTCCCTCTCCCCCCGTGGGTGAGCCCGGGCGCTTCGAAGGTCAGCGTCCGCGCGTCGGCGTCGAGCGTCGCCGCGACGCCGAGCGGGATCGTCGCCAGGTGCTTCCCGTGCCCCAAGGGAAGCTTGTATACCACGGGCACGCCGAGGGGCTCCAGGTGAACCTCGAGAACGTCCTCGATGGAACGCGTCCGCGGCCAGCCGCGGGGATGATCTCCCCAGTCGCACTTCTCCATGTCTCCTACTGCGACCCCCCGCACTCCCGCGAGCTTGCCGGCGTGGGCAAGCTGGGTCAGGAAGCCGTCCGCTTGGTACGGCGGCAGGTAGTAGTCCTCGAAGAAGAAAATCGCGTCGTCGAGGTCGATCTCCCAGGGAGTCCCCATCGTCTGCATGAGCAGCGAGAGGCAGCCGCCGACGAGAGGAGCGGTGACCTTCCCACCGCTGATCGTGCGCGTGAACGGATCGTCGGGGTCATGCGGGACCTCGCCGGCGCCCTCCGCTCGCAGCACGGCGAGGAGCCGCCGCTTCGAGAACTCGGTCGTTTCCCGATCGCCGACGCCCAGGAGGCCGTTCCCGTAGAAGGTGGCAAGTCCTGTTCGCTGACGGATTGCCACATGGAGGGCGGTGATGTCCGAGAACCCGACAAATGGCTTCGGATTGGCGGCGATGACGTCGAAGTCGATGTGCGGGATCGTCTGGGCAGACCCATAGCCGCCCTGGAGACACTGGAGCACATCCACGCCGGGGTCGGCGAAGAGCGCGTTCAGGTCGGCCGCGCGGCTTCGCTCGTCTCCTGCGACGAAGTCGTCACGGTCCAGCACGTGCTCGCCGAGTCGTACGCGATACCCCTGGGACTCCCACCATTCGACCCCGCGCAGGATCTCGGACCGGTTCTCGTAGGGGCTCGCCGGGGCAGCCACGCCGATCGTGCCGCCCTCGGGGAGCGGCCGCCCGAAGAGCGACGCCGCCGTCATGGGCCGAAGCTGTAGACCTGGGGCTCTGAGTCGCAGGGGTTCCCGCGGCCGTAGGTGATCCTCCCGGCGGTGACGTCGGCGACGCACCAGAAGACCGTCTTCACGGGCTTCGGCTCGTCGCCGTGGCAGCACAGAGAGTCGGGGGCGTTCTCGTGGTCGGCGAGCACGGCGCGTAGGGCCTCCACCGTGAAGGGCCCGCCGCGGCCGAGCTCCAGCGCCCGTTCGAGCCTGCGGCACGAGCCGTCGACGTGGTCCGAGCTCTCGAACCGCTGCATGTCCTCCCGCGCGTAGTGGTTCGTGTGCGCGAGCACCCCGTCCGCGTCGGGCGCGTCGCTCGCAGCTTCCGTCGCGGAGCCCTCGACGTTGAGCGCTCCGTCGGTGCGATGCGCGAAGACCCAGTTGTAGGACGAGGCTCGCGCGGGATGGAGCACGGCTGTGACGGCCTCGCCGAGCGTGCGCCGCGTGAGCACGTCGCGCATCAGGACCAGTCGAGGGATCCCGACGCGCTCGTCGTTGGGCGAGAGCTCGTTGCCGGTCACCGAGAGGCCGGCGTCGTTCCAGCCGACGCTCAGCCACGGGCCGGTTCCGAGCGTGAACGCGACCGGCTCGCCCGGCACCCGCCACTCGATCGCGACGATGTCCTGCTCGTCCTCGGCGTAGAGGTCGTTGTTGTGGGCGACGAGCAGGCGGCCGCCGGCGCCGGTGACGACGAGGTCGCTGCAGCCGGTGGGCGCCTCGACGGGCGCGAGCTCCTCGACCGAGGCGGCGAAGACGGCGAGCGGGTCGACGCCCGCGCCCTCCGCGGCCCCGTCCAGCTCCTCGACCACCCAGGCCAGGTGCTCGAGCGTGACGGCGCGATAGCGCTCCACGACCGCTGGATCGAAGGGCGCCGCGGCCACGGCGCGGCGGATCCCGTCCGCGGTCGCCGCGCCGACCTGTCGCCCCACCTCCGTATGGGAGCCCTCGACGTGCAGCAGCGGGATCGGCGGCGGGGTCACGGCGTCTCCCGCGGCTCCCGGCGGGCCGGCAGCGGCATGGCGAGCAGCTCGCGGACGAAGCCGACGCACTCCTCGACGGCCGCCTCCAGGAACGCCACGCCCTTCTCCGCGGTGGCCTTCGTAGCGTCGCCCTGCACGCCGGTGACGGAGAAGGACGACCACCACGGCATGACCTTGAGCGGCCCGTCGGCCCAGTCCATGAAGGCGTGCTCGCCGGCAGGGAAGCCGCGCTCGTCGACGGCTTTCTCCATCTCCACCGCGTCCGGGTCGATGGCGAGGTACATGGAGGTCTCGAGCTCGCAGGCGTGGGCCATGCCGCCGCGGTCGGAGTCGCGGAGCTCCTCCACGCGCTCCAGCGAGCGCCGTCCGGAGAGATAGAACGCAGCCGCTGCGAGCACGTTCGGGTGCTCGACGTTGACGAGCCGCGCCGCCGCCTCGACGAAGTTCTGGTTCGAGCCGTGTCCGTTGAGGAAAAGCAGGCGCCGGAAGCCGTGGCGCGCGAGCGAGGTGCCGACGTCGGTGCAGTAGCGCGTGAACGTCTCCCAGCCGATCGTGATCGGACCCGGGAAGTCCATGTGGTGCGGCGAGTAGCCGTGCGGGATCGGCGGCAGCAGCACGATCTCGTCCGGGGCAGCCTCGGCCGTCCGGCGGCAGACCTCCGCCGTGATGCGCAGGTCGGTGTCGATCGGCAGGTGAGGGCCGTGGTCCTCGAGCGTCGCGACGGGGACGAGGCAAACGCGCTCCTCGGCGGCGGCGCGCCGCACCTCGGGCCAGCTCAGGCGCTCGTAGAGAAGCGGGCTACCCCACACCGGCCGATCGTAACGCGCCCGCGCCTGGGGTCAGCCCTCGAGCGTCGCCTCGACCGTGATCTCGGGCACCCCGGCGAGCGCCTGCGAGACCGGGCACCCGTCCCTCGCGGCGTCGGCGGCCCGCCGGAAGGCCTCCTCGTCGAGGCCCGGAACGCGGCCGCGCACCGAGAGCGCGCTCTTCGTGATCCCGGTTCCCGGCTCGAAGGTGACGTCGGCGCGAGTGTCCAGCCGCTCGGGCGGATTGCCGCCCTGCGCGAGCTCGTTGGAGAGCGCCATCGAGAAGCAGGCCGCGTGCGCGGCGGCGATCAGCTCCTCGGGGCTCGTGTGGTCGCCCGGCTCCTCCGCGCGCGCGGTCCAGCTCACGTCGAGCGGCCCGAAGGCGCCCGTGCCGACACGCTCGATCCTTCCGCTTCCCTCGAAGAGGCTCCCCTGCCAGGAGACCTCGGCGTAACGCTCGGTGGCCATGCGTCCTCCTCTTTTGCGATGTGTCCCGCCGGCGACTGTAGCGGGCGCTGCTACGCTTCCAGCACCAGGCCGACATTCGGTCGGCCGTGAGATGAGCTTCTCGTTCCTCCTTCGGACGTTCGAGTCAGGCAAGTCTCGAACCGAAGAAGGAGTAGAACAGCATGTCAAAGCAGTCTTTCCGTGCCCTTGGCGTGTCGGCGCCCGTTGCCGACGCGCTCGCGGCGGACTCCATCGTCGAGCCTTTCAGCATCCAGTCGCTCGTCCTCCCGGACGCGCTCGCCGGCATCGACGTCCTTGCCAGGTCGCCCACCGGCTCGGGCAAGACGATCGCCTTCGCCGTGCCGATCGTCGAGCGCACCGCCAACCGCGACCCGCGACCGAGCGCGCTCGTCCTCGTCCCTACGCGCGAGCTTGCCGGGCAGGTGACCGAGGTGCTGCGCTCGCTCGGGAAGCCCCTCGGCCTGCGGACCGTCGCCGTCTACGGCGGCGTGCCTCTGCGCTCCCAGGCGGCCGACGCCCGGACGGCGCACGTGCTCGTGGCCACACCCGGACGTCTCGAGGACCTCGCGCAGCGGAAGCTCGTCGACCTTTCCCGCATCCGCATCCTCGTCCTCGACGAGGCCGACCGCATGCTCGACATGGGCTTCAAGCCGCAGGTCGACCGGATCGTCCGCCGCCTGCCGCGCAACCGCCAGACGATGTTCTTCTCGGCGACGCTCGACGGCGAGGTCGGCCGCCTGGCGAGCGCCTACACGACGAGCCCGTCGCGCTTCGAGGCCGAGCTCCCGGCCGAGCGCGAGCGGGGCGAGATCGAGCACCGCTTCGTCTCCGTCACCACGGACCGCAAGGTCGAGACCCTGGTCGAGCACCTCCGCGCCATGCAGGGGCTCACGCTCGTCTTCGTGCGCACGAAGCGCGGCGCCGATCGCCTCGCGCGCAAGCTGGCCGGCCATGGGATCAAGGCGGCGGCGATGCACGGAGACCTGGCGCAGTCGGCCCGCCGCCGCGCGCTCGACCGCTTCGAGCAGGGCAAGGTCCCCGTCCTCGTCGCGACGGACGTGGCCGCCCGCGGCCTCGACATCGACGACGTCGAGCATGTGATCAACTACGACCCGCCCGAGGAGGACAAGGGCTACCTCCACCGCACGGGCCGCACGGGCCGCGCGGGCCGGAGCGGCGTCGCGGTCACCTTCGTGCTGCCCGAGCAGCAGGCCGACGCAAGCCGGGTGGCGGGCCGTCTCGGCCACCGCGAGCAGTTCGAGCAGGCCGGGATGAGCTCGGCCCGCGCGAAGGTCGTCTACACGAGTCGCCGGGGGCGCCGCTCGAAGTGGTAAAGAGCCGCTCGGGGCGCCTAGGATGCTCTCAGGATCCGGCCTCAGCCTGGATCGGGCAGCGTTCGTAGTCCCCCGAGCGCACTTAACGCCGCCTTAACCCACCTCAACAGGGGCTTCACAGGGCGCGGGTTATAAGGAGTCCATGCGATTCGGCTCGTGGACCCGCGGTGCTGCGCTCTTTCTGGCGGCGCTGCTCGGTGGCGGAGCGGCAGTCGGCATCGGCGCTGCGGTCGGCGCCGCCGGCGACGACGACGGAGGCACGACCACCGTGATCTCCACCGTCGCGGACGGCGAGGGAGCGCCGCGCTTCCAGGCCGCCGCCGAGGGTGGGCGGACCGTGCAGGAGATCTACGAGCAGACTGGCCCGGGCGTCGTGCAGGTGGTCTCGACCTCCGTGGTCTCGGACGACCCCTTCTTCGGCCCTCAGAGCGCGTCCACCCAGGGCTCCGGCTTCGCCGTCGACAGGGCGGGCCACATCGTCACGAACTACCACGTGATCGAGGGCGCCCAGAAGGTCCACGTCAATTTCTCGGGCGACGACCGTGTCCCGGCGAGAGTTGTCGGGAGCGATCCATCCACCGACCTCGCAGTCCTCAAGATCGACGCGCAGTCACGAGCCCTGACTCCCCTCCCCCTAGGGAACTCGGACGTCGTGCGCGTCGGGGATGCGGTCGTCGCCATCGGGAACCCCTTCGGTCTCGAGCGGACGGTCACCGCCGGGATCGTGAGCGCGCTCCAGCGCGAGATCACCGCGCCGAACGGCTACACGATCGACAAGGTGATCCAGACCGACGCGCCCATCAACCGCGGAAACTCCGGCGGCCCGCTCCTGAGCGCCGAGGGCGAGGTGATCGGCGTCAACTCGCAGATCGAGGCCTCGAGCGGCGGCGGCAACGTCGGCATCGGCTTCGCCGTCCCCATCAACACGGTCAAGGAAGTTGTGTCGCAGATCCTCGAAAGCGGTAAGGTCGAGCACGCCTACCTGGGAGTGAGCATGCAGGCGATCGACGAGACGCTCGCGGAGACCTTCCGGCTTCCGGTGGACTCCGGTGTCCTCATCGTGGAGGTCGTGCCGTCCAGCCCGGCCGACGAGGCCGGCCTGCAGGGCGGCGACCAGCAGGTGATCGTCGGCGGGAGGAGCTACGTGCTCGGCGGCGACATCGTCACCCGCGCCGACGACGAAGAGGTCGCCGGTCCCGACGACTTGCGCAGGATGATCATGGACAAGACTCCCGGAGACGCCATGACGCTGGAAATCCAGAGAGGCGAGTCCGAACGAACTGTCAGTGTCACGCTCGGGCGCCAGCCGGCCCAGTCCGGCGGCTAGCGCGCCCGCGGCCCCTCCCCCCAGGGGCTGAACGGTCGGAGGCCCGTCCTGCCTGCCCGGGCCTCCGACCACCTTCTTTCTCTCCCTCCTAGACTCCCCGGCCGTGCTCGCACATCGGTTCGGCAGCTCGCCGGCCTTCTCGGTCGGCCTCGAAGAGGAGCTCTTCGTCGTCGACCCGGAGACGCTCGCGCCGGCGTCGATCCCGGCGGGCGTCCTGGACGGGAAGCGCCTCAAGGCCGAGCTCTTCACGACGATGCTCGAGCTGAACACGGGCATCTGCAGGGACGTGGGCGAGGCGGCGGCGGAGCTCGGGGAACTGCGGCTCGAGGCGCGGAGAAGGCTCGGCGCCCACGGCCTCACGCTCGCCGCCGTCGGCACCTGGCCGACCGCCGTGCCCGAGGATCAGCCGATCACGGCCAAGGCGCCGCTCCGGCGCTTCGCCGAGTACGCGGGACCGTCGGCGCGCCGCCAGCACTGCTGCGGGCTGCACGTGCACGTCGGCGTGGGCAGCCCCGCGGAGTGCATGGGCCGGCTCGAGGCGGTGCTCCCCTGGCTCCCGCTCGTGCTCGCGGTGTCGGCGAACTCCCCGTACCTCGCCGGCGCCGAGACCGGCCTCGCCTCCACCCGCGCCGAGCTCCTCGCATTGCTCCCGCGCAGCGGCGCGCCGCCCGTCTTCGACTCCTACGACGCCTGGGCGCGCTTCGCCGAGTCGCTCGTCGAGCTCGGTCTCGCCGACGATCTCATGCGCCTCTGGTGGGACGTTCGCCCGCACCCGCGGCTCGGCACGCTCGAGCTGCGGATGCCGGACCAGCCCACGCGCCTCGCTGCCACGGCCGCCCTGGCGGCGCTGGGGCAGGCGCTGATCGCGTGGGCAGAGCCGGACGGGCGGCTCGCCGACCGGGGCGTCTACGCCCAGAACCGCTGGGCGGCCTCGCGCTTCGGGCCCGCCGCCGGGCTCATCCATCCCGAGGACGGGCGCCTCTGCGAGCCGCAGGAGCTCCTGAGCGAGCTCCTCGGGCGGCTCGAGCCCGTCGCCCGGCGGCTCCGCTGTGCCGATCTGCTCGACGGGCTGGACGGGCTGGACCAGGCAGGCGAGCAGCTCGCCGCCGGGCGGGCGGAGGGCCTGCGCTCCCTGAGCGAGCGGCTGGTCGAGCTCACGTACCATCACCTCTAGATGGCTGTCCGGTCGGAGACGATCCAGGTGAGCGGGATCCGCTGCGAGCGCTGCGTCATGCGGCTCGGCGCCGCGCTCCGCACCGTGGACGGCATCGAGTCGGCCAACGCGAACCTCATGGGCCACGTGATGCTGGCCTGGGACGAGGAGCGCGTGCAGCGCGACGAGATCGTCGCCGCGCTCGACCGGGCCGGTTTCCGGCCGGTCGCCGCGCCGGCCTGACCTCCACTCCGGAATAGCCGCCGGGAGCAGGGCGTTTGCTTGTTAGTGTCCGGCGCATGGCAGAGGCAGACACCGACGCCCGTCGGCTCGCGACCGAGGCCCGCGATCGCGTCCGTTTCGAGGAGGAGGTGCTGGAGCTCGCCGACCAGGTCTATCGGGTGGCGCGCCGGCTCGTCGGCTCCCGCGAGGAGGCGGAGGACCTCGTCCAGGACACCTACGCACGTGCGTTTCGCAGCTGGCGCTCGTACACGCCCGGAACCAACCTGCGCGCCTGGCTGATGCGGATTCAGACGAACCTCAACATCGACCGCGGCCGGCGTCTGCAGCGCAGCCCCGACATGCAGCCGATGGAGGAGGGCGACTACTTCCTCTACAACCGCCTGGAGGAGACGGCGGGCGCCGACGACGAGGCGCGCATCGTCGAGCGCCTCTCGCAGGACTCGATCGTCGGCGCGCTCTCGAGCGTCCCGCACGACTTTCGCGACGTCATCGTCCTCGTCGACATCGGCGACTTCTCCTACCAGGAGGCGGCGCAGATCCTCGACGTGCCGATCGGGACGGTCATGTCACGTTTGCATCGAGGGCGTAGGATTCTGAAGAGCGAGCTCGCAGGGGCGACCGTCGGGGAGGAGTCGTGACCGAGTTCGAGATGATCTGCGAGCAGTGCGAGGAGCTTCTCCAGCCCTACCTCGACCGCGAGCTGGACGACTCCGAGCGGCGCGAGGCGGAGACGCACCTCGACGACTGCGGCTACTGCAAGAAGCGCTACCGGTTCGAGGAAAGCCTCCGCCGCTACGTCCGCAGCGCGTGCACCGAGGAGATGTCGCCGGAGTTGAAGGCCCGGCTGGCCTCGCTTCGGACGCCGCTGTCCTAACCCTTGGCGGTCCGGCCGACGATGACGACCAGCCGGCGCTCGTCGTCTCCGCCCGGCAGCGCCGTCGTGCCGGCGCCGAGCTCGGCGGCCAGGCGGCGGGCGATCGCCTCGGCGCCGGGCGGGTAGTAGACGCTGGTCTCGGCGTAGTTCCGCCGGTCTGCGTTCCCCACCTCGCCGATCCGGTAGGCGAGCCCGGCGATCTCGTTGGCGAGCCCGGAGGCCGCGTTGCCGCGGCCCGTCCCGTTGTAGACGTCCACCTGGATCTCCCAGCGCTCAGGGAGCGGCGCCGGCGCGACCGTCCTGGCCGGCGCCGGAGGGGCCACCGGCTCCGCCGGGAAGAACTGCGGCCGCAGGACGAAGATCATCAGCGACGCGAGGGTCGCCACGAAGGCGACCACGATCGCCCACCGCCGGAGCGACCACCGCTCGACGACGGACTCGACCGGGAGCCCTGCGAGCTCACGGGCTTCGCGCTCGGTGATCCCGAGCGCTGAGGCGTAGACGACGGCTGCCGCCAGCGCATCGGCGGCGGAGGGGAAGACGTACGTCCGCGCCTCCTCGAGGTTCTTGACCGCGTCGACGTCGAGGTTCGCGCGCGCGGCCGCTTCCTCCAGGGACAGGCGCCGTCGGAGGCGTGCGGCCACCAGCGGCGAGTGTGCGGCGTGAGCCTCCATCCGGAGGCCTAGTGTTCGGCGACGATCGGTTCCACCCTGCCTCTCTCATCGGCAGCGGCCCGTGCCGCTTGAGCCGTGCTCAGACGTCCTCGCAGGGTCCCTCGCCCGCCTCCGCGGAGAGGGCGAACGTGCGGCGGCCGAAGTGGCCGGGCGCCATGCCGTAGGTGAGGAGCCGGACGCAGTCGTCGCCGCGCGAGAAGTCCACGCGGAAGGCCGAAGGTGCGGTCGCGTCCGCCTCCTCCTCCTGGGCGACGGTGACCGTGGTCGTGCGCGCCTGCCATTCCGGCGTCAGCGCCCCGACGAAGAACTCCACCACGTCGGCCTGCGTGGCATCCCGGGGCGGCGAGTAGAGGACGCTCGTGACGACGTCGTCGGGGATGGGCAGCGAGCCGTCCGCGGCGGTCTGGGTGAGCCGGTCGATCTCCGCAGCGCCGGGGTAGGCGGGAAGGGAGGCGAGCACCTGCTCGTTTGCCTCGATGCGACCCGCGTCGAGCTGCGTCCAGGCCGCGTAGGCGATCCCGGCCCCGAGCGCGAGCAGGACGAACGCGGGGATGAGCAGCCCCGGGCGGAGAAGCCGCCGTCTCACGGGAGCTCGGCTGGGGTGTCGACGTCTCCCGGAGCGCCGAGGTCGTCGCAGGGGACGAGCGCGGGCTCGAGGGCTCTGAGGCCCTCGAGCGGGATGTCGTCCCAGCGCTCCCGCGCGACGAGGAGCGGGTGCCCGCGCACGCCTCCGTAGCTCGCCGCGACGAGCGGCCCGGCGCCGTCCCGCCAGGCCGCGACCACCCGGGCGACCGCCTCCGGGGCCAGGTAGGGGCCGTCGGCGAGGACGACGACCGCCGCCTCGGTCTCCGGCGGCAGGGCTTCCAGCCCGCAGCGAAGCGAGGCCCCCGGCCCGCGCTCCCAGTCGGCGCAGGTCACCACGCGCGCTGCTCCGGTCTCCTCGCCCAGCGCGTGGGCGCCCGCCACGACGACGACGTCCCCGACCGGCGTCTCCTCGAGACGCGCGAGGACCGCGGGCAGGAGCAATCGCTGCTTCGGCGCCCCGAACCGCGACGCCTCGCCGGCGGCGAGCACGATGGCCGCTACGGCCATGTCAGGTGCCTGGCACCGGCCACGTCCCTAAGAGCCGACGGTGGCGAGCGCTCGGGCGACGAGGGCGCGCGCGATCTCGAGCTTGTACGCCGTGCCGGGGAGCGGGGTGGCCGCGTCGAGGCCGGCAGGGGAGGAGAGCGCCCACGGGATGGGGGCGACGCCGGCGAGGGCGAGGCGCGTCTCGCCGCCGTAGCGCGCTGCGGCCACGCCGACGAGCGGGAAGCTCCAGCGTTGCCGGTCCATCGCCTTCAGGTAGACGCTGGCGTCCGGCGGCTCCAGCTCCAGGTGCAGGATGACCTCGCCCTGAGCGAGCGTCGTCAGCCGGCGGTCGTCCTCGGTCGGGAGGCGGTAGAGCTCGCCGAGCGGCAGGCGACGCCTGTTCGTCTCGACCACGGCGCCGACCGCCAGGAGCGCCGCCGCCGGGTCGGAGGGGTGCGCCGACGCGCAGGGCTCGACGGCGAAGATCGCATGCTCCCGGTGCTCGCCCTCGCGCGCGTGGCAGCGGTCGCCGCCGTGCAGGAAGCAGGGGTAGGCGAGGCGCCAGTACCAGCAGCGGGTCGCCTGCAGCAGGTTGCCCCCGATCGTGCCCATGTTGCGGAGCTGGGGGGAGGCCGCGAGCCGGCACGCCTCTTGGAGCGCGGCCGGCACCTCCGCAGAGCGCTCGAGCTCCGCCAGCGTCGTCCCGGCGCCGATGCGGGTGCCGTCGGCCTCGATTCCGCGGGGCAGGAGCGGTCGCACGTCCACGAGCTGCTCCGTCACGACCAGCCCGTCTCGGACGAGCGGGACGAGGTCGGTGCCGCCGGCGAGGGGCGTCCCCGCGCCGTCCAGTCCCTCGAGGCTCGCCGGCCTAGACAGCGTAGGCGCGCTCACGCGCATCTCTCATGGCCCGCAGCATCTCCTCGCGCGTGATCGGGAGCGAGCGCACGTCGGCGCCGGTCGCGTCCCGGATCGCGTTGGCGATCGCCGCGGCCGTGGGAATGATCGGCGGCTCGCCGAGGCCCTTGGAGCCGAGGCTCGTCAGGTGCTCGTCGGGCACGTCGAGGAGGTCGGTGACGATCTCCGGGACGTCGGCGATCGTGGGCAGCTTGTAGGCGTCGAGCGTGACCGTCAGCGCCTCGCCGCTTCCGGGGTCGAGGAGCCGTTGCTCGGAGAGCGTGTGCCCGATCCCCTGGATGATCCCGCCCTCGACCTGGCTCGAGGCCCCGAGTGGGTTGATCACGCGCCCGACGTCGTGGATCGCGGCGATCCGCTCGACGCGCACCTCCCCGGTCTCGATGTCGACGGCCACCTCCGCCACCTGGACGCCGAACGTGAGGACGCGCATGCCCGCCGGATTCGGGCCGCGCGAGCCCTTGCCGAGGATCTGTCCGTCGCCGAGGAGCCCGGTCACCTCCTCGAGCGCCCACGAGCCGCCGTCCTCCGAGACGACGCGGCCCTCCCGCAGGGAGAGGACGCGCTCCTCGAGCTGGAAGCGTTGCGCCGCGATCTCGACGATCTGGCGGGCCGCGTCGGCCGCCGCCGCCCGCACGGCCGGGCCCATGCTCGGCGTCGTCGAGGAGCCTGCCGACTGGACGGCGTAGGGACCGCGGGCCGAGTCGCCGAGCGAGATCGAGACGCGCTCGAGGGGCAGCCCCAGCTCCTCCGCTGCGATCTGCGCCATCGCCGTTCGCGTGCCCGTGCCGATGTCCTGCATGGCCGTGACGACGCTGGCGTGCCCGTCGGAGCCGACGCGGACCCAGGCGTAGGAGGGCGGGCCGCCGCCGCCGTACCAGATCTGGCTGGCGAGGCCGACGCCGCGCCGCCACGGGCCCTCCGAGCGCGCGCGTACCTCCTCGCGGCGCGCCCAGTGCGGCTCGGCGCGCCGGTAGCACTCGGCCAGGTTCTTGGCCGAGAAGGGGCGACCATCCACGGGGTCGGCGTCCGCCCCGTTCCGGCGCCGGAGCTCGAGCGGGTCGAGCTCCAGCTTCGCCGCGAGCTCGTCGAGCAGGCACTCGAGCCCGAAGGTCCCCTCGACGAAGCCCGGCGCGCGGAAGGCGTCGGTCGGGCCCGTGTTCAGCTTCGCGCCGATCTCGGCCGTGCGCACGTTCTCGCAGCCGTAGAGCATCTTCATCGGCCCGGCGGTCGAGCTGACGAAGCCGTCCCAGCCCACGGCCATCGTGAACTCGCCCTCGAGCGCCGTCAGCGTTCCGTCGGCCTTCGCACCCGCGCGCAGCCGCTGGACGGTCGCGTTGCGGTTGCCGCTCGCGAGGTTCTCCTCGCGCCGGGTCAGGGCGCAGCGGACCGGCCGGCCCGTGCGGCGAGCAAGCTCGGCCGCGACGAAGGTGTAGTCGCCCGGCTCGTTCTTGGCTCCGAAGCCGCCGCCCATGAACTCGCAGACGACCCGCACCTTGTCGAGCGGCAGCCCAAGCCTCTTGGCCACGTCCTTGCGCACGCCCCAGATCCACTGCGTCGAGAGGTACACGGTGAGCCCGTCGCCCTCCCACTCGCACACCGCCTGGTGGGTCTCGAGCGCGTTGTGGAGGACGGTGGCGGTGCGGTACTCGGCCTCGACGACGACGTCGGCCTCCGCGAGGCCGCGCTCGACGTCCCCGCGCTCGTAGCGGCTCGCCTCTTCGATCAGCTCCCCGCGCTCGACCGCTTCCGCCGGGTCGAGGAGCGGCTCGAGCACCTCCCACTCGACCTCGATCCGCTCCAGAGCCGCGCGGGCCTGGCCGAAGGTGTCGGCGGCGACGGCGGCGACCGGCGCGCCCTGGTAGCCCGCCTCCTCCACGAGGACGTCGCAATCGGCCGGCCCGAGCGCTGCGCGCACGCCGGGCGCCGCGAGCGCGGGCGCGAGGTCGAGTCGCCGAACGCGGGCGCGCGCGTGCGGGCTGCGAAGCACCGCCGCGTGCAGCATTCCGGGGAGGACGAGGTCGGCCGTGTAGCGCGCCTCGCCGCGGGCCCGCTGAAGCCCGTCCACGCGCGCCGCCGAGCGCCCGACGACCTCGAGCGGTCCCGCGGGCCAACGGTCGAGCGGATCCTCCTCGACCACTACCCACTGCTCGGTGTAGCGGCCCTCGACCTCCTTCTCGGTGCGGATCAATCGCGCCAGGTCGAGATCGCCTCCTCGATCTTCGGGTACGTCCCGCAGCGGCAGAGGTTCCCGGCCATCGCGTGGCGCACCTGCTCGCGCGTGGGGTCGGGAGTCTCGCGCACGAGCGCGGCGGCCGAGACGATCTGCCCGGGCGTGCAGAAGCCGCACTGGACGGCGTCCGCGCGGACGAACGCCTCGACGAGCGGGTGATCGCGGAGGCCCTCGATCGTCGTTACCTCACGCTCGCCCACCGCTTCCACGAGCGTGATGCACGAGAGCGCAGGCTCGCCGTCGAGGAGGACCGTGCAGGCGCCGCAGTGGCCCTCCCCGCAGGCGATCTTGGTGCCGGTGAGGCCGAGGTGGCCGCGAAGCGCGTCGGCCAGTGTTGTCAGCCCGGTGCCGCGCACCTCGTGGCGGCCGCCGTTGACGAGGAGCTCAGCCATCGTCCGCGTCCAGGGTGAGCGCGAGGATGTCGGCGACGTGGACGAGCCGGAAGGTCGCGCGCGCGAGCCGTCGGCGCTCGGTCTCGTCCTCGGTCTCGGGCAGCGAGCGCCAGAGGTCACGCGCAGTGGCCAGGAGCTCCGCGATGCGCTCGCGGGCCTCGACGTGCCCGTCGCGCTCGGCGCAGGCGTTCAGCGCGAGCCCGATGACGCCGATCGTGTCCGCCTGCCGGGTCCAGAGGAGCGGGGCGGCCATGGCGATGTAGTGGTGGATGCGCGCGAACGCGAGCGGCTGCGCGAGGCGCTCGATCCCCTTCGGCTCCGAGAGCGCCGGCTGGGGCTCGCCGTCCGCGATCCGGGCCGCGGACGCGCCGAGCATCCCGGCAATCTCCGGGTCGGAGAGGCCGGCGAGGCGGGCGGTGCGGAGGGCGAGCAGGAGAGCGCCCGGCTGCTGTCCATAGGGAAAGTCCGACGCGTAGAGCACCTGCTCGGGCGCGACGCGCGAGAACATGTCCAGCAGGTCGATCGCGCTCCAGACCGACGAGTCGAAGTACACGCCCGCGCGGCCGCCGAAGCACTCCGAGAGCGCGGCGAGATCGGCGATGCCCGCGTGCGCGATGATGAGCTGCGACTCCGGGTGAGCGTCGTGCAACCGGCGCAGGTGGTCGGCGATCGGGGGCAGGCCCCGCCCGCCGTGGATCAGAATCGGCACGCGCCGTTCCGCCGCCAGCGCGAAGATCGGGGCCAGGCGCTCGTCGTTGAGGAGGAAGCCCTGCGCCCGCGGATGGAGCTTGATCCCGCGCGCGCCACGGTCGAGGCAGCGGCGCGCCTCCTCCACCGGGCTTTCCGCGAGGTCCAGGCGCACGAACGGCACGAGGAGGCCGCCGGAGCGCTCCGCGGCCGCGAGCGTGCGGTCGTTGGCCGCGCGGAAGGCCGGCTCCCGGTCGGGCTCGTCCATGCAGAAGGCGAACGCCCGCTCGACGCCGGAGCCGCGGAGGAAGGTCTCGAGCTCCTCGTACGGCGCGGACATGCCGTCGATGTCGCGGCCGACGTGGACGTGGGCGTCGAAGAGCCGCGTTCCCTCGGGGATCGCTCGGGCGGACTCCTCCTCGTAGAGGTCGACCAGCCGCCGCGCACGCTCGAGCGCCCCTTCCATGGTGGTGAATCTACCCGCACCCGCTAGCATCGGCGGTGCCGTGTCCGACGTCCTCATGTTCGGCGACACCGTTCGCTCGCCCGAGCTGCGCCACGAGATTCCCGTCTCGGTGCCCGACCCGTTCGTCTACGTCGAGCAAAACGGCACGCGGACCGCGTTCGTCGGCTCGCTCGAGATCCCGCGGCTCGTCGGCGTGAACGGGCTCGAGACGGTGCCGTTCGAGCAGCTCGGGCTCGACGAGCTGATCGACCAGGGGCTCTCGTGGCACGCGATGACGCCGGAGCTCGTCCTCCGGGCCTGCCGGCACGCGAGCATCGAGTCGGCAGTCACGCCGCGCGACTTTCCGCTCGAGCTGGCCGACTTCCTGCGCGCGAACGAGATCGCGGTCGAGGCGAAGGGCGAGATCTTCGACGAGCGGCGCCGGGTCAAGACGCCCGCCGAGCTCGACGGGATCCGCCGCGCGCAGCGCGCCACGGAGAAGGCGATGGACGCCATCCGGGCCCGGCTGCGCGAGGGCGGCGACCTCACCGCCGAGGAGCTCCAGACGGTTGCGACGCGGGTCTTCAGCGACGAGGGCATGATCGCCCCCGACCTCGTGCTCGTCTCCTCCGGCGCCCAGACCACCGTCGGGCACGAGCCCGGCCACGGGCCGATCTCCCCGGGCGAGCCGATCGTCGTCGACCTCTTCCCGCGCGACTCAGCCTCCGGCTGTTACGCCGACATGACCCGGACGTTCTGCCTCGGCGAGCCGCCCGAGGAGCTCGTCCGCTACCACGCGCTCGTGCTCGAGGGGCTCGATCTCGCCCACGCCGCGATCCGGCCGGGCGTCACCGGCGCCGAGGTGCACCGCACAGTGTGCGACCTCTTCGCCGCCCAAGGCCACCAGACGCAGCTCTCGAAGCCGGCGGGCGAGGTGCTCGAGGAGGGCTTCTTCCACGGCCTCGGCCACGGCGTCGGCCTCGAGGTGCACGAGCTCCCCGGTCTCGGCCGGAGCGGCGAGGAGATCGTCGCCGGCGACGTCCTCGCAGTCGAGCCGGGCCTCTACCGCAAGGAATTCGGCGGCTGCCGTCTGGAAGATCTCGTGCTCGTCACCGACGACGGCTGCGAAATCCTCACCGACTACCCGTACGACTTGACGCCGTAGGCCCCCTCGGCTCAGTCGAAGTCGAGCAGGTCCTCCAGGAAGCCGCGCTTCCGGCGTCCCCGGCCCGGCTCGTCCTCGTGGCTCTCGCGCGGCGTCCCTGAAGGCCGCCGGCCCTCGACCTCGCGGAAGAAGTCCTCGTCGCCGCCGCCCTCGCGCATCTGGCGCTCGCGGACGAGGATCTTGTCGAGCTCGCCTCGCTCGAGCCACACGCCGCGGCAGTCGGGGCACGCGTCGATGAGGATCTCGCTGCGCTCCACCTCGACGAGCCGCGAGCCGCAATTCGGGCAGCGCATCGGCTCCCGGTTCATGCTGCCACCTCCAGCGAGAGGAGGCGCTCGAAGCGCTCCTCGTCCTCGAACGGGCCGATGAGGGCGAGGTTCAGGCGCTCGTCGCGGATCACGTCCTGGGCGACCCGCTGCACGTCCTCGAGCGTGACGCGATCGAGCGCGGCGAGCACCTCGTCCGGCTCGCGTAGGCGGCCCTCGAGCACCTCGTCGCGAAGCGCGAACGAGATCATGCCCTTGGGATCCTCCAGCGAGAGCACGAGGCGGCCCTTGGCGAAGTTGCGCGCCTTCTCGAGCTCCTCCGGGTCGATCTGCTCGCGGGCGATCCGTCCGAACTCGCCCACGATCGTGGCGACCGCGTCGTCGATGCGGTTGATGTCGACGCCGCCCTGGGCGAAAAGCGTGCCCGCGTCCGTGTAGGCCTGGTTGTAGCCGTAGATGTAGTAGGCGAGGCCGCGCCGCTCGCGCACCTCGGTGAAGAGGCGCGAGGACATGCCGCCCCCGAGCGCCGTGGCGAGGAGCATCAGCGCATACCGGTCGGGATGGCCGATGGGGTAGCTATGGACGCCGATCCGCAGGTGCGCCTGGTCGGAGGTCTTCGTGTGCACCTTGACGCGCGGCGTCTCCTGCTCCCACTCGACGGGCGCAGGCGCTCCGGCCGAGCCGTTGGGGACGTCGCCGAGCAGGCCCGAGAGCCGTTCCACGACGTCCGTGCCGACCGCCCCCGCCACGCCGGCGACCATGCGCGGGCCGCGGTACCAGCGGTCGAGGTAGCCGAGGAAGGTCTCGCGGGTGGCCGCGCGCACCGTCTCCTTCGTGCCGATGATGTCCCAGCCGAGGGGCTGGTCTCCGTAGAGGAGCTCGTCGTAGACGCCGTCGACGTAGTCGCGCGGCGTGTCGTAGTACATGTTCATCTCCTCGACGATCACGCCCTTCTCGCGCTCGATCTCCTCGGCGTCGAACTTCGAGTGTCGGAGCATGTCGACGAGCACGTCGAGCGCAGTGTCGCGGTGCTCCGCGGCGCACTTGACGTAGTAGCCCGTGTACTCCTTGCCGGTGAAGGCGTTGAACTCGCCGCCGATCGAGTCGATCTCGCCGGCGATCTCACGCGCCGTGGGACGGTTCTCCGTCCCCTTGAAGAACATGTGCTCGGCGAAGTGCGCGATCCCGCTCGTCTCGCGCGTCTCGTAGCGCGAGCCCGCGGCGAGCATGACGAAGCACGCGACGGACTTCGCGCCCGGCATGTCGGCCGTCACGACCCGCAGGCCGTTCGGCAGGGTGGTCTTCTCGAAGGCGTTCGCCATCAGGTGGCCACAGAGCTCCTCTCTTCGTAAGCGTCGAGACGGCCGCGCCAGTCGTCGGGGACGGCCATGGACGCGTCGGCCTCGTAGTCGTAGGCGACGAGGACGGACGAGGCCTCGAGGACGAGGCGTCCGTCGCCGCCGCGGATCTCGTGTTCCAGGTCGAAGCTCTTCGTGCCGACGCGGGTGACGCGTGCGCCGATCTCGAGCTTCTCGGGGAAGTGGGCGGGAGAGCGGAAGTCGAGCGTGATCCGGGCGAGGATGATGGAGATCTGGTAGACGAACTCGGGCCCGAGCGCCTCCGCGAGGTAGGCGATCCGGGCCGTCTCCAGGTAGGTCAGGTAGACGGCATTGTTGACGTGGTCGGCGACGTCGACGTCCCGGAACTCGACGTCGCGGGGCATGGTGAAGCGGTAGCCCTCCATCTTCCGCATGGTACTTTCGCCGCCTCGGTGCCCGGCGACCTCACCCGCAACGCGACTTACGCGCAGCCGGAGTGGCTCCGCGGCGTGCCCGAGCGCGTGGGCTCGCGCCGCTTTCCCGCAGGGCGAGTCGTGTTCACGGGCTGCGGCACGTCCTTCCACGCGGCGCAGACGGGCGGGGAGGCGGTGCAGGCGCTCGAGGCAGTGCTGGCGCCGCCCGACGCCGACCTGCTCGTCGTAGTCAGCCACGAGGGCGGTACGGCGCTCGCGCTCGAGGCCGTCCGCGCCTTCGACGGCCCGATGTGGCTCGTGACGGGCAAGGAAGAGAGCCCGCTCGCCGAGCTGGCCGCCGAGGTGCTCGTCGTCACGCCGGAGGTGGAGGAGTCGTACTGTCACACGGCGAGCTACACGGCCGCGGTCGCGGCGCTGGCTGCGCTGCGCGGCGAGGACGTGAGCGGCCTGCCGGCCGCGGTAGAGCGCGTGCTGGCGGAGGAGCCGCTCGCGTCCTCCGCGCACGAGCGGTTCGCCGTGGTCGGGGCCGGGCGCGACTGGCCCACGGCGCAGGAGGCCGTGCTCAAGCTCCGCGAGGGCGTCCACGTCCCCGCGGAGGCACACCAGACGGAGCAAATCCTCCACGGGCACCTGGCCGCGATCGACGAGACCGTCCGCGTCTTCGTGCTCGAGGGCGAGGGGCGTGCCGCCGAGCGGGCCGCCGACGTCGTCCGTGCCCTGGAGGAGATCGGCGCCGAGACGACCCTCGTCCCCACGGAGCACCCCGCGGTGGACATCGTGCGCTTCCAGCTCCTCACGCTCGCCCTCGCCGAGAGCCGCGGCGTCGACCCGGACACGATCCGCTGGGACGACCCGCGCTGGGACGCGGCGCGGAAGTCGTACTCGTAGCTACCCGGCCGAGAGAACCCAGAGTCCTCCGACTGTGTAGAGGACCATCAGGGCGAGCATCGGATACTGGGTCTTCGCCGCGAGCCGGCGCGAGGAGGGGAACAGCTCCGCCGAGCGGTCGTGTGCGATCACGAGGGCGGCGACATGGCCGATCACCAAGGCAGCCACCTGGACGTACCAGACGGCGTTCGCGGGCAGGAACCCGAGGCCTGGGCGAAAGTCCGCCGAGCCGAAGAGATCCCAGCCGAGGTTGAGCGGGTCCGACGCCAGGGGTACGACGTGCTGTGCCTGGACGAGGAAGTAGGAGAAGTAGTGGGCGACGACGTAGGCCAGCGCGATCGGAAGCAGGCTCGGCAGGAACTCGTTCAGGAGCGGTCGCCGCCCGGACAGCATCTCCACGACGCGCACGGCCGCGATATAGGCGAGCCCGACGAAGCCGACCAGCGCGGCGAGCCCGACGAGGTTGAACAGGGTGAAGACGAGATCTGCGAGCCTGGGCGAATCGCTGGCGACCGAGACGATCAGCTCGTAGCGCAGATCGGTCCAGAAGCTGGAGCGGCTCAGGCCGTCGAAGCCGACCGAGCCGAGCATCACGGCCACGAAGGCCAGCGTGCCGGGGCGAGGATCGCCGACCGACGGGCAGAGCAGCGGCGGTCGGACGAAGACCCGTCTCCGCCCCGCGTCGGTTCGCACCACGAAGGCCGAGAGGCTGGCGAGAAAGCCGAAATAGACGTTGAACGCCTCGCCGTTCTCGAGCCAGGTCCGACGGCCGAAGGCGAGCATCCCCAGCCAGGTCACGGTGCTGTAGACGAGGATCGCCAGGCCCAGAGACCGTGGATTGGCCGGCGCGAAGTACGCCAGCTCGAGAGCGGCGAAGGCGAAGAGGAGGGCGGCAGCCGGCCAGCGCCCCAGTCGTTCGGGGTAGGCGAACGGCGTCTCCCAACGAGCGCCGGCTCGCTCTCCTAGCCACGCGAGGCCGTCCGCGGCCGCGCGCCAGGGGTTGAGCGCGCTCCAGACGTTTCCGAACAGCACGCTGACCGCCACGATCCCGAGCCAGAAGAGGACGTAGACAAAGACCGGCGCGAGGTTGTCCGTCGGGGTGCTGTCGCCCACGAATGCAGCGACCGTGACGAGGAGGAGCAGAAAGAAGCCCAAGGCGCCCACGACGACTCGCAGCGCCGGCGAGAGGACCACCCGCTCGACCGAGCCGGCGAGCGGCCTACCGCGACCGAGAGCCCTGAGCCGTGGCTCGGACCAGAGAAGCGTCAGCGCCGCGAACGAGAGGATGAGGACGAGCGCGGCTCCGTAGTAGAAGAGCCACGCCGGAACAGGAAGGTCCAGGAACCCCCCGAGACCGTGCCCGAGCGGCAACGGCACTAGCGGACTGTCAGCTCCGCGATCAGAACGACGCGGTCCTCGAGCTCGAGGTCGAAGCGGCCCTGCCTGTCGGCGCGGAAGGTGATCCGCCCGGGCTGGCCAGGCCCGACGTCGGCAAGCAGGTCGTAGCCGTGCAGGTGCATGTGGTCGGAAACGTCAGAGCGCACGACGAGGACGACGCGCTGGTCGAGGTCGATCTCCGGGCGCCTGATGCCGCCGACCGGCTGGCCGCCCTGGACGACGATCTCGATCCGCCGCGGCGCGTCCGGATCCGCCTCGGGGGTGGTCGGCGCCTCCTCCGTGGTCGTCGCCTCCGTCTCGGTCGCCGTGTCCGTGTTTTCGGTCGTCGTCTCCTCGGTCGTTGCCTGCGCGGCCGGAGTCGGCTCGGTCCCCTCGTCCGCTGGGCGCAGGACGACGAAGAGCACGACAGCAAGCACGACGACGCCGCCAGCGAGCGCGAGCCTTGTCCATCGAGTCATCGGGTTCCTCCGCGTTCAGTCGTCTGGGCCGCGCCGCGAACCATCTTGCCAGCGCCCATGGGTCAGCTGACGAGGATGCCGCCGTTCTCGGCGGCGCCCTCGAGGAAGGCGAGCCAGTCGTGCCAGAGCTTCTCGTCCTCGAGCAGCCTCGGCTCGCGGGCGGCGTGGGAGAGCGCGAAGTCGACCGCGCCCGGCGGTACGAGCGCCCCGGGCTCCAGCTTCTCGAGCGCGACCCAGCCGGTCATGCCCTGCTCGGCCATCTCGGCGGCGAGCGCCCGCAGGTCGTCGAGGCCGAGGAAGACGTGGCCGCCCATCCCGTCGTTCCGCGCCCAGTAGAGCCGCAACATTTAGTGTCCCTCCAGGCGATGCCCGCCGCACTTCTGCCCCGCGATCACGCGGCGCCGGAGCCCACCCTCGCCCTCACCAAGGCTTCGCCAGCCTTGGCTTCGGACGAGTGCGGCCTCCGGCTTGGTGCTCGCGACGCAGAAGCGGGGCAACATCACCTGCAGAGACACTAGAGGTGGGCCAACGCGTCGAGGAGCCGGTCGACCTCCTCGGTGGTGTTGTAGTGGACGATGCCGAGGCGAAGCGCGCCCTCCGGCAGCCCGAGGCGGTGCATCACCTCGACCGCGTAGTAGTCGCCCCACCAGGCCGCGAGGTCGCGCTCGGCGAGTTGCTCCGCCGCGTCCTGGGGCGAGCGACCGGGCACGGTGAGCGCGAACGTGGGCGTCCTGCCGTCCATGGTGGGCAGGCCGTGGAGCCGAAGTCCGGCGGGCAGGCCCGCGAGCAGCCGCTCGCCGAGCTCGCGCTCGTGGGCGACGATCGCGTCCCAGCCGAGCGAGTCGAGGTAGCGCACGGCCGCCACGAACCCCGCGAGCGCCTCGTGCGGGAGCGTGCCCGTCTCCAGGCTCGCTCCGAGCGGCTCGTCGGGCGACGGACGCACCTTGTACGGCCGCCAGCGCTCGAGCACCTCCCGGCGCGCGTAGAAGAGACCCAGGTGCGGGCCGCAGAACTTGTACGGCGAGCAGAGGAGCACGTCGATGCCCGCCTCGCGCACGTCGATGGGACGGTGCGGGGCGTAGTGCACCGCGTCCGCCCACGCGAGCGCGCCCGTCTCGTGCGCCAGCTCGGCGATGCGCCGGGCGTCGGTGATCGTTCCGACCGCGTTCGAGGCCCAGGGGAAGGCGACGACCCGCGTCCGGCCGGTGAGCTGCCGCTCGAGGTCGTCGAGGTCGAGCGTCGCGTCCTCCTCGCGGAGATCCGCGAAGCGGACGACCAGGCCCAGGTCGTCGGCCAGATGGAGCCACGGCGAGACGTTCGCGTCGTGGTCGAGCCGCGTGACGACGATCTCGTCGCCCGCGTGCAGCTCCCGCCCGACGGTGCGCGTGAGCGCGAAGTTGAGCGTCGTCATGTTCTGGCCGAAGCCGACCTCCGCCGCCGAGCAGCCGAGGAACCGCCCCGCGGCATGGTGGGCGGAGACGACGAGGGCGTCGCTGCGGCGGCTCGTCTCGAACGGCCCGCCCAGGTTGGCGTTCGACTCGCGGAGGTACGAGGCCATCGCTTCGATCACCTCGTCGGGGGTCTGCGTCCCGCCCGGCCCGTCGAAGAACGCCGTCGGCCGGTCGAGCGCCGAGAAGCGGGCGCGCACCGCGGCCACGTCGAAGGCGACGACGCTCACGATCTGAGCAGCTCCCGTTCCCGGAGGGAGTCGAGGCCGGCCGCGGGCGTGGTCTCGGCCCCTGCGAGCGTGTCGCGGATAGTCTCCGCGAGCGGGCGGAAGCGCAGACCGGCGGCGATCGCCTTGCGGACGTCGACGGCCAGAAAGTTGGCCGACTCGGGGTTCGCGCCGGGCGCCAGCCAGAGCGGCAGCTCGCTCCAGGCCTCGACGCCGTTCTCGACGAGGAAGCGCTCGCCGGCCCACGTGAGGCTCGCGTCGCCCCCCGCAACCTCGCGAATCGCCTCGAGCAAGCCCTCCATCGTCAGCGGCCGCTCGGGCCCGGTGGCGTTGTAGACGCCCGTCTCTCGCCGCTCTGCCAGGTCCAGCATCCAGTCGGCCAGGTCGCGGCCGTGGATCAACTGCACGGGTTGGTCGCGCGGCTCAGGAGCGAGCACCTCGCCGCCCCGCGCGATCCGATGCACCCAGTAGGTGAAGCGCCCGGTCGGGTCGTACGGCCCGACGATCAGTCCGGCCCGTGCCGAGAGCACCCGTCCCGGCAGCTGCTGCTCCGCCGCGCGCTCGCAGAGCACCTTGAGGGCCCCGTAGACCTCGGCGCTCGTGATCTCCTCGACCGACTCGTCGGCCAGCGAATGCACCGGCGACCCCTCGTCCGTGCCCGGCGTGCTCGTGTCGGCGTAGACGGACCCGCTCGAGACGAACGTGTAGTGCTCGACGGCGCCGGCGAGGAGCCCCGCAGCGTCGTGCACCCAGCGCGGGACGCGCGCGGAGGTGTCGACGGCGGCGTCCCAGCGCCGGCCGCGAAGCGCGTCTAGGTCGCCGGCGTCCCGGTCGCCGTGGAGGGTTTCGACGTCCGGAAAGAGCGCAGCGGCCGTGCGCCCGCGGTTGAAGAGCGTCACCTCATGCCCGCGCTCGAGCGCGGCCTCGACCACGTGGCGGCCGACGAAGAGCGTCCCGCCGAGCACGAGGATCCTCACGCGACGACCTCGCCGTTCACGCGCCACTCGTAGCGCGGCTTCGCGGTGAGCGACGCGCCGACGAAGCAGTCTCGCTCGGCGAGCGCGAGCAGCTCGGCCAGGGCGTCTCCCTCGGGGAGCGGCTCGAGCTCGACGTCGAGCCCGCACTCGACTTCGACGAGGGCGTAGCGGCCGTCCTCCTCGCGCTTCGTCACGACGGCCGCGGAATCCGCCCTCCCGCGCACCGAGACGGAGCGCCGCTCGGCGTGGAAGGCGAGGCTCGTGAGCGTGCAGCGCATGAGTCCCGCTAGCACCAGGTGCTCGGCCGTCCACTCTTCACCGGGCTCGAGCGGAGAGCTCCCACCCGCGAGCAGGCGCCCCTCGCCGTCGAGGGACGCCGCGTACTCGAATCGCTTAGCCAACTACACCTTGGGCCAGCGCGTGATGACGACCTTCTTCTCCGTGTAGAAGTCGATCGCGTCGCGGCCGTGCGCGTGCACGTCGCCGAAGAACGAGTCCTTCCACCCGGTGAAGGGGAAGAAGGCCATCGGCGCGGCCACGCCGATGTTCACGCCCAGCATGCCGGCCCCCGCCTCGTAGCGGAAACGCCGCATGGCGCCGCCGCTCGTCGTGAAGATGGACGCGGCGTTGCCCTTCGTCGAGGAATTGAGGATCTCGAGGGCGTGGCCGAGGTCGCGTGCCCGGAGCAGCGTGAGCACGGGGCCGAAGATCTCCTCGCGGGCGATCTCGGAGCCGGGCTCGGCCTCGATGATCGTCGGCCCGACGAAGTTGCCGTCCTCAGAGCCCCGGCCGCGGCCGTCGAGGAGGAGCTCGCCGCCGTCCTCGACGCCCTTCTCGATCCAGCCGAGGATGCGCTCGTGCGAGGAGGCGGAGATCACGGGGCCGACCTCGGTCTCGGGGTCGGCGCCCTCGCCGACCACCATCGCGCCGCCCTTCTCGACGAGCGCGTCGCGGAGGGGCTCGTAGGCGTCGCCGACCGCGATGCAGACCGAGTTCGCCAGGCAGCGCTGGCCCGCGGCGTGGAACGCGGACGAGAGCACGCCGTCGACGGCGGAGTCCAGCTCGGCGTCGGGCATGACGATGACGTGGTTCTTCGCCCCGCCGAGTGCCTGCACGCGCTTCCCGTGCTTCGCGGAGGTCTCGTAGATGTGGTGAGCCACCGGCGTCGAGCCGACGAAGGAGACGCCGTCGACCTCCGGATGCTCGAGGAGCGCGTTCACGGAGTCCTTGCCGCCCTGCACGAGGTTGACGACGCCCGGCGGCAGGCCGATCCCGTCGAGGATCTCGAAGGTCTTGTCGACGGCGAGCGGATCCTGCTCGGAGGGCTTGAGGACGAACGTGTTCCCGCACGCGATGGCGAACGGCAGGAACCACATGGGCACCATGAAGGGGAAGTTGAAGGGGGTGATCCCGGCGAAGACGCCGATCGGCTGGCGGATCATGTCGGAGTCGATCCCGCGCGAGACGTCCTCCAGGTTCGCACCCTGCATCAGGGACGGGATCCCGGTGGCGACCTCGACGCACTCGATCCCGCGCCGGATCTCGCCGGTCGCGTCCTTGATCGCCTTCCCGTTGTCGTGGGTGACGAGGAGCGCGAGCTCCTCCTTCGCCTCTTCGAGGCGGTACTTGAGCTCGAAGCACGCCCGTGCTCGCTCGAGCGGCGGCGTCGCGCGCCAGCCGGGAAAGGCCTCGCGCGCGGCCCGTACGGCCTCGTCCACCTGGGCCGGGCCCGAGAGGGGCACCTGGGCCAGCGCTTCGCCGGTCGCGGGGTTCGTGACGTCGAGGGCGTCGGCCCCCTCCGCCTCGACCCACCGCCCGCCGATGTAGTTCTTCAGGGTCCGGGTCGCGATCCCGGGCTTCTCCTCGACCTGTGCCATCGCTTCCTCCTTGTCGCCTCCGGCGTAGGGTAGCGCCGTGGCTGCGCCAGCGGTTTCGGCTGTTCCCGACGTGCTCGTGCCCGGCCTGCGGTGCGTGTTCTGCGGGATCAACCCGGGTCGGCGGTCGGCCGCGGCGGGCGCCCATTTCGCCAACCCGCGGAACGACTTCTGGCGGCTGCTCGCCGACTCCGGCCTGACGCCGCGGCGCCTCGACCCGGGCGAGCAGTGGGAGCTGCCGGCGCTCGGCTACGGGCTCACGAACGCCGCGTACCGGACGACGCAGGGGAGCGGCGACCTCCGCCGGGCCGACTTCGTCGGCGCGGCGGAGCGCCTCGAGC
>JBOHAM010000056.1:0-5856 GCA_050697735.1 Gaiellaceae bacterium | reverse complement strand
ACGCAGCCGGCGGGCAGCCGCCGCCCTCCGCGCGGCATGTGGGTATCCCCGAGGATCGCGATCAGGAGAGCCCGTCGACGAAGCGGCCGTCGCGGTAGACGAGCTCGCCGTCGGCATACACCTCGCTCGCGGAGCGGAGATCGCAGACGAGGTCCCAATGGAGAGCCGACTGAACCTGGCCGCCGCTCTCCGGGTACGAGGCGCCGAGCGCCAGGTGGACGGTGCCGCCGATCTTCTCGTCGAAGAGCGTGTGCCCCGTGAACTCGGTGACGGCTTCGTTCAGCCCGAAGGAGAACTCGCCCACGTGGCGGGCGCCGTCGTCGAGCGCGAGCATCTCGTGCAGGAACTCCTCCCCCCTCTCCGCGCGCGCCCGCACGACCTCGCCGCCGCCGAACTCGAGCTCGATGCCGCTCACCCGCCTGCCGCCAAAGCTCGCCGGATAGGTGAAGCGGATGGAGCCCTCGACCTCCGTCTCGACGGGGCCGGTGAAGACCTCGCCGTCGGGGAAGTTCTCGCGGCCGTCGCAGGGGACCCACGTGCGCCCGCCCACTCCGAGCCTCAGGTCGGTCCCCTCGCCGACGACCCGGATCTCGCGGCGCTCGCCGAGCCAGTCGGCGAGCCGGGCGTACCGTTCGCCGAGCCCGCTCCAGGCGCCGACCGGATCGTCGCCGTCGAGCAGGCCTGCGTGGTAGACGAAGTCCTCGTACTCGTCGAGCGATCTGTTCGCGTCCTGCGCCGCCGCCTCCGTGGGGTAGAGCGTGACGACCGAGCGCAGCTCGCCGGCGTTGGAGCGCTCGAAGTAGCGCCGCCGCAGCGGCTCCCGCGCACGCGCGTGCCGCGCCTGCCGGGCCGGGTCGACGCCCGTGTTGCTGCGGGTGTTGAAGTCCGCCTCGACGGCGATGCGGACGTCCGCCCGCTCGACCTCGGCCCGCCGCAGCGGGCTCACCCAGTCGAGCTGCGCGTCGCTCCCTTCCGCGAGCAGGATGTCCGCCGCGCCGTCCAGCTCGATCCGCAGGTGCGGGTGCCCGCCGGCCCGGAGGACGCGCTGCCAGATCGCGTGGACGAGCGGCCTCGCTGCGGGCGTGGTGTCGATGCAGACGAGATCGCCCTCGCGGACGGCGGTGGAGTAGTCGACGAGAACGCCCGCGAGGCGCTCGACGCGCGGATCAGCCACCGACGCCGCTCTCGACGACCTCGAGCGCGGGCTCGGCGAGGAACCGGCCGTCCTTCCAGAACAGCTCGCCGTCCGCGTAGACCTCGCCCTCCTCCCGCAGGTCGCAGATCATGTCCCAGTGGAGGCCGGACGTGTTCGCGCCGCCGGTCTGCGGGAAGCCGGAGCCCAGGGCGAAGTGCATCGTGCCGCCGATCTTCTCGTCGAAGAGGATGTTCCGGGTGAAGCGGTCGATCTCGTAGTTCAGGCCGAACGCCACCTCCCCGAGGATGCGGGCGCCGGCATCCATGTCCAGGAGCGACTGGAGGTAGTCGTCCCCGCGCGAGGCCTCCGCCTGCACGACCCTGCCCTCCTCGAAACGCAGGCGCACGTCCTCGACCTCCCGCCCGTGGTAGAGCGCCGGGAAGGTGTAGCGGATCTCTCCCTCGGTCTCGGTCTCGACGGGGCTCGTGAACACCTCGCCGTCGGGCATGTTGTAGCGGCCGTCCGCGGCCAGCCAGGACCGTCCGCCGACGCCGACGCGCAGATCGGTGTCCGGGCCCACGACCCTCAGCTCGCGGACGCCCGCCAGCTCGACGGCACGCGCCTCGAGCGCATTCCTCACCGAGCGCCAGTGGGCCTCCGGCCTCTCCTCGTGGACGTGGCAGGCGGCGAAGACGAAGTCCTCGTACTCCTCGAGGGACATCTCCGCTTCCTGGGCGTGCGCGTTCGTCGGGAAGAGCATCCCGCACCAGCTCATCTCTCCGCGCGAGATCCGCTCCCAGCGCCGGTTCGTGAGCTTCCGCTGCGCAGCGAGGTGGGCCGCGTGGCGGTCGGGATCCACGCGCGAGAGCCCGCGCGTGTTGACCTCCGACCAGACGGTCGCCAGCGCGTCCATGCCCTCGACCTCGTCCCACTGGAGCGGTGAGATGTACGTGAGCTGCTCGTCCGAGGCCTCGCGCAGGAGCGACTCGAGGAGGCCCGGGACACCGATGTTCGTGTAGGCATGGGCACCGGCTCGCAGCGCCGCGCGGTAGAGCTCGAGAACCAGCGGAGCGGCCGCGTCGAGCGCGTCGATTCGGAAGACCTGACCCTCCCGGAGGCCGAGCGAGTAGTCGACAATCAAGCAGGCCAGACGCTCGATGCGAGGATCTCTCATGGTCGCGTTATACCCGACGGCAAGGCGTCGAGTACCGCCTGCAGTAAGCGGTCAGGGCCAAAACGGACAGGGTCGTCCGAGGGCAAACCGGTCTCCTGAGCCACCTCGTCGACGGCCCTCCTGGCAGCGTCTTCCGCGAGCCGGCCCGTGTTCAGCGCGACCGCGGCGACGCGCGCCGGGCGCACGGGCAGGGCGAGCCGCTCGTAGAGGTCGACGAGCTCGGAAAGGGGCGGGATCGGATGCCCCGGGACACCCTCGATCTCGGTGTCCCCGGCCCGGTGCACGAGCACGAGCACGTGCGGGGCGGCGCCGTGGTAGAGGCCGAGCGTCACGCCCGAGAACTGCGGATGGACGATCGAGCCCTGGCCCTCGACGAAGAGCAGGTCCCCCCTTCTCGCGCCCTCGACGACCAGCCGCTCGCCCGCCCCGGCGAGGAAGTCGGAGACGACCGCGTCGACCGCGATGCCCCAGCCCTCGATCATGATCCCCGTCTGGCCGGTCGGAACGAAGACCGAGCGGAGCCCGCGCGCCCGCGCCGCCCGGTCGAGCTCGACCGCGACCGTCTTCTTGCCGACGGCGCAGTCGGAGCCGACCGTGAGGACGACCTCGGCGCCGTGGGTGAGGTTCTCGCCGGTCGAAACGCTCAGGTCGGCGGGCGGTCGGCGGTAGTCGCGCAGCTCGACTCCGTGCTCGCGGGCCAGCGCGGCCAGCTCCGGGTCGTCGGCTAGGAACTCGTGCATCCCCGCCTCGACGTCGAGCCCGGCCGCGACGGCCTCGCGCAGGAGCCCGCGCCAGACCCGAGGCAGGCGCCCCCCGGCGACCGCCACGCCGACGAGCGCGGCCGTCGGGCCGTACGGGAGCGCGTCCGCGACGCTCCCGACGACAGGGACGCCCTCCACGGCCTCCCCCACCCGCTCGGAGTCGAGCACGGCGACGACCGGGTGGGCGCCGTAGCGGATCACGCCGTAGGTCGTCTTGCCGTAGTGATCGTCCCCCGAGTAGCCCTCGGCGAGGACGAGGTAGCGCTTCATGCCGGCTCGACCCCGAGGCCGGGCCGGTCCGCCGGCACCTGCACGCCGTCGACGAACGCGACCCCCGGCCAGGGATCCTCCGCCAGCAGGAGGTTGCCGTCGAGGTCGAGGTGGTCGCAGAGGCTCCCCATCTGCGCGGCCGCGGCGATCCCGAGGCCCGATTCGACCATGCAGCCGAGCATGACGCCGAGCCCGAGGGCGCGGGCGGCGTGGGCCATGCGCACGGCCTCGCGGAGCCCCCCGCTCTTGGCCAGCTTGATGTTGACGCCGTGCCCACGTTCGGCGCAGGCCGGGACGTCGGCGAGGGTGTGGCAGTCCTCGTCGAGGTAGATGGGAAGCGGCGACTCACGCTTCAAGCGCTCGCCGCCCGGGTCGCCGGCGGGAAGCGGCTGCTCGACGTATTCGACCCCGAGCCCGGGGAGCTCGCGAACCGCCTCGACGGCCTCCTCGACCTCCCAGTACTCGTTGACGTCCACCTGGAGCGGCAGCTCCGTGACGCCCCGCACCGCGCGCACGCGCTCGACGTCGAGACCGTCCCGGCCGCCGAGCTTGAGCTTCAGCCGCCGGAAACGGTCGCCGACGGCCTCCGCGCGGCGCGCCATGTCGTCCGGATCGCCGAGCCAGACCGTCCAGGAGGTCGGCGGCCCGGCCGGCGCAAGCCCGAGGAGGCGCCAGACCGGCTGGCCGAGGAGCTTCCCGACGAGGTCGTGGAGGGCGCCGTCGAGAGCCGCCTTGGCAGCCTGGTTGCCCGGCACCGCGGCCAGGCGCCCGCCGATGGCCTCGAGCGCGAACGGGTCGTCGCCGAGGAGGCCCTCCGCCTCGGCGAGGAACGCCTCCGCGCCCTCGATGCTCTCCCCGTAGTGATCCTGGGGCTGGGCCTCCCCGAAGCCCGACACGCCCTCGTGCTCGAGCTCCACCCAGAGGACGTGCTCCTCCACGCTCGTCGAGCGCGAGATGGTGAACGGCGCCTCGAGGCGAAGCGTAGCGCGGCGGTGGGCCAGCTTCACGCCCGGTAGACTAAGCGCCTCCGCGCCTGTAGCTCAGGGGATAGAGCGCGCGCCTCCGGAGCGCGAGGTCGCAGGTTCGAATCCTGCCAGGCGCACTCACCGCTGCCTCGGTGCGTGGTTCGGAGCCAGGGTTTGGGAGTAGAATCACGAACTGCGGAGATGCAGGTGGAAGACCCGCTCAGTACCCATGGCACGGCCCACGCTCCCACGCCTCAGGCGCGGACGCGCCCCTTCTGCGGGCGCCGTCGCAGAGCGGACCGAGCCGCGCTTCTCCGAGCTCACCGCTGACGGTCTCACCTGGGTCCATGCGGACCATCCGGGCGCCCTCGAGGTCGCCTACCTGGCCGAGCGTTTCGGCTTCCACGAGCTGGACGTGGAGGACGTCCTCTCCAAGCGGCAGCGGCCGAAGATCGACGAGTACCCCGACTACCTCTTCGTCGTCCTCCACTTTCCCTTCTACGACAAGAGCGTCCAGCGGCTGAACGCGGCCGAGCTCGACGTCTTCCTCGGCCAGAACTTTCTGATCACCCTCCCGAACGTCGAGCTGCTGCCGGTCACGTACCTCTTCCGGCGGTGCGAGGACGACGCCGAGCGGCGCGCCGACCTCTTCTCGAAGGGCTCCGGCTACCTGCTCTACCACGTCCTCGACGACCTCTTCGACTACTGCTTCCCGATCCTCGACAAGATCGGGACGAAGCTCGACGCGATCGAGGACGAGATGTTCGAGGGGCGGAGCGACGAGATCGTTCGCGACATCTCGAACGCGAAGCAGGAGATCATCTCCTACCGCAAGATCATCAAACCCGAGCGCGCCACGCTGCGCGTCCTCGAGCGCTACACCGAGCGGTTCCTCCCCGAGGACCTGGAGATCTATTTCGACGACATCGTCGACGCGTCGGAGCGGATCTGGGACCTGCTGGACAACTACAAGGAGGTCATCGAGGGCCTCGAGTCCACGAACGAGTCCTTCATCTCGCACAAGCAGCAGTACCGTCTCCAGATCCTCACCGTGGTCAGCGTCGTCCTCCTGCCGCTGACGCTGCTGGCGAGCATCTTCGGGATGAACGTCGCCGTCCCCGGCGAGGGCGGCGCCGCGCCGTTCTGGGTGCTGGTCGGGATCATGGTCGCGCTCGGGGCCGGCCTGCTCGGCGTCTTCCGCTGGAAGCGCTGGCTGTGAAGCGCCTCTGGGCGCCCTGGCGGCTCGAGTACATCCAGAGCGCCGACGAGCAGGACGGCTGCATCTTCTGCCGCGCCGCGGAGGCGGGCGACGACGAGGCCGCGCTCGTCGTTCACCGCGGCGAGCGTGCGCTCGTCCTCCTGAACAGGTACCCGTATGCGTCCGGGCACCTGATGGTGGCGCCCTATCGGCACGAGGGCGAGTTCGGCGAGCTCGAGGACGAGGAGGCGCTCGAGGTTCACCGGCTCGCTTCCGCCGGGCTGGGCGCGCTCGCGCAGTCCATGCGCCCGCAGGGCTTCAACGTCGGCTGGAACCTGGGCCGGATCGCCGGC
>JBOHAM010000055.1:0-3355 GCA_050697735.1 Gaiellaceae bacterium | reverse complement strand
GCGCTCGAGCGCGTGCCGGCGGACATCCGCGCGGAGGGCGGCGTCGCACGCATGGCCGACCCGACCAAGATCCGCGAGATCCAGGAAGCCGTGACCATCCCGGTGATGGCCAAGGCCCGGATCGGCCACTTCGTCGAGGCGCAGGTGCTGGAGGCGCTCGAGGTCGACTACATCGACGAGAGCGAGGTGCTCACGCCGGCGGACGAGAGCCACCACATCGACAAGTGGGCCTTCCGCGTTCCCTTCGTCTGCGGGTGCCGCAACCTGGGCGAGGCGCTGCGGCGCCTGAGCGAGGGCGCGGCGATGATCCGGACGAAGGGAGAGGCGGGCACGGGAGACATCGTCAACGCCGTGCGCCACATGCGCGCGGTCTTCGGCGAGATTCGCCGGCTGCGGACGCTGGCGCAGGACGAGCTCTACACCGAGGCCAAGGAACTGCAGGCGCCCATCGAGCTCGTGCGCTGGGTCGCCGAGAGCGGGCGCCTTCCCGTCGTGACGTTCACGGCAGGGGGGATCGCCACCCCCGCGGATGCCGCCCTCTGCATGCAGCTCGGCGCGGACGGCGTCTTCGTCGGCTCCGGGATCTTCAAGTCGGCCGACCCGCTCGCCCGCGCGAAGGCGATCGTCGAGGCGACGACGCACTACTCCGACCCGGAGACGCTCGCCCGCGTCTCGACCGGGCTGGGCGAGCCGATGCGCGGCCTCGATGCTGCCGCGCTCGCCCCTGAGGAGCTCCTCGAGACCCGCGGCTGGTAGAGCCGGGCGGCCGGCACAACGTCGGCGCCCTCTCGTCACACACCCGTGACGATTCCGCACGTAGGCTCGTAAGCGGGGGCGAGGGGCCGAAGGCCCACGGGGGTACAGTTTCACGAGTATGAGCGACGTTGCGCGCATCGGTGTTCTGGCGGTCCAGGGGAACTTTCGCGAACGTGTGGCCGTGCTTCGCCGGCTGGGCGTCGACGTCGTCGAGGTTCGCCGGCCGGAGCAGTTGGAGGGCCTGGAGGGGCTCGTCGTCCCGGGCGGTGAGTCCACCGCGATCCGTCGTCTCATGCGCGTCGGCGGTCTCGACGAGCCCGTGGCCGGGTTCCCGGGGCCCCTCTTCGGCACCTGCGCGGGCATGATCCTCTTCGATCGCTCCCACCTGGGGCTGATCGACCTCGAGGTCGACCGCAACGCTTACGGCCGCCAGGTGGCGAGCTTCGAGGCGGAAGTCGATCTCGAGTGGGACGAGAAGCCCCTGAGAGGTGTCTTCATTCGCGCTCCGAGGATCACCGCCGCCGGCCCGGGTGTCGAGGTGCTCGGGCGGCTCGACGGCGAGCCCGTCCTCGTGCGCGAGGGGCGAGTGGTCGCCGCCTCGTTCCATCCCGAGCTGACTGGCGACACACGCGTGCACGAGCGCTTCCTCGAGCTCGTGAGGGAGGCCGGGCATGTCAGGGCATAGCAAGTGGTCGAGCATCAAGCACAAGAAGGGCGCCGCGGATGCAAAGCGCGGGAAGCTCTTCTCCAAGCTTTCGCGGGCGATCATCGTCGCTGCGCGCGAGGGCGGCCCCGACCCCGACGCCAACGCCACGCTCGCCACGGCGATCCAGAAAGCGCGCGACAACTCGATGCCGAAGGACAACATCGAGCGCGCGGTCGCCCGGGGCGCCGGCGCCGGCTCGGACGGCGACGCGGCCTACGAGACGGTCACCTACGAGGGCTACGGCCCCGGCGGGGTCGCGGTCTTCGTCGAGGCGCTGACCGACAACCGCAACCGCACGGCCGCCGAAGTGCGTCACGTCTTCGCCAAGCACGACGGCAACCTGGGCACGAGCGGCGCCGTCGCCTGGCTCTTCGAGCGCAAGGGCGTCGTAATGGTGAGCGGGGACGCCGCCGACGAGGACGATGTCATGCTCGCCGCAGCCGACGCGGGGGCGGAGGACGTCGCCCTCGACGGCTCGAGCTTCCAGGTGACCGCTTCGCCCGACGACCTCGCGACCGTGCGCGCGGCCCTCGACGACGCCGGGATCGCGTACGACTCGGCGGAGCTCACCATGCTTCCGAAGACCACCGTCGCGATCGAGGAGGAGAGCACGGCCAAGAAGCTCCTCCGCCTCATGGACGCCCTCGAGGAGAACGACGACGTCCAGGCGGTGTACGCGAACTTCGACATCCCGGAAGGGATCCTCGAAGCGGTCGCCGCCTGAGGCCCAGCCCGGCCGAGCCGGCGCGGCGGCAGGAACGTCCGGGCCGGCGCCTAACCTCCAGTCGTGAAGGTTCTCGGCATCGACCCGGGTACGGCAGCATGCGGCTTCGGCATCGTCCACGAAAGCGCCGGCCGCCTCAGGGCGGTCGAGTACGGCTGGTGGCGGACGTCCCCGCGGGACGCGCCCGAGTCGCGCCTGAAGCGGATCCACGACGAGGTGGCCGACCTCATCGCCAAGCACGAGCCCGCTGCGGTCGCGCTCGAGGAGTCCTACGTCGGCGCCGACGCCCGCATCGCGCTCTCCGTCGGGCAGGCCCGCGGCGCCGTGCTCGTGGCCTGCGCGGCCGCCGGGGTCGCCTGCACCGAATACCCGCCGGCGACCGTGAAGCAGGCAGTCTGCGGCTACGGCCGCGCCGAGAAGGACCAGGTGCAGCGCATGGTGCGCTCCGTGCTCGGGCTCGCCGAGCTGCCGAAGCCGCACCATGCCGCCGACGCGCTCGCGGTCGCCGTCTGCCATGCGCTGGCGCCGCCGCTGGCAGCGCTCGCGGGAGCGCGGGGATGATCGCCCGCCTGCGCGGCCGGCCCGTCGCCTACGACGCCGAGGGGCTCGTGCTCGACGTGGGCGGCGTCGGCTACCGCGTCCACGCAACGCCGTCGGCGATCCGGAAGGCCGACGGGGCAGAGGAGACGACCGTCGAGACGCATCTCCACGTCCGCGAGGACGCGCTCCAGCTCTACGGGTTCGCCGACGTCGCCGAGCGCGAGCTCTTCGAGCAGCTCCTCGCCGTCTCGGGTGTCGGCCCGAAGGTCGCGCTCGCCATCGTCTCGGGCTACTCGCCCGGGGAGCTTCGGCGCGCCATCGTCCGCGAGGACGCCGCGCTCTTCCAGACGATCCCCGGCATCGGCAAGAAGACGGCCCAGCGCGTCGTCCTCGAGCTGAAGGAGCGAATCGCCCCGCTCGCCGCCGTGGAGCAGGCCCCGCACCTGGGCGCGGGCGACGGCCACGTCGTCGCGCGCGACGCCCTCGTGGAGCTCGGCTATTCGGTCGCCGAGGCCGAGCAGCGCCTCGCGGACACCGATCCCGAGCTGCCGCCGGCCGAGCGGGTGCGGCAGGCGCTGAGAGCGGCATGAGCGTCGCTCGCCTTCGGCTCGCTCCCGCAGGGGAAACCA
>JBOHAM010000054.1:0-21364 GCA_050697735.1 Gaiellaceae bacterium | reverse complement strand
CCCGTGTCGTCCGCATCGCGGTCACCGAGCTGCGCGAGAACACGTTCTACGCGCTCATCACCGTCCAGGTGGACGGGTCCGAGATCGAGATCGACTCGCGGCCGAGCGACGCGATCGCTCTCGCCGTTCGCTCGGGTGCCCCGATCTTCGCCGCCGAGTCGGTGATCGAGGAGAGCGCGATCGAGTTCGAGCACGAGGACGTGAACGAGGAGGAGGTCGTCGAGGAGTTCAAGAAGTTCCTCGACGAGGTCAAGCCGGATGACTTTTCCGACGTCTAGCCGGCCTCGAGCTCGCGCTTCGTCAGCGCGAGCACATCCGCGAAGAGCTTCCGGAGCCCGTCCTCGCTGAGCGGCCCGCCGTTCGCGCCGGCGAGCTCCTCCAGCAACCGCTTCTCCCGCCCGCGGTCGACGAAGGTCCAGCCCTGGGCGAGCTTGTGCTCGCGCAGCTCGCGCACGAGCTCGAGGCGCTCGTTCACGGCCCCGAGGATGGCCCGGTCGGCCGCGCCGATGCGTCCGCGAAGCTCGCGGACGCGAGGGTCCTGCTCGGGGTCGGCCGGCCGCACAGGCGCTCAGGATACGCGGCTCAGTTGACCGGCGTGTCCGTCGCCCAGGCGAGGACGAGCAGGAGGATTCCGAGGCCGTTGTAGCTCGCATGCGCGATGAAGCTCGGCCAGACGCTTGCGGAGCGGAGGCGCACCCAGGCGAGACCGACGCCGAAGAAGACGAGCGGCGGCAGGGCGCCCAGGATGCCGTGGACGAGCCCGAAGATCACGCCGCTGATCAGGATCGCGGCGATGCCGCCGAAGACGGCGAGCGCCCGGACGCCCAGCCCGCGGAAGAAGAGTTCCTCTGCGAAGGGGCCGAGCAGGACGACGACAGCCGCGTTGAGGCCGAAGGCTGCGGCGTGCTCGGGCTGCCACTCCTCGGGTGCGAGCCCCTGCTCCCGGCCGCCGTGGAGGATGGGCTCGAGGACGCGCGCGATCACGATCGTCGCGACGACGATGCCGAACGAGATCCAGACCCAGCGCCGGCGGAAGCGGCGGAAGCCGAGCGCGTTGATGGGCCGGCGGTACGAGCGCGCGATCAGCAGGCTGGCGAGGATCATGATCCCGTAGAAGATCGCCCCGTTGACGGCGAGGTCGACGTCGTAGAGCACGTCCTCGGTGGACGTGTCCTGGCCCTGGGCCCAGAAGGCGATCAGGATGAGGAGCGCCGAGATCGCGAGCCAGATCGCGACCGGGAGCGGGCTAGGCCTGCGCGAGGGCCTGCTCGAGATCGGCGACGACATCGTCGGCATCCTCACACCCTATGGAGGCGCGGAGGAGGCCCGGCGTGATGCCGGCGGCTGCGAGCTGCTCCTGCGAGTACTGGCGGTGGCTCGTCGAGGCTGGGTGATGGAGGACCGTGTCCACCCCGCCGAGGCTGGTGGCGCGCCCGCAGAGGCGCAGAGCGTCCATGAACCGCTCCCCCGCCTCGCGCCCGCCGGCCAGCTCGAGCGCGAGCATCCCGCCGGAGTCGTCGAGCTGGCGGAGCGCCAGCTCGTACTGCGGATAGCTCTCGAGGCCCGCGTAGAGCACCCGCTCGACCTTCTCGTGTGCCTCGAGGAAGCGGGCGACCGCGAGCGCGTTCAGGCTGTGGCGCTCCATGCGCAGGGAGAGCGTCTTCAGCCCGCGGCGGACAAGGAAGGCAGGGAACGGGTCGAGAACCGAGCCGACCTGGATCAGGTGGTTGCGTGCGCCGGCCACGAGCTCCCGGCTGCCGGCGACCACCCCCGCGGACACGTCGTGGTGGCCGGTCAGGGACTTCGTCGCCGACTCGACGACGAGGTCGGCGCCGAGCTCGAGCGGTCGGCAGAGGGCCGGGGAGGCGAAGGTGTTGTCCACGACCAGCAGTCCGTCGCCCTTCGTCTGCGCGAAGGCGGCGAGGTCGGCGAGCGGGAAGCCCGGGTTCGCCATCGTCTCGACCAGGCGGACGCGCGCCGGTCGCTCCCAGGCGGCCGGGTCGGTCACGTCGAGATAGACGACGTCGATGCCGCGCGGGCGGAGCTGCGTCTCCGCGAGCCCGTAGGTGGTGCCGTAGAGCTGGTGCGGCAGGAGCAGCGTGTCGCCCTCGCTCAGGGTCGAGTGGAGCGTCGCGCTGATCGCCGCCATGCCGGAGCTGAAGGCCTGCGCGGCCTGGGCGCTCTCGAGCTCGGCGACGACGGCGCTCAGCTCCTCGACTGTCGGGTTGCGCAGGCGTGAGTAGGTGAAGCCGTACTCCTCCTCGGCGATCACCCGGCCCAGATCGGCCACCCGCTCGAACGCGAAGGTCGTCGAGGCGACGATCGGCCCGACCACCGGCTCCCCCGGCCCCGCTTTCGCCGGGGGCGAGTGGATCGCGCGTGTGGAAATGCCTCGCCTGCGCTCGGTCATAGCCGGCGGCTCCAGGGGCCCCAGGGGCCTGGCCCAAGTCCCAGCCGCTCGGGGAGCGTAGCGAGCGGCACGGGCTCGAAGGCGAGACCGGCGGCGGCCGCACCGTCGCGGTCGCCGGGGCCGTCGCCGATGTGGAGCGCTCTGGAGGCGGGAACGCCGAGACGTGCGAGCGCCGTGGCGAAGACGGCCGGGTCGGGCTTCGCCGCGCCCGTCTCCGCCGAGCTGACGATCTCGTCGAAGAAGCCGGCGAGGCCGGCGCGCTCGAGCTGCGACTCGAGCGAGACGTCCCAGTTGGAGACGCAGGCGAGCGCCAGGCCGGCGCGCCGGAGCCGTCTCAGGGCTGCCTCCACCCCCTCGAGCGGGCGGAAGACGATGCCGGCCACGAACGAGGGCACGAAGCCCTCCGGGTCGAGCTCGGCGCGCGCGTGCTCGAGGAAGACGGCGGTGCAGCGGCGACGCAGGTCGGCCAGGCTCCCTTCGTCACGGCCCTCGAGCGTCCGCGGCAGGTAGTACTCGACCTCGGCCCGGAACGCGGCCGCCACCTCGTCCCGCGTGCGCTCGACCCCCGCCGCCACGAGCTCTGCGCGGAGCCGGTCCGCCGGCGCGTCGAGCTCGACCAGCGTGCCCATCGCGTCCACGGTGACGGCGTCGAGCGCGCTAGCGGAAGGCATTGGGGTGCAGTGCCTCGGCGACCACCTCGAGCGCCTGTCCGATCCGCGGGCCCGACCGGTTGACGAGGCCCGAGGGCAGGATCGCAAAGCGTCCCCGCCGGACGGCGCGCAGGTCGTCGACTCGCGGATCGGCGCGCAGGTCGGCGAGCGTCACGCGGCTGTCCGACGTGGCCAGGTAGACGTCCGGGTCGAGCGCGCGCAGCCGAGCCGGCGGGAAGGGCTCGGGCCCCGGCGTCGGGCCCGCCACGCTCTCTCCGCGGGCGCGGCCGATCAGGTCGCCTAGAAGGGAGCGCTCCGGGATGGTGATGAAGAAGCCGGTGTCCACGAACGTCGTCACGAGCGGCTCGTCGGCGATCCGCTCCTCCACTGCCGCCACGCGCGTGCGGATGTCCGACGCGACCCCACGGGCGGCCACCGGCTCGCCGATGAGCGTGCCCAGCTCGAGCGTCGCCCGGAGGACGTCCTCGACGGACGAGCCCGGCTGCACGTAGAGGACCGCGCCCGTCTGCCGCTGGATCCGCGTCCGGTCGAGGAGGTCGGTGGTCGAGGCGGCGACGATCAGATCCGGCTCGAGTCGCCGGACCACGTCGGTGCGTACCTGGAGCGTGCTGTCCGTCGTCGTCTCGGCGTCGGGCGGGGCCTCGTTCGGTTGCTCGCCGCGTCGCATGCCGGCGGGGACCCCGACGAGGCGGTCGCGGGCGCCCAGGGCGAGGACGAGCTCGGCTCCGCCGGGATCGAGGGCAACGATCCGCTCGGGCCGCTCGGTCCCCACGGTGGGCCGGTCGCCCGCCCCCTGGACGGTGACCGGGTAGGACTGCTCGAGCGGGCCGAGGGGCTCGTCCCGCTCGCCGCAGCCCGCAGCGGCGAGCAGCGCGAGCATGCCGATGAGGGCCGGGCGGCAGGTCACGACGGCCGTCACTATGTCCAAATGCGTTTCTTCACGCCGGAGGAGGCGAACGAGGCCCTCACGACGCTCCGCCCCCTCGCTGAGCGGCTGGTGCAGGAGCGGCGCGCGCTCGCCGCCCTCGCAGACGACCTACGCGGCGCCGAGACGGCCGTGGCCGGGAACGGCGGCCGGATCGACCACCGTAGCCTGGCCGAGCTGCGCGGGAAGGCTGCCCGTGCGGCCGGCCGCGTTGCCGAGCTCGTCGAGGAGATCCAGGCAGGCGGCGTCCAGCTCAAGGATCTCGACCGCGGGCTGCTCGACTTCCCGGCCCGGCATCCGGAGAGCGGCGACACGGTGCTGCTCTGCTGGGAGCTCGGTGAGCCCGAGGTGGCGCACTGGCACGGGCTCGAAGGGGGCTTCGCGGGCAGGAAGCGCCTCCCCTTCTGAGAAACTCAGCTCCGATGGACAACGAGTGGATCGAGCGGCTCGCCGTTGCGGGCGGCGTCCTGCTGCTGACGTTCGTCGTCGCGCGTCTCGTCGACCGCATGATCTCCCGCCGCCTGAGGCTGCGGCCGGAGACGCTCACGGTCTACCGCGTCGTTCGCCGCAGTGCCTTCGCCATCATCGTCACCGTCGGCGTGCTGAGCGCGCTCCTGGTCGTGCCCGCCGTGCAGGCCGTGGCCGGCAGCATCCTCGCCTCGTCCGCGGTGGTTGCCTTCGTCCTCGGGCTCGCGGCGCAGTCGACGCTCTCGAACTTCGTCGCGGGGGTCATGATCGCCTTCACTCAGCCGCTCCGCCTCGGCGACAGCGTCTCGGTAGCCGGCGCCTCGGGCACCGTGCACGCCATCCACCTCACCTACACGGTCATCCGGGCGGGCGACGGAGCCCGGTACTACGTGCCGAATGCCAAGCTGGCCTCCGATACCATCAGGAATGCGACCATCGCCGGAGCGGAGCATCTGGCGGCGGTGAGAGTCTCCGTGCCGCTCACCGCCGATCTCGACCGGGTGCTCGAGCTGCTTCTCGACGAGGCGCGACGTCTTCCGGAGACGATGACCGACAAGGAGCCGAACGTTCACGTGACCCAGATCGAGCCGGCGGGTGCCGTCGTGACGGTGGAGGCCTGGACCCGGACCGCGGCGCAGGTGAGCGAGGCCAGCTCGGCGCTCAGGCGCGCAGCCTTCGAGCGGCTGAAGTCGGAGGGCATCTACTCATGACCCCTGCCGGGAACGGCCGCGGCCGCAACGGCAAGGGCAACGGCAACGGGACCGCCGCGAACAACCGCCACCGCCGTCGCCGCCGCGACCGCCGCCGCCGCGACCGGACGCAGTCCCGTCGCTTCGTGCTGGTCACGGTGTTCGCCGTCGTGCTCACCACCTGCGCCGTGCTCGCCGCGGCGGCCTTCACCGGCGCGCAAGCATTCCGGGAGAGCTGCTCGCTGGCCTCCCTGCGGCCGGTCTCGATCGGCCAGAACTCCTTCGTGTACGCGGTCGACGGCTCCGTCCTCGGCGCGATCCCGGCGGAGAAGAATCGCCAGCCGGTCGCGCTCGAGCAGATGTCGCCGGTCCTCGCCGAGGCCACGGTCGCGATCGAGGACCGCCGCTTCTACTCCCACGACGGGCTCGACTACGAGGGCATCGTGCGCGCCGCGGTGAAGAACCTCGAGAGCGGTGAGATCGTCCAGGGCGGCTCCACCCTGACGCAGCAGCTCGTCCGCAACCTCTACATCGGGAACGAGGTCTCCTGGGAGCGGAAGACGAAGGAGGCCTGTCTCGCGCTGAAGCTCGAGGAGGAGGGCCTGCCGACGATCTGGGGCGCGGCCCCGGCCGGAGCGCTCGGCGGAGACCTGAAGGGGTGGCGGAAGGACAGGATCCTCGAGACGTACCTCAACCAGGTCTACTTCGGCAGCCACGCCTATGGCGCCGAGGCGGCCGCCCAGACGTACTTCTCCCGCCACGCGGCCGAGCTGAACCTCGTCCAGGCCGCGCTCATCGCCGGCCTGCCGCAGGCTCCCTCGATCTACGACCCGTTCCGCCGCCCCGACGAGGCCGTACGCCGGCGCAACGAGGTGCTGGCCGCGATGCGCGATTCCGGCTACATCGACGCGGCGCAGTACGCGAAAGCGGTCGCGAGCCCCCTCCAGCTCAAGGCCGGGCAGCTCTACACGAAGATCCGCGAGCCGTACTTCTTCAGCTTCGTGCGCGAGCAGCTGATCGACAAGTACGGCGCCGCGACCGTGCGGGGCGGCGGCCTCCGCGTCTACACGACGATCGACCCGCGCTTCCAGAAGCTCGCCGTCCGGGCGATCAAGGAGACCCTCACCGAAGACGGCGACCCCGCCTCCGCGATCGTCTCCATCAACCCGAAGAACGGCGCCATCCGCGCGATGACCTCGGTCGCCCCCGGCCGGAAGAACCTCCAGTTCAACCTCGCCGCGCAGGGCCGGCGCCAGTCGGGCTCGTCGTTCAAGACGTTCGTGCTCACGGAGGCGATCCGCCAGGGCATCAACCCGGGCTCGACGCGGTATCTCTCGGCGCCGTTCCACTGGCAGCCGGACCCGAACTCGGAGCCCTGGGACGTCGCCACGTATAGCCACTCGTACTCGGGGCCGATGTCCATCGCGAGCGCGACCCTGAGCTCGGACAACACGGTGTTCGCGCGCCTGACGCTCGACGTCGGCCCGGAGAACGTGGTCAGGGTCGCGCGCCAGATGGGGATCAAGACGAAGCTTCAGCCCGTCGCGTCGATCGGGCTCGGGTCGAACTCCGTCTCCGTGCTCGAGATGGCCTCCGCCTACGCGACCCTCGCAGCGGGCGGTGTCTACTCGGAGCCGATGGCGATCCGCAAGGTCGTGCTCCCGAACGGGAAGATCGACCGCGGCGCCGGCTGGGGCGTCGCCAAGCGCAAGCGCGTGATGCCGGACGGGGTCGCCTACGAGGTGACGAGGATCCTCCAGCAGAACGTCGACGGCGGGACGGGGACGGGCGCGGACTACGGCGACCCCGCGATCGCCGGCAAGACGGGCACGACCGACAACTACGCGGACGCCTGGTTCGCCGCCTACACGCCTCGAGCCTCGACGGTCGTCTGGGTCGGCTACCCGAACGCGCAGATCGAGATGAACAGCGTCCACGGGATCACGGTCGCCGGGGGGACGTTCCCGGCCACGATCTGGCGGCTCTTCATGTCGCGGGCCTACGCCGGCATGCCCTACCTCACGTGGCCCTTCCCGCGGAACCCGGCCGTGTGGGTGCCCTTCACCGGCGAGTACGCCTTCCACGGGGCTCCGGAGGAGAAGGAGAAGAAGGAGAAGAAGAAGAACGACGACGGCGGAGGCGGCGGCGGCGGCGAGGAGCCGCCCACGACCACCACCGAGCCCCCGCCCGCCACCACGGCGCCTCCCCCCACGACCACCGAGCCTCCGCCCACCACGACCGAACCTGAGTGAGGCCCGGCCGGGGCGTCCTCGCCCTCGTCTGCGGCGGGCTCGTCCTCGGGCTCGTGGGCGCGGCGGTGGCGTTCGCGTTCCCGGAGGCCTCGCCGCTCGTCCCCGAGCACGAGGGCGGCGATTCCACCTGGGCGTGGCTGTACCTCGCCGCTGCGGTCGCCGCCTTCGCCGCGTACCTCGCCGGGCTGCTCGTACTCTCCCGGCCGGAGGCTCCCCGCCGTCTCCGCGCCGTGGTCGTAGTCGCCTGCGCGGTCCAGCTCCTGCCGCTCGCGGGCCCCGTCCTCCTCTCGACCGACCTCTACACGTACTGGGACTACGCGCGGATCGCGGTCGTCCACGACGGCAACCCGTACGAGGACGTCCCCAGCGACTTCCCCGAGGATCCGGCGTTCCCGCTCATGGGGTCCTACTGGCACGACACGACGTCCGTGTACGGGCCGGGGTTCACGCTCGCCTCGGAGGCCCACGCGGCCGCGGTCGGCGAGTCGGAGGAGGCGGCCGCGTTGGTGTACAAGGCGCTCGCCGCCCTCGCCATGGTGGCGCTCGTCCTGCTCGCTGCGCGGCTCTCGCCCCGGCCTGCGCTGGCGGCGGCGTTCGTGGGCTGGAACCCGCTCCTCGCGTTGCACTTCGCCGGCGGGGGGCACAACGACGCCTGGATGATGGCTCTGGTGCTCGCCGCGCTCGCGCTGGCTGCCTCGGGCCGCCGCGCGCTCGCCGGCGTCGCCTGGGCGCTCGCGATCGCCGTCAAGTGGGTGCCGCTGCTCTTCCTGCCGCTCCGCCTGCTCGAGGCACGGCGCATCGGGCGGCGCATCGACCACCGCGGGCTCGGGATCGCGGCCGCCGTGATCGTGGCGATCGCCACATGGCGGTACGGCCTCTCCTGGCTCGGCGCGATCGGCCCGCTGGCCGGCAACCTCGCCGAAGACCGCGCCTCTTACGCGATCCCGGTACAGCTCGCCGACGGTCTCGGGCTCCCGGAGGGTGCGGTGGCCGCCGTGTTCGCCGCCGGCTTCGTCCTCGCGTACGTCTGGCTCCTGCGCGAGGCGTGGCGGGGCCGGGCGCGGCTGGCGCTGACCGCAGGGCTGCTCCTCGTGGCGACGTCCTGGCTGGTGCCGTGGTACGCGGTCTGGGCAGTCCCGCTCGCCGCCGTCGAAGAGGACCGCCCGGCGCGCCTGCTCGCGCTGGCCATGTCGGCCTACCTCCTGCGCGACGCCGTTCCCCTCTAACGTAATGCCCGTCGTGCCCGAGCTGATCTCCATCGCGGAGGCCCAGCGGCTCGTGCTCGAGCGCGTCCGGCCGCTCGAGGCCGAGCGCGTGCCGATCGAACGCGCTGCCGGGCGCGTACTGGCCGAGCCCGCAGCCGCCGCCGTCGACCTGCCGCCCTTCCCGAGCTCGGCGATGGACGGCTACGCGCTGCGGGCGGCGGATACGGAGGCGACGCCGGTCACGCTCCCGGTCGTGGAGCGGGTTGCTGCGGGCGCTCCCGCCTCACGGCCGCTCGCTCCTGGCGAGGCCATGGCGATTGCCACCGGGGGCGTCGTGCCGGAGGGCGCCGATGCCGTCGTGCCGCTGGAGCTGGTGGAGGAAGGGGCGGAGGGCGTCTCCATCCGCGAGCCCGTTCCGGCCGGGGCAAACGTGCGCGAGCGCGGCGGCGACGTTGCCGCGGGCGAGACCGTGCTCGGCCCGGGGACGGTCCTCGGCCCGGGCCAGGTCGGAGCACTCGGTGCCGCCGGGGTCGCCGAGGTGCGCTGTGCGAAGCGGCCGCGGGTGGGGATCCTCGTCACCGGCTCGGAGCTCCGCCGCCCGGGGGAAGCGCTCGCGGACGGCCAGATCTACGAGTCGAACGGCCTGCTTCTCGCCACCGCCCTCCAGCTCGCGGGCGCGGTGCCGATGCAGCTGGGCGTCGTCGCCGACGACGAGGACGAGCACCGCCGCACCCTCGAGCGCGCGCTGCTCGGCTCCGACATGCTCGTCACCACGGGGGGAGCGTCGGTCGGCCCCCACGACCTCGTGCGCCGGGTGCAGGCGGAGTTGCGGGTCGAGGAGGTCTTCTGGGGCGTGGCGATGAAGCCGGGCAAGCCGGTCGCGTTCGGGGTGCGCCGCGACCACCTGGTCTTCAACCTGCCCGGGAACCCCGTCTCGGTGCTGGCGACCTTCGAGGTGCTGGTGCGCCCGGCGGTCAACGCGCTCCTGGGCCTCCCCGAGCCGCTGCCCGCGTTCCAACGCGGGACCCTCGGCGTCCCCGTTCGCCGCAACGCCGAGCGGGAAGAGCTCGTCCGCGCGAGGCTCGAGGCCGGCGACGGCGAGCCCGTGCTCCACCCTCTCGCCGGGCAGGAGTCGCACATGATCGTGCGTGCGGGCCGCGCCTCGGCGCTCGTCCTCGTGGAGGCGGGCGAGGGCGAGATCGCCGCCGGCTCCTCCGTCCGCTTCCTACCGGTCTAGCTGGGAGCCGCGAGCGTGTAGGCCTCGCCCGCGCGCGGGCGCACCTCGACGAGCCGGGCATAGACGATCCAGCGCTGGGAGGCGCTGTAGAGCGGGTGGCAGGCCGAGAGCATGAGCGTGTCGAAGCCGCGGTTCTCGATCACGCTCCAGTCGTCGGAGTCGACGATCTCGTGCTCGAAGACGCTGTAGCGGAAGGTCGCGTACGGCATCTCGAGCGTGATCCGGTCGCCCACCTCGATGTCGTCGATCCGCCGGAGCGGCGCGCCGAAGGAGGTGCGGTGGCCCGCCACGCCGACGGTCTTGCCGAGACCGGGCACCGTCGTCCGCTCGTAGTGGCCGGGGCCCCGCGTGAGGTCCGCCCCCCAGCGGGTGCCGTGCACCACGACCGCCTCGAGGTCGATCCCGGGGATCTCGAGCCGCCCGAAGGCCTGTCCGAGCTCGAGGCGGGCAAGGAAGCGGCGGGCGTCCCTGGCGGTGGCGGCGCGCGCGGCGGCGGGCGTCGTCCGGGGAGAGCTCTCCTCCTCGGCCTCCGCCTCTGTCGCCGGCGGGAACGTCGCGTCCCAGGCTGCGAACTCCTGCTCGAGGGCCGATTCGAGGCGGTTCTGCTGGTAGCGGTTGTAGAGGTCGGTGACCGGATCGCGCCAGAAGAGGACCGCGGCCGCGTAGGCGAGCACGAGCAGCCCGCCGACGATCAGGACCGTTCCCAGGCGCCGCCTCTTCATCAGCCCTCCACTGACTCAGCTTCGGCCCCGTCCTCCCGCGAGTCAACGGCGGTGAGGTGCCGTCGCCGGGACCGCCTCCAGACGAGGATAGCCTGGCGAGCGGCTTCCCTCAGCGGCCCGCGCGACCGCTCGGCGACGTCCGGATAGGGCGCGTAGCGGCCGAAGGCGACCGCGCCGACCTGCCCTGCGGCGGCGCCCCAGGCGAGGAAGGCGAGCACGAACGCGAAGGGGACGTAGCCGACCGTGGTGAGCCCGAGCAGGTACCAGAGCGCGCCGAGCCCCATCTCGTAGCGGAAGGCGAACGAGGCGAGCAGGAGCGCCGGGCCGGCGAAGCCGAGCGCGTAGACCGCGGCCTGCGCTGCACGCCCGCGGTCGGAGACCTGTGGAAGCCAGAGCCAGGCGTGCAGCGAGGGCAGGACGAAGAGGAGCGTGAACGGGTTCAGCGCCGCCACAACGAGCGCGATCACCGCGAGGACGAGCATGGCGGCGAGGTGGCCGCCGAGCTCCTCCTGACGGGCGATCGAGCGCGTCGGTGCGAGGCGCGGCCGCACGACGAGCCACGCGAGCGCCGAGACGGCGAAGAGCACGGCGACCGTCGCCGCGGGCCAGTCGCCGGCGGGGGGGGCGTCGGGCGCGAGCGGCCGGTCGGCGCCGCTCGGGAGGAGTCCCGCAGCGACGAAGAGCGCGAGCATGAGCCCGAGCCAGAGCCAGACGCCCAGTCGGCTCAGGTAGCTGCGCAGAGCCGGGCGCAGCGCGATGTGGCGGCGGCGGCAGCGGGCGAAGAGGTCGATGGTCGCCGCCAGGAACGGGATCAGCGCCGCCACGAGCAGGAACTGGAGCGTCCAGCCGTACAGGATCCGGTCCCCCAAGTAGAGGTAGGACTGCGTGCCGCGCGTGACCTCGGCCGCCTGGTCGAGCGAGCCGAGCAGCGCCTGCGCCGCCCGGCCGAGCTCGCCGACGCGCTCCCCCTCGAGGTTGGCGCGTGTGTCGCCCGCCGGCGCGCGTGGGCGGCCGTTCCCGGTGGTGATCGTGACCGCCGAGACTCCGCGCGAGACGAACGGCGCCTGCTCGTAGAAGCTGAACGGGAACGCGAGGTCGACGAGCTGCGCGGCCGCCCCGGGGCGCGTGGGCTCGACCCCGGCCTGGCGCTGCACGGCGGCACTCGCCGTCGCCAGGAGGGTCGGGCTCGGGAGCCGGGCCGTGTCGCCGCCGAACTCGAGGCGTGGCGAGGTGGTGCCGCCGATCGCATCGAGGTTGACGACCGCGGCGATACGGCCGTCGTAGGGCGAGCTCTCGGCGAAGCGCTCCGCCCCGAGCCCGCCGAAGGCGCCGCCGTCCGTGGAGACGAGCACGAACGGGTGAGCGAGGGAGGCGTTGCCGAGATCGCGTGCGAGCTCGAGCAGCGCTCCCGTTCCCGAGCCGTTGTCGTCCGCGCCGGGCGAGAGCCCGAGGTTGTCGCGGTGGGCGAGCACGACGATCGCGCGCTGGGACTGCACGCCGGCCTCCGCGGAGCTCGGAGCGACCGCGATCAGGTTGACCAGCTCCTCGGTCCCACGGCCGGGGATGTCTGCCGAGAAGGTCTGCCGCTCGACCGTGAAGCGGTACTCCTGCAGCCTGGCCTCGACCCAGTCCGCGGCCTCCCGCGCGCCGTCGGAGCCCGGTGAGCGGTCCGGGAAGCGCGTCGTCAGCTCGCGGGTGAACTGAACGGCAGTCGCCTGGTCGAAGAACGGCCGCACCTGCGGATCGGGGAGGGCGTCGGGGCGCCCGACGCTGAAGGCAGCCACCAGGAGAGGCACCGCGACGGCGAGCCACGCGGCTCGGTAGATCCGCGTCGAGACCGGCCGCTCGAGGGACCCTCGCCGCGGCCGCCGGCGTGGTGCGTCTGCGGCCATTGGCTCCCGGAGTCTAGTGCCGCCTGCTGCCACCACGGCGCGCGCGGGCCCCGTCCCTATCCTTAGCCGGGCATGGATCGGCGACTCACGGTGCTGCTCGTCGACGACGAGGAGTCGGTGCAGAAGCTCCTCGCCTACCCTCTCGAACGCGAGGGGTATCGGGTCGTGCAGGCGCGGGACGGGGAGGAGGCGCTCGCGCGCTACCGCGAGCAGCCGGTCGACCTCGTCATCCTCGACCTCATGCTGCCGCGCCTCGACGGGCTGGCGGTCTGCCGGCGCCTGCGGGAGGAGCGCAGCGCCGTCCCGATCATCATGCTGACCGCCCGCGGCGACGAGGGCGACAAGGTGCTCGGCCTCGAGCTGGGCGCCGACGACTACATCACGAAGCCGTTCTCGATCCGCGAGTTCATGAGTCGCGTGCGGGCGCTCCTGCGGCGAGCCCAACTGCCCTCCCTGGCTGTGCGGGACGAGCTGGTCGAGGTGGACGGCCTCAGGATCGACACGGCGCGGAGGGCGGTCGAGGTGGGCGGGCACGCGGTGCAGCTGACGTACCTCGAGTTCGAGCTCCTGCGCACGCTCGCGGCCAACCCCGGCCGCGTTTTCACGCGAAAAGCGCTCCTGGACGACCTGTGGGGCGGCTCCGAGTTCCGCGACCCGCGCACGATCGACGTTCACGTGCGGCATCTGCGCGAGAAGATCGAGGACGACCCGGGCGAGCCGCAGTTCATCTTCACGGTGCGGGGCGCCGGCTACCGCTTCCGGGAGCAACGGTGAAGCAGCAGCCGATCCTGAGCCTGAGCATCAAGGCCGGGCTCATCCTCTTCGCGGTCGTCGCGAGCGCCCTCGCGATCGTCTACGTGGCCGTGGCGCCCCAGCTCGAGTCGCGGCTCGTCGACGCCAAGCTCGAGGAGCTCGAGCGGGCGATGCCGGCGGCGCTCAGGACGTTCCGGAACAGTCCCAACCGGCTCGAGTACCAGGGGCGCGCGATCGCGCTCGACCAGACCTTCGACGCGCGCGTGATCGTGCTCTCGCGCATCGCGGACTCTCTCGCGGTGGTCGCCGACAGCGGCTACCCCTCGGACGAAGAGGTGCGCCAGGACCCGGTCGCCACGGCCGCCGCCGAGTCGGAGGAGCGTCGGAGCGGGACCGTCAGCCGCGTCGACCGGGAGTTCGCCCAGGTGGCGGCTCCCCTGGGCGGCGAGGAGATCGTGCTCCTCTCGGCGCCGCTCGACGACACCCTCGCGAACGTCGCGCTCGTCACCCGGACGCTCGCGATCGCCGGCGGCGTGGCATTGCTCGTCTCGTGGTTCGGCGGCTACCTCGTGGCGTGGAGCTTCACGCGGAGGATCCGGCGGCTCGAGGCGGCGGCCGAGCGGCTTGCGGGCGGCGACTTCGAGACGCCGGTCGTCGACACCGGGCGCGACGAGGTCGGGCAGCTCGCGACGGCGTTCGACTCCATGCGCGCGCGCCTGGCGGTGCTCGATCGCGCGCGGCACGAGTTCATCGCCAACGCCTCGCACGAGCTGAGGACGCCGCTCTTCTCGCTCGGCGGATTCGTCGAGCTCCTGCAGGACGAGGAGATGGACCCCGAGGTCCGCCGTGACTTCCTCGGCGAGATGCGCGGCCAGATCGAGCGTCTCACGCGTCTCGCGACCGACCTGCTCGACCTCTCGCGGCTCGACGCCGGCCAGCTCGAGGTCGAGAAGCGGCCGTTCGACCTCGCCGCGAGCGCGCGGACGGTCGTGGACGAGTTCCGCGCGGTCGCCGACGCGGAGGAGCACGGCCTGAGCGTGGTCGCGGAGGAGCCGGTGGCGACGCTGGGAGACGATGTCCGCGTGCAGCAGATCGGCCGTGCCCTCGTCGAGAACGCGATCCGGCACACGCCCGCCGGCTCCGCCGTGGAGGTGACCGTCGCCCGCCGCGACGGCCGCTCCGCGCTCGTCGTGCGCGACGACGGGCCGGGCATCCCGGCGGCCGACCAGGAGCACCTGTTCCAGCGGTTCTACCGCGCGGCCGGGGGCAAGGCCTTCGGGAGCGGGCTCGGGCTCGCGATCGCCTCCGAGCTGGCCGCCCGCATGGGCGGCTCGCTGGAGCTCTCCTCGCGTCCCGGCGAGACCGTGTTCACGCTCCTCCTGCCTGCCGCGGAGGCATTGACGCTCCCGCCCGAAGCGCCGGAGCCCGAGCCCGTTCCTGCTCCGGTCGGCGAGGGCTCCTAGTCACAATCGGCACGAATCCTCGGTGCCGCCCCTTTCGGCACGGGGTCACTACGATGAGTCGGACGTGACCCGCCCGGGCGTCATCGCCGTCGTCGCCGTGGTGTCCGCCCTTCTCGGCGGCACGGCCGCGCTGGCCCTCGGCAAGGCCGTCGGCTGGGTGGACGACGATGGCGAGGCGACCCAGACCGTGCTCGTGCCCGCTGCGAACGGGGCCACGCCTGCAGCCGCCCGGGTGGAGGAGGACGCGGCGAAACCGCTCCCGGGGACCGGCTTCGACGCCAGCGAGATCTACCGCAAGCGGGCCTCGGGCGTCGTCACGATCTACGCGCTCTTCGGGGGGCAGGACGCGCCCGGTGCCGCGGCCCAGGGCTCGGGGTTCGTCGTCTCCGACGAGGGCTACGTGCTCACGAACTCGCACGTGATCACCACTGCGGGGGAGAACGCAGCCGGCGAAGAGCCGGAGGCGGCCGACACGATCTACGTCCAGTACCGGGACGGCGAGCGCGTCCCGGCCGAGATCGTCGGGTGGGACCTCTACGACGACGTCGGCCTGCTCAAGGTCGACCCCGAGGACCATCCGGTGAGCCCGGTGCCGCTCGGCGACTCGGCCGAGGTCGTGGTCGGCGAGCCGGTGGCGGCGATCGGAAGCCCGTTTGGCGAGCAGAGCTCGCTGAGCGTGGGCGTCGTCTCGGCCATCGAGCGCTCGATCGAGTCGCTCACGTCCGGCTACAACCTCATCGACGCGATCCAGACGGACGCGCCCATCAACCGCGGCAACTCCGGCGGGCCGATGTTCAACGGTCGCGGAGAGGTGGTCGGCGTCAACGCTCAGATCCGCAGCGAGTCCGGGACCGCCGAGGGCGTCGGTTTCGCCGTCCCGATCAACGCCGCGCGGCGCTCGATGGAGCAGCTGATCCAGAGCGGGCGCGTCCGCTACGCGTGGCTCGGCATCACGACGCAGACGGTCACGCCGCGTCTCGCCGAGGAGCTCGGCTTCGGCGCCGAGGGCGCGGCGGTCCAGGAGGTCGTCGACGACAGCCCGGCCGCCCAGGCCGGACTGCGCGGCGGCGAGCGCGAGCGCGAGTTCCAGGGCGTGCCGATCCAGACGGGCGGCGACCTGATCGTGGCGATCGACGGGACTGCGGTCGAGTCCGCCGAGGACGTCGTCCGCGCGATCACCCAGCGGGCCCTGCCCGGCCAGTCCGTCGAGCTGACGATCCTGCGCGGGAACCTCCAGGAGACGGTCACGGTCGTCCTCGGCGAACGGCCGTCGACGCCTCCGCGCCTGAACTAGGCCCAGAGGGCGCGCCGGGCCGCCGTCTAGACTCGGCCGCCGTGAGGCCCAGCGAGGACGCGATCCTGCTCGGGGACAACCTCGAGCTGCTTCCCCGCTTCGACGACGAGACGTTCGAGCTCGTCTACGCCGATCCGCCCTTCAACACCGGTCGGGCTCAGACCCGGCGCACCCTCGCGGCCGTCGCGGACGCTGACGGCGACCGAATCGGCTTCGGCGGCCGCCGCTATGCCACCCGGCTCCTCGCCGAGTCGTCCTATCCGGATGCCTTCGACGACTACCTCGGCTTCCTGGAGCCGCGTCTCTCGGAGATCCGGCGCCTGCTCGCCCCGACGGGGACGCTGTACCTCCACCTCGACTACCGCGAGGCCCACTACGCCAAGGTCCTCCTGGACGGGCTCTTCGGGCGCGAGTGCTTCCTGAACGAGATCGTCTGGGCCTACGACTACGGCGCCCGCCCGCGCCGGCGCTGGCCGGCGAAGCACGACACCATCCTCGTGTACGTGAAGGATCCCGAGCGCTATCGCTTCGACGCCTCCGCGGTCGAGCGCGAGCCGTACATGGCGCCCGGCCTCGTCACGGCGGAGAAGGCGGCCCGCGGCAAGCTCCCCACCGACGTCTGGTGGCACACGATCGTCTCGCCCACCGGCCGCGAGAAGACGGGGTATCCGACACAGAAGCCGGAGGGCATCGTCGCACGCATGGTGCAAGCCTCGACGGGCCCCGGGGACTGGTGTCTCGACCCGTTTGCCGGCAGCGGTACCCTCGGCGCCGTCTGCAAGCGCCTCGACCGCCGTTTCGTGCTCGTCGATTCCAATCCGGAGGCGGTTGCGGTCGCCGAGGCCCGTCTCGCCGTTTCGCCGGGCCCGGCGGCGGGTAGAGGCCGCCACGAAGCAGACGTGGCGGCCGCCGACAGCTAGATTGCTGCCGCGGAGCGTCCCGGCTGCGGCGACAGGAACGAGTGAACGACGACGGCAACCCTGAGGTGGTCTCGCTTCTCATCCCGGCGAAGCCCGAGTACATCGTGCTCGGACGCCTCGCCCTGACCGGCATCCTGCGGCCGCTCGACGTCGAGGCCGAGATCGTCGCCGACGCGAAGCTCGCGCTCACGGAGGCGTGCTCCAACTCGATCCGGCACGCCTACGGAGACGGGGGCGGCGCCGGCGCCGTCGAGATCCGCTACGAGCTCGGGGACGGCAAGCTCTCGGTCGAGGTCTCCGATGAGGGCGGCGGCTTCGACCCCTCCGCGCTCGGCGCCGAGGGCGACGAGCTCGACGAGGGCGGTCTCGGCATCGCCATCATCCGCGCCGTCACCGACGAGCTCGAGATCGGCCCGCGGACGGCCGGCCCTGGCTCCTGTCTGCGGTTCATCAAGTATCTCGGCTGACCGCGAGCGGTATTCTCCGCCGCCGGTGCAGCTACAGCCAGTCAACGTCGGCTCGAAGCTCCTCGGGGACTACGCCTCGCTCGCCAGCCGCGGGATGATGGACTCGATCAAGGCGCTCGCCGAGCCGCTCGCAGGTAAGCGCGTGCTGCACCTGTCGGCGACCGCCTTCGGCGGCGGCGTCGCGGAGATCCTCTACACGCTCGTGCCGCTCATGGCCGACGCCGGGCTCGAGGCGGAGTGGCGGATCATCCACGGCCAGGACGAGTTCTTCGACGTAACGAAGACGATCCACAACGCGCTCCAGGGCGACCCGACGGGTCTCACCGACGAGCAGAAGGAGACGTTCCGGCAGTACAACCGCCTCAACGCCGACGCGCTCGAGGGCTCCTATGACTTCGTCATCGTCCACGACCCCCAGCCCGCCGCGATGATCGAGCACGCGCGCGAGTCGGGCGGCCGCTGGATCTGGCGCTGCCACATCGACCTCTCCTCGCCGAACCACCAGGTGCTCGACTTCCTGCTGCCGTGGATGGCGAAGTACGACGCGGCGGTGTTCCACCGGCGCGAGTACGTACCTGCCTCGAACGGGCTGCCCTCCTCCTACATCTGGCCGCCGGCCATCGACCCGCTCGCGCCGAAGAACATGGCGCTCTCGTCCGAGGACGCCGCCTACATCCTCGACCAGTTCGGGATCGACGTCGACCGGCCGCTCGTGACCCAGGTCTCCCGCTTCGACCCCTGGAAGGACCCACTCGGCGTGATCGAGGCGTGGCGGATCGTCCGCGAGCGCCATCCCGAGGTCCAGCTCGGGCTCGTCGGCTCGATGGCCCACGACGACCCCGAGGGCTGGGAGTACTACAACCGGACCGTGAACGCGGCCGACGGCGACCCCGACATCTTCATCCTCTCCAACCTCAACAACGTGGGCTCCGTGGAGGTGAACGCGTTCCAGGTGCACTCGGCGGCGCTCTTGCAGAAGTCGGTGCGGGAGGGCTTCGGCCTCACCGTCACGGAGGCGCTCTGGAAGGCACGTCCGACCGTCGCCGGGCGCGTGGGCGGGATCGTCGACCAGATCCAGGACGGCGAGACCGGCTTCCTCGTCTCCTCCGTGGAGGAGTGCGCCGCCGCCACGTCGCGGATCCTGGACGATCCGGCCGCCGCCCGCGCGCTCGCGCTCAAGGGCAAGGAGTACGTGCGCCGGAGCTTCCTCACCCCGCGCCTCCTCCGCGACTGGCTGGCCCTCTTCAACGAGCTCTCGGGCAACCATTCGGCCGGCACGGAGCTGACGACCGCCGTCCGCCGGGCCTGAGGGCTACGGCGAACGTCTAGGGTGTCCCGCATGGCGGGGCGCCGGAAGCTGATCGTCGTCTCGAACCGCGGCCCTGTCGTCCACGAGCGCGACGCCGCCGGCGAGCGGGTGGCGCGCCGGGGCGGCGGCGGCCTCGTGACCGCCCTGCGAAGCCTGGTCGACCACCACGACGTGACGTGGATCGCGAGCGCCATGTCGGCGGAGGACAAGCTGGTGGCGGAGGAGGCGGGCGGGGAGCCGATCCCGGAGACGGCGAGGAGCGGCGCGCCGTACCGGCTGCGCTTCGTCGTCCACGACCCGTCCGAGTACGACTGGTACTACAACGTCGTCGCGAACCCGATGCTGTGGTTCATCCAGCACTTCCTCTGGGGTCTCGCGAGCGCGCCGGACATCGACCACGGCCTGCACCACGCGTGGAACGAGGGGTACGTGCCGGTGAACAGGAACTTCGCCGACGCCGTCGTTCTCGAGCTGGAGCAGGAGCCAGACGCGGCCGTCTTCTTCCACGACTACCACCTGTACGTCGCTCCGGGGCTCGTCCGCGAGCGCATGCCGGACGCCGTCCTCGCGCACTTCGTCCACGTGCCGTGGCCGATGCCCGAGTACTGGCGCGTCCTTCCGGAGCCGCTGCGGCGCGCGGTGCACGAGGGCCTGCTCGCCAACGACGTCGTCAGCCTCCACACGAGGCGCTGGCGCCGGAACTTCCTCCGCAGCTGCGAGGACGTGCTCGGGGTGGAGATCGACTGGACGTCGTACTCCGTGCGCATCGGCGACCGTCTCGCCGCGGTGCAGGCGCGGCCGATCTCGGTGGACCCGGCCGAGTTCGACGAGATCGCGGCGAGCCCGGCCGTCGAGGCCGAGGAGGCCGAGCTCACGGCCAGGCGGCCCGAGCACCTCGTCGTCCGCGTCGACCGCACCGACCCGTCCAAGAACGTCGTGCGTGGCTTCCGAGCGTACGAGCTCTACCTGGACGCGCACCCCGAGATGCACGGCCGCGTGCAGATGCTCGCCCTCCTCGATCCCTCCCGGCAGGACATCCCCGAGTACGCCGAGTACCTGGGCGCCATCCAGCGTGCGGCTCGTGCCGTGAACGACCGCTTTCAGCACGGGGGCTGGGTCCCGCTCGACCTCCAGGTGCAGGACAACTTCCCGCAGGCCGTCGCCGCGTACAAGCAGTTTGACGTCCTGCTCGTGAACGCGATCTTCGACGGCATGAACCTCGTCGCCAAGGAGGCCCCGCTCGTGAACACGAGAGGCGGGGTGCTCGTGCTCTCGGAGAACGCGGGCGCGCACGAGGAGCTGGGGGAGTGGGCGCTGACGGTCAACCCGTTCGACATCGCCGGCCAGGCGCAGGCGATCCACGCCGGGCTGACCATGGCCGACGACGAGCGGCGGCGCCGGCTGGACGCGATCGTGCAGCACGTCCGCGAGCACGACATCGGCAACTGGATCAACGCGCAGCTCGCCGACCTGGACGAGGCGCGCGCGCGGCTCGCCGGCACCCCGGGCTGAGCATGAACCGTCTGGCTGCGCGGCTTCGCCGGGGGCGGAATCCCGAGCTGGAGGACCGCTCGCGACGGTCGAGGTGGTGCGCGAGTCGGGCGCCGGCCACGTGCCGCTCCAGCTCGGCCGCTTCCCGGTGCGGAGCCTCGGGCTGCGGCCGCTCGTCCAGCACGACGTCCTAGGCATGGCGGGCGTCTTCCCGGACGTGTGGCGGGAGGCGGCCGGCTTCGCCATCCACGGCCTCGTGAGCCACGCCTTCCTGCGGCGCTACGCCTGGACGCTCGACTTCGACGCGATGACGATGACCTTCGTCGAGCCGGGCGGGGTCTAGTCTTACGGCGTGGCAGACGAGCTCAGCCACGTCGACGAGACCGGCGCGGTCCGGATGGTGGACGTGGGCGCCAAGCCGGCGGCGCGCCGCCGGGCGGTCGCCCGCGCCTTCGTGCGCATGCGCCCCGAGACGGCGGAGCGGCTCCGCGCGCTGCCCAAGGGCGATGCGCTCGCCACGGCTCAGCTCGCCGGCATCATGGCGGCCAAGCGGACCGCCGAGCTAATCCCGCTCTGCCACCCGCTTCCGCTCACACACCTCGAGGTCGGCCTCCAGGTCGAGGAGGGGGGCGTCGCGATCGAGGCCGCCGCCGAGACGACCGCGCAAACGGGTGTCGAGATGGAGGCGCTGACCGGAGCGGCGGTCGCGGCGCTCACGGTCTACGACATGGCCAAGGCCGTGGACAAGGAGATGGTGGTGGAGGACGTCCGCCTGCTCGAGAAGACCAAGGAGGTCCTCGGGTGAGGGCGGCGGTGTTGACCGTCTCGGATGGCGTCTCGGCCGGCGAGCGGGAGGACAGAAGCGGCGACGTCCTCGCCGAGCTGCTCGCCGCCGACGGCTACGACGTCGAGCGGCGCGTCGTTCCCGACGACGCGGGCGAGATTGCGGTCGCGATCCGCGAGCTCGCCGGCGATGCCCGGCTCGTCCTGACCACGGGCGGCACCGGGCTCGGACCGCGTGACGTGACTCCGGAGGCGACGCTCGCGGTGCTCGACCGGGTTGCGCCCGGGATCGCCGAGGCACTCCGCGCCGACTCGATCGCGAAGACCCCGCACGGGCTGCTCGCGCGCGGCGTCGCCGGCGTCGTCGGCTCGACGCTCGTCGTCAACCTGCCCGGCTCGCCGGGCGGCGCGCG
>JBOHAM010000053.1:0-8113 GCA_050697735.1 Gaiellaceae bacterium | reverse complement strand
GCGTCAGCCGGCCCGGCGGCGGAGCGTGCCCTCGAGGAAGCCGTGCACCTTGGCGACGTCCACGAGGACGCGGACGACGGGCACCCAGGCGAGCGCCCGGTCGAAGCCGAGCGCCCGCCGAGCGGCCAGCACGAACACCGAGAGGTAGGCGGCCGCGCCGGCGGCGAGCAGCGCGCCCGCCAGGCGGGAGCCGAGCAGCGTGAGCACGGCGAGGACCGTGCCCGCCGCGTAGATCGCGATCGTGACGAGCTCGTTCTGGCGGTCGACGCGTCCGAGGGCGTCGCCGCGGCCGTAGTTTCTGTACTGGCGGTAGAGCTCTCGGAGCGAGCGCCGGGGGCGCCAGCTGACGACCGCGTCCGGCACCGCCGTCAGCTCGTACCCGGCCTCCCGGAGCGCGCGCACGAAGGTCTTGTCCTCTCCCCAGGGGAGCTCGTGCGGATAACGGCCGGCGGCCTCCCAGGCCTCGCGCGCGAAGCAGAGGCCGTTGCGGCCGGCGGGCAGGAACTCGGCGCCGAGCGGACCGGCCCGGTCGGGCGGCTTGAAGGCCCGCAGCGTGAACCAGCCCGCCGCGCGCTCGAAAGCGGAGCGGGCATCGGCCTCGGCGACGCCGACCGAGACCGTGCGCGGGCCGGTGGCTGCAGCCAGCGCCGCGACGAAGCCCGGCCCGACGCGGCTGCCGGCGTCCAGCGTCACCACGAGCGCAGCGCTCGCCGCCGCGATCCCTTCGTTACGGCCGCGGCCGGGCGTCGCCCCGTCCGCTGCGAGCACGCGAAGCGTCGCAAGCCTCGGCTCCTCGGCGCGCAGGAGCTCGCGCGTGCCGTCGTCCGAGCCGGCGTCGACGACGACGATCTCCTCGACGGGAGGCTGCTGGGCGGCCAGATCCGCGAGGAGCGCCGGCAGGCTCTCGGCCTCGTTCAGCACGGGGACGACGACCGCGACCCGGTCAGGCACGGGCGACCGCCTCGATCGCCGCCTCCAGCTCGTCGATCCGCCGCTCCCAGGAGTACGGCTGCACCCGCTCGACGCGGCGCCGCCTCGCGTCGGGAGAGTCGTCGTCGGCCGCCGTCCGGACGGCCTCGGCGAACGCCTCGGCGCCTGCGGCGAAGGAGACGACGTCCGCGAAGCCCTCCGCGCCTCGCATGGGCGTGCTCACCACCGGGCGGCCGGCTGCGAGGTACTCCACGAGCTTCACAGGGAGGAGCGTGTCCGTGAACGCGTTGCGCCGGTAGGGGATAAGCGCGACCGCCGCGCGGGCGAGAAGGGCAGGCAGGTCGCCGTGCTCGAATCGCCCCGTCAGGCGCACGTTGGGGAGGCCGACGAGCGCGCGAGTCGCCTCCTCCCCGGCCGGGCCCGCAAGGACGAGCGTCCAGTCGGGAAGGAGCCGGGCCACGTCGGCCGCCAGGCGCTCGTCGAAGCGGAAGCCGAGCGCGCCGGCGAAGACGGCGGTGCGCTCCTCGCCTGGGGACTCCGCGACCGCCGCGAGCGGCTCCAGCTCGGCCGCCGCGGTGGCGAGGAGGACGTTCCCGTGGCGCGCGGCCAGGCGCTCGCGGATCGGCTCCGACCAGGCGAAGACGACGCCGGCGCGCGCGAGCAGGCGCGTCTCCGCGGCCTGCAGCACGGGCACGAGGCGCTCGGTCATGCCGGGCCCGGCGGCGTGGTCGTCCACCGCCTCGTAGACGACCGCGCGCCACGGCTCCCGCTCCGCGAGCGGGACGAGCTCCGGCGTCGGGAAGCGCACCCAGAGGACGGTGCGCGCCGGGTCGGCGACGTGCTCGAGCAGCTGGCGCGCCAGCCAGCGGCGGTTGAGGGCGCCGACGCCCGGTGCGCGGCGCGGAGGCAGGAGCTTCGGCGAGACGACCTCGAAGGGCGCCGCGCGCGGCGGGCCCCCGGCCCGACGCAACGCGCGCAGCACGTGCCGGGGTCGCGGGTTTCGGATGCCGAGCTGCTCGACGTAGACGACGCGCCAGCCGCGCGCCGCGAAGCGCGCCATCTTCTCCTCGGCCTCGGCGTTGTGGAAGCCGAAGGGGAAGTCGGAGTAGAAGAGGAGGTCGCCCTTCACGCGCCGGGCGGGGCCGCGCCCAGGGCGCGACGGCGGGTGTCGATGCGCTGCAGGGCGGCCCCGACGCCGAGGATCGTCCAGGCGATGATCGAGGTCTTAGGATCGACGAAGGTGACGTCGAAGAGGTTCGAGAAGAGGAGCGCGACGCCCACCCCGAGCAGGCCCAGGCCGAAGCCGCGAACGCGCGGGTCGTCCGAGCGGCGCAGCGAAAGGGCCAGGCGCCCGGCCGCGACCGCGAGCAGCAGGAGCGCGACGATCCCGACCAGGCCCTGCTCCGCGAGCGTGTTCAGGTAGAGGTTGTGCGCCGTCTCCGGTGGCGCGAGCCCGGAGCCGGGCAGGAAGGTTCGCCCCGTCCGCTCCAGGTCGACGTAGGCGACGTCGAAGTTGTTCAGGCCGACGCCGAGGAGCGGGTTGGACTGGAACATGGAAACGGCGGCGTCCCAGAAGTCGAGCCTGGTCGCGATCTCGGGACGATCGAGGCTGCCCGCGTCGGCGACGCGGTCGTGCCAGGCCGCGGGCGCGAGCAGGACGACGACCACGGCTGCGCCGGCAATCAGCGGCCACGCACGCCTGTTCCGCGCGAAGACGACGACGAGCGCGGCGAGGGCGACGAGGACGCCGCGCGAGTAGGTGACGATCGCCGCCGGCACCGAGAGCAGCGCCAGGAGCACGCAGGCCGCCTTGGCGGGCCGGCTCTCGAAGACGCGGTAGAGCCCGACCGAGAGCGGCACGAAGAGGACGACGAACCCGGCGAGCTGGTTCGGGTGCGGGAAGAAGGAGGCCACGCGGTACTCCACCGCCCCGGTCGCGCTTACGAAGCCGACGCGGGAGAGGTCGCCGCTCGCGTACTGCCAGAGGGCGTGCCCGCTCACGAGCAGGCCGACGAGGAGGAGCGCGGCGAAGATCGGCCGCAGAGAGCGCCAGTCGTCCAGGAAGAGCGCGATCAACAGGTAGACGAAGACCGAGCCGGCCAGGAGGAGGAACTTGGCCGACGCAGCTCCCCCGTCCCGGGCGAAGGGGACGGCGGCGAGCGCGGCGCCCACGAACGCCATCGCTCCCACGAACAGAGGCGGCGCCTCGAGCCGCCGGCCGCTCATCACCGAGCGGACGGCCTGGATCGTCACGAGCGCGACCGCCCAGACGGCGAGGGCCACCCGCAGGCGGGCGTTCTCCGGCTCCGCGATCGGCGCGTTCTCCGCGAAGGGCGTGAGGACGATCAGGAGCGCGAGCCCGTACTCGAGCCGCCAGAGGCCGACCGCCACGGCGACGAGGCCGGCGGCGGCGATCGGGAGGACCGCCGCGTCGTCGAGCCGGTACGAGCCGAGCGCGTACACCGCCCCGGCGAGGGCGGCGGCGAGCCCCGCACCGGCGGCCAGCGCCCCGGCGACCGACCACTGCGGCACGGGGGTCCGCGCCCAGTCCATCTATTCGTTCGGGCGCGAGGCCGTCAGCGACTCGGGCAGCGGGTCGGCCGCGCCTGGGTCGCCGTAGTAGCGGTCGTAGCCCTCGGACCCCGCCATCTCGTTGACGATCAGGCCGGCGATCAGCGCCTCCGTCTGCCGGAGCTGGCGGATCGCCGCGACCACCTTGGCGCGCGAGCCGCGGCGGTGGTTCACGACGAAGATCACCGTGCCGACGGCGTGGGCGAGGATGGTCGCGTCCGCACCCGCCGAGAGCGGCGGGCTGTCGACGATCACGAAGTCGGCCCACTCGGACGCCTCGGCGAGCAGGTGCTTCAGCGCCTCGGGGCGCAGGAGCGTGGACGGGTTCGGCGGCACGGCGCCCGCCGGCATGACGAAGACGTTCCGCACCGAGGTCTCGTGTACGACCTCCTCGAAGCGCCAGCCGAGCGCGAGGTAGTGCGTGAGCCCCTTGAGGGCCGGGTCGCCGAGCTCATAGAGGCGCGCGAGTGCCGGCCGCCGGAGGTCTCCCTCGATGACGAGCACGCGCCGGCCCTGCTCGGCCATCACACGGGCGAGCGCGATTGCGCTCGTCGACTTCCCCTCGGCGGGCGAGGCGCTCGCGAGGACGACGCTCGAGAGCGGCACCTGCGGCGAGAGGAAGGCCAGGTTCGTGCGGAGCACGCGGAACGCCTCGAGGAAGCGCTGCTCGCGGCTGCGGCTCAGGCGGCGCCTGGCGATGCTCGGCACGCGGGCGAGCACCGGCACGCCGAGCTCGCGCGAGAGCTCGTCTTCGCTCCCGAGCCGCGTGTCGAGCCGGTCGCGGAGGAGCGCGAGGCCCGCGCCCAGGAAGAGCGCGAACACGAACATGACGGCCGCGTAGAGCGTCGGCCTGGGCCGCACGGGCGCGCTCGACGGCTGTGCACGGTCGGCGACCGTCACCTGCCCGTTCGTCTCGGCGGCGAGCTCGTCCTGCGCATAGACGGCGAACGTCTCGGCGTACGTGTTCGCCAGCTCGGCGGCCTCCTCCGGGGAGTCGCCCTCGGCCTCGACGACCAGGAGCTGCGTGTCCGAGATCGGCCTGAAGCTCGTGCGCTCGAGGATCTCGTCGGCGGTATCGTCGCCGGGCAGCTCGTCCGCGACCAGCTCGGCGACGTTGCTCGACTGGATCAGCTCGGCATAGGTGCGCGCGAGCACCTGCGCGGACTGGATCGCCTCGAAATCGCTGGCCGAATCGCTGCGGTTCCCGACGAAGAGGGTCGCCTCGGAGGCGTAGACCTTGGGGAGCCCGCGGCTGACGACGTACGTGGCCGCGGTGGCCACGACCACGGTGAGGAGGACGATCCATTTCCGCCTCCAAAGGGTCAGCAGGAGCTGGTCCGCAGACACCGACTCAGTCTACTCGGGCGCCTTTTCGGCGCCAGAGGCGCGGCCATCCATCTCGCGGCCCTCGCGCACGAGCCGCGCGCGCTCGCGGCGCCACTTCCACTGGAAGCGGGCGAACGCGCCCAGCTGGGCGAGTGCGATGCGCGAGAAGGGCCGGCCGGCCGAGGAGCGTCGGTAGCCGTGGATCACGGTGGCGGCCGGGTGGTAGACCACCTGCAGGCCGGCGGCCCGCACGGCGAGGCACCACTCGAGGTCGTCGGGGCCGAAGAAGATCCGCTCGTCGATCTCCCCCGCAGCCGCCTGCGCGCGCGCCGTGAAGAGCTGGCACGCGCCGAGCACGTACTCGACCTCCCGAGTCCGGTCGTGCGGCTCGTCGGCCATCAGATGGCGGCGCACCCATCGGCTCCGGTCGAAGAATCGTCCCACCGGCGGACGGCGCATGAGCGGCAGGAGGAGCGGCGGGAAGCGGCGCGCCGAGAGCTGTAGGGAGCCGTCCTCGTAGACGAGCCTCGGGCCGACGAGGCCGGCCTCGGGATGGGCGTCGAGGTAGGCCACGAGCTCCGGCAGCGCTCCGGCGGTGAGCCGCGCGTCGCTGTCGAGGAACATGCGCGTGCGGCCGCGCGCGCGGCGGAGGCCCTCGTTGCGCGCCGCCACCCCGATGTTCCGGGCCAGGCGAACGACCTCCGCCGCGGGGAAGGCCTCGGCGACCGCGTCGGCCGTCCCGTCCGTGGAGGCGTTGTCGACGAGGAGGAGCTCGTAGGAGGCCGGAGCCGCGTGGCGTTCGACCGACTCGAGGCAGGCGAGCACCTCGTCGCGCACGTCGTGGGCGACGACGATGACGGAGACGTCCGGGGCCTGGCTCACGCCGCGGGTGCCGCTACCGTCGCCCGGCCGACCATTCGGCGCGCCTGGCCGAGCGCGTAGCCGGGCAGGCCCGGGTCGACGAGCCCGATCACGATCAGATACGCGAGGAGGCCGGCCGCGAGCGGCAGGCCGAGTTCGAGCACGCCGACCGCGCCCGCCGCGGCCTCGGCCGTGCCGCGGCAGGCCAACCAGGCGGCGGGGCAGGCAATCGCGACGGGTAGGAGCGCGCGCCGCTGGCTCGTGACCGAGACGCCCGCGCGTGTGTGCGCGAACCAGGCAAGGGCGGCCGTGGCGAGCACGGACTCGGCCAGGACGACCCACGCAACCTCGGTGATGCCTCCGGCGCGGGCGGCCACGTAGACGGCCGGCACGAGCAGGACGAGCATGGCGAGCGAGACTCGCCCCAGCAGCGCCTGGTGCCCGACCGAGTTGAGGAGCCAGGCGATCGTGTTCCGCACGGGCTTCACGGCGGCCCAGATCCCGAGCACCGCGAGCGGCCCGGCCATGCCCGCCCATTGCTCTCCGAAGACCACGAGCGCGATCGGCTCGGCCGCGCCGGAGAGCACGATGCCCAGCGGGCAGGAGACGAAGGCCACGAGCTTGAGCGCCGAGAGGAACGCCGGCCTCACGTCCTGGCCGCGGTGGCGCATGCGCGCGAAGGCGGGAAAGGTGACCTTGGCGACCGACTCCGCGACGAACCAGGTCGGCAGCTCGCCGAGCCGCACGGCCATCGAGTAGAGGCCGAGGCGGGCGGCGCCGAGGACCCGCCCGACGACGAGGATGTCGACGTTCTGGGCGGCGAAGCTCGTCACTGTCTGGACGAGGAAGCCGCTCCCGCCCCGCACCCCGTCGGCCGCCGCCGCCCGGTTCCAGGCGGGCCGCACGCGATACGGCGCGAGCGAGACGAGCGCTACCGCGTACGCGGTCGCGGCCCCGATCTGCGCGGCGACGAGGCTCCAGACCCCGGCGCCCAGCGCGGCGAGGACGATGCCCGTCCCGGCGTAGGTCACCGCCTGCACCATCTGGGCGGCGAAGCGGTTGCGGAACTCCAGCTCCCGCTGCAGGAGGGCCTCGTAGAACCAGTTGAGTCCGCCGCTGAAGAAGACCATGACGGAGAGGCCGAGCACGATCTCGTCCAGGCGCGGCTCGGCGAAGACCCGCGCGGCGAGCGGCGAGAGCGCGGCCATGAGCACGGCGAAGGCGGCCCCCATGGCCAGGAACATCGTCAGGTACGTCCCCTCCTCGCGCTCGTCCAGGTCCTGCCTGACGACGTAGACCCCGCCGAGCCCGAGGCTCGCCACGAGCCCGAGGAAGATCGAGATCGTGAGCGCGAGCGCGACGAGGCCGAAGTCCTCGGGCACGAGCAGCCGCGCGAGCACGACCGTGCCGCCGATCTGCACCAGGCGGCTCCCCGCCAGCGTCAGGAACGTCCAGGGGATGCCGCGTATCGCTTTCTCTTCCATCGTCGCCGCTTATCCTGACTTCAGACCATGAAGGAGCCCCGCGCAAGCGTCGTCGTCCGCGCGAAGAACGAGGCGCGCGCAATCGAGCAGACCTTCGAGTCCCTGCGCCGGCAGACCGTCCCGGTCGAGATCGTGGTCGTCGACTCCGGCTCGACGGACGGCACCGTCGAGATCGCCCGGCGCTGGTGCGACCGGCTGCTCGAGATCCCGCCGCAGAGCTTCACGTACGGCCACAGCCTCAACCTCGGCGCCGAGGCCGCGCGGGCGCCGTTCCACTTCTCGCTCTCGGGCCACTGCGTTCCCAGGAGCGACGACTGGGTCGAGCGCTCCCTCCGCCACTACGAGCGCACCGATGTCGCGGGGACGAACGGGATCCAGACGCTGCCGGACGGCACCCCGGTGGACGAGGTCTTCTATCAGGACGCCGGCCACGTTCGCGCGCATCTCTTGTGGGGCTTCTCCAACCACGCCTCCTCCTGGCGCGCGGAGGTCTGGCGGGAGATCCCCTTCGACGGCGCGCTGTCGAGCTCGGAGGACCGTAAGTGGGCGCTGGAGGTCACGCAGGCGGGCTGGGTGCTCGCCTACGACCCCGCCCTCTGGGTCGATCTCTCGCACCAGTGGGACGGCGGCGCCCTCTTTCAGTACCGGCGGAGGCGCATGGAGACGCGCGGGCTCGCCGAGTTCGCGCCCATCCCGCCCTACCGGCTGCGCGACGCGGTCCGGGACTGGTGGAGGCCGCCTGACGAGCGCCACTCGGCGCTCTTCCACCGGCTCAACTACCGCCGGCTGGCGGGGATCCTGGGGACGTATCGAGGGCTGGCGGCGACGCGCCGCCGCCGAGGCTCCTGAGCCCCCGCGCGAAGCCGCTCCAGGTGCCGACCGTGCGCGCTGCGGCCACACGCGCCCGCAGCGGCGAGCGGCGCTTGAGCGCGCTCGCGAAC
>JBOHAM010000052.1:0-17362 GCA_050697735.1 Gaiellaceae bacterium | reverse complement strand
TCGCCAGCCTCGGACGCCTTCCCGGCCGCCTCCTCGAACGCGGCCCGCGCGAGCGCGAGGTCCCCTCGCACACGGTAGATCTCCCCGAGATGGTAGAGCGGATACGAGATCTCGCGCGACCCGATCCGCTCGTACACGGCCTTGGCCGCCTCCAGGTCGCCGATCGCCTCCTCGAAGCGACCGAGCTGGAGGCGAGCCGCGCCGCGGTTCGAGAGCGCGAGCCCCTTGAAGAACGCGAAACCGGCCAGATCGGCGAGGCGGAGTGCGACCTCGAGCTCGGCGATCGCCTCGCCGTAGTCGGCCTCCTCCATGTGCCGCGAGCCGCGGTTGGTGCGGACGCGGATGATCTGAAGCACGTCTCCCGCCCGCTCGGCGTGGTCGAGCGCGCGGAGGTAGTGCGTCTCGTTCGCCGCCCGGTCGCCCTCGTGCGCGGCGATGAGCGCGAGCACCGTGTGCGCCGCGGCCAGCGCCTGGGAGTCGCCGGTGCGGGCTGCGATCTCGTGCGCGCGTGACCCCCGCTCGCTGCACGCCTGGAGATCGCCGCGCAGCCAGTCCAGGCTCGCATGCCAGGCGAGCAGCAGCGCCTCGTCGTGCGGCGCACTGCCGTCGAGCCGTCCCCGGGCGTAGACGGCCGCCGCCTCGTCCAGGTTCCCGCGCAGGTGGTGGATGAGACCCGCCCGCCAGGCGACGCCCGCCTCGAGCTCCTCCGCGTCCGCGGACGCGCGGGCGAAGCAGGCGAGCGCGCCCTCCCAGTCGCCGAGGATCTGCCGGGCCTGGCCGCCCAGCCGCTCGATCGCGACGGTGCGGAGCTCCGGCGGGAGAGCCTCGGTCGCGCGGACGACCGCCTCGACGTCGCCGGCCGCGAGCAGCGACTCGCCGCGCGCGACCAGGAGGGTGGCGAGCTCCTCGTGAGCCCCTGCGTCCACGAGCGAACGCATCGCCTCCCCGTCGTACCCGTGGGCGGCGAGCCAGTCGGCCGCGCGCCGGCGAACCGCCGCCAGCTCCTCCGGTTGGAGGGCGAGGCGCCCGAGGGCGAACTCGCGCGCCAGCGCGGCGAGCGAGTACCAGCCCGTCTCCCCGCGATCGCCCTCGACGAAGAGCCCGCGCCTCTCCAGAGAGCCGAGGATCCGGGCGGCGCCGGCGATCCCGAGCTCCTCGCAGAGATCCGCGTTGAACCGCTCGAGCGGCGCGACGGTCTGCACCAGCGCCCGCGCCTCGGACTCCTCGCGGTCGAAGACCTCCTCGGCGAGGTAGGCGAAGAGCGGGCCGCCAGGCCTTCTGAGGCCCTCGAGCGTCCGCCGCCGCTCCCGGGGCGAGACGTTGCGGAGCGCTTCGAGACCGAGCCGGACGGCCGCGGGCCAGCCTCCGGTCCCCTCCTGGAGGTCCGCCGCTATGTCGTCCAGGCCCGCTCCCAGCGCCTCCTCGAGGAGGAGCCGCGTCTCCTCCGGGCCGAAAGCCAGCTCCCGCGCCGTCAGCTCGACGACCTGTCCCTGGCCGCGCAGCCGCTCGATCGGGAACGGCGGCTCTTCTCGGGAGGCAATCATCACGTGGAGGGCGGGCGGCGCCTGGCGGACGAGCGACTCGAGCAACCGCACTGGCGCGCCGTCGGCGCCGAGCTCGTGCACGTCGTCGAGGATCAGCACGAGGTCGCGCTCGAGCCGATCCTGGAGCGCCGCGCAGAGGAGAGCCGCGTACGCGTCGGACCGGCCCGGCTCGTCCGGATCGGGATCCGGGCCCTGCAGGCCTTCGATCGCGGCGACGAGGTCGGGCTGGAGGTCGGGGACCCGGAGGCGGAGCGCGCCGAACAGCCCGCGTGCGAGGGAGGCGAGCTGCCGGTCCTCCGCGCCGAGCGCGTACCAGGCCGAGCTGTGGCGGCCGGCCCAGGCGCCGAGCAGGGTCGACTTCCCGAAGCCCGCTCCCGCCACGACGATCGTGAGCCGACGGGCGAGACCCACGTCGAGCCGCTCCTCCAGCCGCGCACGGGTGAGCGCCGGCGGGGCCAGCGCCGGCGGAACGAGCTTCGCCGCACGGGCGCCCTGGAGGACTCTGCCCTTGGACAAGCGTTCCTTCATACGGTTTGTACAGCGTCCCTCTGCCGTCTGCAACGCAGGCCCGGTAGGGCGTTCGCAGCGGGGGGACGGGTAAGATCCCGCCGTGGCGAAGATGGCCTTCCAGCTGCCTCGCGCCGCCGGGTTGATCGCGAATCCGAGCGCCGAGGAGCTTCAGCAGCGTGCCGCGGTGATGCCCACGGCGCGCTGGACGAAGTACGGAAACGTCAACGTCCAGACCGAGGTCCTCGCGCGGTCGACGCCCTCGACGTTCATCGTCGACGACGACCCCGAGCCGGGGGTGGAGCGGACGGTCACGCGCGAGGTCGCGCAGGAGTGGGCCGACCGCCAGGACGCCTACATCGCCGAGCGGGAGATGATCCTCGTCGACGGCTACCTGGGCGCGCACCCCGAGTCCCGCGTCCCGGTTCGGCTCTACATCGAGGCGGCGAACGCGAACATCGCCGGCATGCAGCAGCAGCTCTGGTTTCCGGTCGACGACTCGGAGAGCTTCGAGCCGGAGCTCACGGTCGTCTATACGCCGAACCTGCCCGCGCCCGGCTGGCCGGACGAGCGCCTGATCCTCGTCGACCTGGAGCAGGGCGTGAACCGTGTCCTCAACTCGGACTACTTCGGCGAGTCCAAGAAGGGGATCCTCCGGATGTGGAACAAGCTCGTCTACGAGCGCGGCGGAATCCCGCTCCACGCCGGGTGCAAGGTGATCCCGACTGCCCACGGCGACCGCGTCGCGCTGATCGTCGGGCTCTCCGGAACCGGCAAGACGACGACCACCTTCACCCGCCAGAACGGCTCCCTCCCGGTGCAGGACGACTTCGTGGCCTGGATGCAGGACGGAGCGGTCTACGCGACCGAGAACGGCTGCTTCGCCAAGACGTTCGCGCTCAACCCGGAGGACGAGCCGACCATCCACGGCGCGGTCACGCAGCCCCGCTCGTACCTCGAGAACGTCTCGCAGACGGGCGACGACGTCGACTTCTACGACGAGAGCTACACGAAGAACGGACGCGCCACCTTCGGGTTCGAGGTGATCGAGTCGGCGGCCACACGCCCGATCGACGAGGCCCATTTCCTGCTGATCCTGAACAGGAACGAGGGCATCATCCCGGCAGTCGCCAAGCTCGAGGGGCCGCAGGCAGCGGCCTTCTTCATGCTCGGGGAGACGACTGGCACGGCGGCCGGAGGGGCCGCGGAGGAGGGCAAGTTCCTGCGCGTCCCGGGCACGAACCCGTTCTTCCCGCTCCCGCATGACCTCCAGGGCAACCGTTTCCTGGAGCTCCTGGACGAGCACCCGCTGGAGGTCTTCCTCATGAACACGGGCAGCGTCGGCGGGCCCGTGGCGGACGAGCGAGCCCGCAAGGTGCGGATCAAGCACTCCTCGGCGATCGTGAAGGGCATCGCGGAAGGCACGATCGAGTGGCAGGACGACGCCGACTTCGGCTACCGGGTGGCGCGGCACGTCCCCGGGATCGACACCGAGGACGAGGTCGTGCTGCGCCCGCGCGAGCTCTACGAGGCGCAGGGCCGCCTCGATGAGTACGAGCGGCAGGTCGAGCGCCTCCACCGCGAGCGCCGCGAGTTCCTGAGCGGCTTCGACAGCCTGACCGCCGAGATCGTCGACGCCGTCGGCTAAACCGAGCCCTCGTCTCCCAGCTAGTCTGATATAAGACTAATTGGTGGACGGACGACTCGCGACCGTCGAGAACCTCGGCTTCCTGCTCGCCAAGGCGTCGCAGCGCTGGAACGAGGCGCTCTACGAGGAGTTCGTACGCGAGGGCTTTGCCGAGGTGCGTCCCGCGTACGGCTCCATCCTCCTCCCCCTCTTCGAGGAGGACAGCCTCAGGATGGGCGAGCTCGGTGCGCGGGCGAGGCTCTCGAAGCAGACGATGACCACGCTCGTGCGCCTGATGGAGCGGAACGGGCTCGTCGCGCGAGAGCGCGACCCCGCGGACGGCCGCGCGTTCCGGGTACGGCTCACCGCGCGAGCGCGGGCGTTCGAGCCCGTTGCCGAGCGCGTACTCGTCCGACTCGAGGAGCGAGTCGCGACACGCCTCTCCTCCACCGACCGCACGATCCTCACCCACTCGCTGAAGGAGGTCCTGTCGCTATGAGATCCGAGACGGTAACGAAGGTGCTCCCCGCACCGAAGAGCGAGGTGTTCGCCTACCTCGCGGACGTCGAGAACCTGCCCCGCTGGGCGACGGAGTTCGCCCGGGAGCTGAAGGTCGAGGACGGGCGCCACAAGGTCGTGAACGGCCTCGGCGAATTCTTCTTCCGGATCGAGGCCGACCCGGAGACCGGCGTCATCGACATGCTTGCCGGGCCGACAGAGGCCGAGATGGCGCTCTTTCCCACGCGGGTCGTCGCGCTCGCGGCCGACAGGAGCGCCTTCACCTTCACGATGTTCCAGGGCCCGGGCATTCCCGACGAGCTCTTCGAGGCCCAGCACGCCTCGCTGCTGCGCGAGTTCGAGAACATCGAGCGGGAGTTCGCCGGCTGAGCGCTCAGGAGCGAGGCGGGACGCGCGCCGGGGGGAGCTCGGCCTCGAAGGAGGCGCGCTCCGCATAGCGCAGCGAGGGTGGGCCCTCAAGGGCGAAGCCGAGGGCGAGCAGCGGGTCAGCGCGCACGGGCCCGGTCGGCTCGGCCCGCTGCCAGGCGATCTCGCCGCGCCGAATGCGGAACGCGCGGACACCGGCCGCCTCGTAGAGCCCCAGCGCGTGGCGGCCGAGCTCGCTCGGCTCGGCCGGGCCGCGAGGCTCGAAGGGGATACTCACGCCGAGCCCGCCGGCGTGGACGAGGCCGCGGCGAACGCGCAAGCGGGTCGGGCGAACGGGGAAGCCGAGGAGCGCGCCCGCCAGTCCCGGGAGCGTCGTGCGCATGGCGAGGAAGAAGACGCCCGTCTCCTCCCCCTGCTCCACGTAGACGCGGACGTTGAGCTGCGAGAACGGGACGGTGGGGAGCACGCCGAGGCGCCCGCTGCGCCAGCGGAGCGCCGCCACCGTGGCAAGGTGCCGGCCGTCGACCGCGGCGGGAGTCAGGCCGGGCGGCACCACGGCGGCCACGCTGTCGGCGTCCGTCTCCCAGCTCGCGAGCAGCAGATCCCGGACCGAGTGGCGGAGCAGCACGGAGGAAGCCTAGGCGCGAGGCTGAACTGCTGCGCGTGGACACCAGGACCGCGATCGACCGCTTCCTACGGAGCCAGTCGCTTGCCGAGACGACCCGGCGCGCCTACCGCCGCGACCTCGACGAGCTCGCCTCCTGGCTGCGCCGCAACGGCCTCTCACTCGAAGACTTCGACGCGCGCGCGTTCGCGCGCTACGCGGGCGAGCTCGGCGCCGAGCGGCCCGGAAGGCGACCGCGGAAGCTCGCGCAGACGACCGTCGCGCGGAAGCTGGCCGCGGTTCGCTCCCTGATCCGCCACGCGCTCGGCCCCGGGCGTGTGCCCGACCTGGCCGTGTCGGGGCGCCGCCGGCGGCGGCTCCCCCACGCACCGCGGCCGCCGGAGACGGACGACCTGATCGCAGCCGCCGACGGCCGCGCGCCGCTGGAGCTCCGCAATCGCGCCCTCCTCGAGCTCGTGTACTCGGCCGGCCTGCGCGCCCAGGAGGCCGTCGACCTCCGCCTGGCCGACGTCGACTTCGAGCAGGAGCACGTGCACGTCCGCGGCAAGGGGGGCAAGGAGCGCGTCGTCCCGCTCGGGGAAGAGGCCGCCTACCGCCTGCGGCGCTACCTGGAGCAGGGGCGGCCGCGGCTCGCCCGTGGGGCGCTCGACACGCTCTTCCTCTCGACCCGCGGCCGTCCGCTCGACACGTCCACGCTCCGACGCCTCCTGCCGAACCCGCACCGCCTGCGCCACGCCTTCGCCACGCACCTACTCGAGGGAGGCGCCGACCTGCGGACGATCCAGGAGCTCCTGGGCCACTCGTCCCTCTCCACAACCCAGATCTACAGCCACGTCGATGCGAAGCGTCTGCGAAAGGTCTACGACCGTGCCCACCCGCGCGCCTGAGCCCCGGACCACGGATCCGGCCGTCGAGGGCTTCCTCGCGCTCCTCGCCGCTCGGCGGGCGCCGCGGACCGTGGACGCCTACCGCCGCGACCTCGCCGACCTCGCCGCCTTCCTCGGCGGCTCGCCCGCGACGGCCGGCCCCGAGCAGATCGAGGGCTGGCTGGCCGACCTGCGCGCGCGCGGGCAGGCGCCCACCTCGGTCGCCCGCCGTGCCGCCGCGGCGCGCACGTTCTACCGCCACCTCGTCGCCCTCGGAGCGCGGGCGGACAATCCCGCAGCGGACGTCGACCTTCCGCGCCGCCGGCGGAGGCTTCCGCGCTCGCTGTCCGTGCGTGAGGTGGAACGCCTGATCGACGCCGCCAACGGCTCGACGCCGCGAAGTCTCCGCGACCGCGCTCTCGTCGAGCTCCTCTACGGCGCCGGCCTGCGCGTGAGCGAGGCCGTCGGGCTCGACCGCGCGGGCATCGACCTCGAGAGCCGCACGGTGCGCTGCCTCGGCAAGGGCGACAAGGAGCGCGTCGTCCCGCTCGGAGGCAGCGGGGTGGAGGCACTCCGCCGCTATCTCGCGCGCGGAAGGCCGTACCTCGACCGGCGCCACCGGCCCGAGCTCTTCCTGAACGCGCAGGGCGGGGCGCTCACCCGCGCGGGCGCCTTCCTCGTCCTCCGGCGGCTCGCGGCGATGGCCGGCCTCGACCCCGAGCGGATCCACCCGCACCTGCTCCGGCACTCGTTCGCGACGCACCTGCTCGAGGGCGGCGCCGACCTGCGGAGCGTCCAGGAGATGCTGGGGCACGCCGACCTCGGGACAACGGAGCTCTATACCCATGTTTCGGATTCGCGCCGGCGCGAGACCTACTTCTCAGCGCACCCACATGCGCGCCGAACCCGTTCGTCCTAGGCAACCCATGGAGAACCTCGAACCGAACGTCCTCGGCCCGCTCGCTCTCGGCGGCGGGCTCGGACTGTTGCTCGTCTGGCTGGGCGAGCGCTACGGCATGCTCGAGCAGCGGCACGAAGGTCGCTGCCCGGCGTGCGGAATCCTCCGCCGCCGCGGGGCCTGCAGCTGCAACCGCTAGCTCATCGCACCACGCCGGCCGCCTCGCGGACCTCGGCGATCCGCCCGCTCGTGACGTCGTAGACCCAGCCCGAGAGCTCGAGCGAGCCGGGAAGGAGCGGCGACTCCCGGATCGCCTGCAGGCTCCCGCGCACGCTCGTCTCCAGGTCGTCGAAGGGCAGGAAGTCGACGTGCCCGGCGTCGGCGCCGGCCTCGTCGGCGAGGCGCCCGCGCAGGTCGTCGTTCGTGAACGTCAGCATTCCGCAGTCCGTGTGCGCGATCACGGCCACCTCCTGGGTGCCGAGAAGCCAGTGGGAGATGACGAGCGAGCGCAGCGCGTCGTCGGTCACGAGCCCGCCTGCGTTGCGGATCACGTGCGCGTCGCCGGGCTCGAGACCCAGGAACCGTGCGGGGTCGAGGCGCGCGTCCATGCACGTGACCACCGCCAGTCGCCGCCCGGGCGGCATCGGCAGGTCTCCGCTCGAGAAGCCGCCGGCGTAGCCCTCGTTCGCAGCCGTCAGGATGTCGCGCTCGGGCATGCTCGTCCCCCTTCGTCGCTTTTAGAATTGAAGTGAGACAGCTTTACAAAGTGAAGCTATGTCCGTCAAGCCCGCTCAGCGGGCGGCAGCCTTCTTGCGGAGCACGTCGTGCACGGAGGCCGCCGCCGAGCGCAGCTCCTTCTCCTCCGCCTCGCGCCCGAGGTGCGCGAGCAGCGTGATCGTGTCGGCCTGCGGCGAGCCGTTCTTGAGCGAGAGGATCGCCAGCCGGCGAACCGCCCCGTTCGGGTCCTCGTTGGCGAGCCGGTGCAGTGTCGGGCGGACGGCGTTCACGAGCCCCGGGTGCGCGCGCGAGAGCAGCTCGAGCGAGAGGAGCGCCGAGCCGCGCGCGGCCGGGCTCGTGTCCTCGAGCCCCCGTCGGAGGAGCTCGGTCTTCTGGTTGAAGCGAAGCTGGCCGATCGCCCGGTAGGCCAGAGCCCGGTCGCGGTAGTCGCCGCTGCGGGCGGCCGCCTCCAGGTCCTCGTCCACCTCGCGGCGCAGGTCGGCGAGTGCGCGCTCGTCGCTCAGCTCGGCGGCGCGCCCGACGGCCTCAGCGAGGTCAGCCAACGGACGCGATCGAGCGGGAGCCCGGCCCGACGTATCTCGCCGACGGACGGATGAGCCGTCCCGTGCGCTTCTCCTCGAGGATGTGCGCCGACCAGCCCGCGACCCGAGCGGTGGCGAACATCGCGGGCGTCAGCTCCGGCGGCACCTCCGCGACGTCGAGAACGACGGCTGAGTAGAACTCCACGTTGGTCGCGATCACGTAGTCCGGCTTCAGCTCGCGCAGGGCCGCGAGAGCGGCCTCCTCGAGCGCCTCGGCCACCTCGAAGCGCGGCGAGCCGAGTTCCTGCGCCGCCTGCTTGAGGATGCGGGAGCGCGGGTCCTCGGCCCGATAGACGCGGTGGCCGAAGCCCATGATCCGCCCCCGGCGTCCGAGCAGGTCCTTCACGTACCCCTCGGGGTCGCCGCTCGCCGCGACCTCGTCGAGCATCGGGAGGACCCGGGCGGGCGCTCCGCCGTGGAGCGGGCCCGAGAGCGCGCCGACCGCGGCCGACATAGCGGCCCCGGCATCGGCGCCGGTCGAGGCCGTGATCCGGGCCGTGAAGGTCGAGGCGTTGAGCCCGTGCTCGGCCGTGCAGATCCAGTACGTGTCGATCGCCTTGACGTGGTCCGGGTCGGCCTCGCCGCGCCAGCGGAGGAGGAACTTCTCCGCCGCCGTCTCGCCCCGCTCGACGACGTCGTCAGGAGCCGGCTCCAGCCTGTCGTGGACCGCGGCCGACTTGGCCACGATCGACATCATCTGCGCGGAGAGGCGTGCGAGGTCGTCCCGCGCCTCCCGGTCGTCGATGTCCACGAGCTTCCCCAGGTTCCACTCGCCGGAGAGCCGGGCAGTCTCGGCCTGGAGGTCGGACGGCGCGTTCCCGGTCAGGCTCTTGGGCTCGTACGGCTCGGGGTCGGGCATCCCCGGCTCGAGACTCTCGTCGACGAGGAGCCCCCAGACCTTCTCGTACGAAACCTCCCCGACGAGGTCGGCGATGTCGACGCCCCGGTAGCGGAGCGCGCCCCCTTCGCGGTCGGGCTCGGCGATCTCCGTCTCGAACGCGACGACACCCTCGAGTCCTGGCCGAAACTCGTTCACGGGCTGCAATCTATCCGGACCGGCGCCGCGCGAGCCTCGCTAGAGTGGCCGCCGGAATGGGTCACCGCGTGACGTTCATCCCCGGCGACGGGACGGGGCCCGAGATCGCCGAGGCAACCCGTCGCGTGCTCGACGCCACCGGCGTGGAGTTCGACTGGGAGATGCAGGAGGCCGGCGCCGACGTGATGAACCGGCACGGCGGCAATCCGCTCCCCGACCACGTGCTCGAGTCGATCCAGCGCAACGGCGTGGCGATCAAGGGGCCGATCACGACTCCGGTCGGCACGGGCTTCCGCTCGGTCAACGTCGCGCTCCGCAAGAGCCTCGACCTCTACGGACAGGTGCGGCCCTGCAAGAGCTACCCCGGCGTCCGCTCCCGCTACGACACGGTCGACCTGGTCGTCATCCGCGAGAACACCGAAGACCTTTACGCCGGCGTGGAGCTCGAGGAGGGGACGGCCGAGGCCGCCGAGCTGCTCGAATGGCTGGGAAGTCACAACTATCCCGGAATCCGCCAGGATTCCGGGATCTCTGTGAAGCCGATCTCGGTGAGCGGCACCCGCCGGATCGTCGAGTTCGCCTTCGACTACGCGCGCAAGAACGGCCGCCGCAAGGTCACGGCCGTCCACAAGGCCAACATCATGAAGTTCACGGACGGGCTCTACCTCCGCGTAGCGCGCGAGGTGGCGGCCGAGAACGAGGACGTCGAGTTCGAGGACCGGATCGTCGACAACCTCTCGATGCAGCTCGTGCAGCGGCCGGAGGAGTACGACGTGCTCGTCTGCCCGAACCTCTACGGGGACATCGTCTCCGACCTCTGCGCCGGGCTCGTCGGCGGGCTCGGCCTCGCCCCCGGCGGGAACTTCGGGACGCACGCGGCGGTCTTCGAGCCGACGCACGGCTCGGCTCCCAAGTACACGGGCCAGAACCGGGTCAACCCGATGGCGATGATGCTCTCCGGCGTGATGATGCTCCGGTACCTCGAGGAGCGCGACGCGGCCGACCGCCTCGAAGAGGCGATCGCGGCCGTGATCGCCGAGGGCACCTCCGTGACGTACGACATGAAGCCGACCCGCGACGACCCGACCGCCGTCGGCACGAGCGACGTCGCGGACGCCATCATCGACCGGATGGGAGTGCGGGTATGAGGCGGAAGGTCACCGTCGTGGGCGCGGGCAACGTCGGCGCGACGGCCGCGCAGGAGATCGCGCGCCGCGACTACGCGGACGTCGTCCTCGTCGACATCAAGGAGGGCCTCCCGCAGGGCAAGGCGCTCGACATCGACCAGGCGGCGCCGGTGCTCGGCTACGAGGCGTCGGTGGTGGGCACGAACGGCTACGAGGGGACCGAGGGCTCCGACGTGGTCGTCGTCACGGCGGGTGTCCCGCGGACCGGCGACATGAGCCGCGACGACCTCGTGACGACGAACGAGGGCATCGTCGGCTCCGTTACGCAGGAGGCGGCCGAGCGCTCGCCCGACGCGATCCTGATCGTCGTCTCGAACCCGCTCGACGCGATGTGTCACGTGGCGAAGAACGTCTCCGGCTGGCCGCGCGAGCGCGTCTTCGGCATGGCCGGGATCCTCGATACGGCGCGCTTCAGCACATTCATCGCCCTGGAGACCGGCGCCTCGGCGAAGGACGTCACCGCCGTGGTGCTAGGCGGTCACGGAGACCAGATGGTGCCGGTCGTCTCGGCGACGACGGTCGGCGGCGTGCCGCTCAGGCAGCTCGTCTCCGACGACCGCATCGAGGCCATGGTGGAGCGGACCCGCAAGGGCGGCGGCGAGATCGTCAAGCTGCTCGGGACGTCCGCCTGGTACGCACCCGGGGCGGCTGCGGCTCAGATGGTGGACGCGGTCGTCCTCGACCAGAAGCGCGTCCTCCCGTGCACAGCGCTCCTCCAGGGCGAGTACGGGATCGACGACCTCTACATGGGCGTGCCCGTCAAGCTGGGCGCTGGTGGGATCGAGGAGATCGTCGAGCTCGAGCTGACCGACGACGAGCGCACGGCGCTCGAGGCCTCCGCGGCCGCGGTGCGGGACGTCGTCTCCGTCCTCACTGCCTGAGCAGCGCCCGCCGCAGGGCCCCTGGCTACGATCGCTGGCGTGCTCCGCAGCCGAACTCTCCGGTGGGTGCTCGTCGCCGTCCTCGCCGTCGCCGCCGCCGGCCTGCTGCTCACGTTCATCCCCTCGAACCACTACCTCGTCCTCCCCGACCAGGCGCGGCCCACGGACCCGCTCGTGGAGATACCCGGCGAGGAGGCCGGCGGCACCGATGAGGGCGGTATCTACATGGTGGACGTCCGCGTCGGCCGAGCGACGATGTTCGAGCGGCTCTTCCCGGGCGTGCACGAGGGCGCCGACCTCCTGCCCGAGCGGGCGATCAACCCCGAGGGCGTCAGCGACACGCAGCGACGGCGGTCGAGCCTGAACGAGATGTCGCGGTCGCAGCTCGTCGCGATCACGGTGGCGCTCCGGGAGCTGGGGCACGAGGTCGACGTCGAGGCCGTCGGGGCCGAGGTCGTGCTCGTCCAGCCCGGCGCCCCCGCCGACGGCGAGCTCGAGGTCGGCGACGTGATCGTCCAGGCGGAGGGGGAGGACGTCGCCACGACGGCCGACCTGCGGCGGGCGATGACCGATCTCGAGCCGGGCGACGAAGTGTCGCTCACCGTCGAGCGCGAGGGCGAGACGCTCAGGCTGACGCTGCCCACTCAGGCCTCGGAAGCCGAGCCCGCCCGGGCGGTCGTCGGCGTGCACGTCCAGAACGCGGAGGAGTTCGAGTTCCCCGTCGACATCGAGATCGACGCGGGCGCCATCGGCGGGCCCTCGGCCGGGCTCGCCTTCGCGCTGAACATCGTCGACGAGCTGGGCGAGGACATCGACGACGGCCGGACGATCGTCGCCACCGGCGAGCTCACGCTCGAGGGGGACGTCGTGCCGATCGGCGGCGTGAAGCAGAAGACGATCGGCGCGCGCGAGGCGGGCGCCGACCTCTTCCTCGTCCCGGACCGGAACGCCGCCGAGGCGCGAGGGGCGGACTCAGGGGTGGAGATCGTCGCGGTCTCGGACTTCGACGAAGCGTTGTCCGTGCTGGCGGCACGCTAGTTTTCGCGCTCGGCAACGGTTCGGGCGAACCTTGCGGAATTTGCGTGTTTTTCGTCGCGGCAACGCTTAACCGCCGGCCGCCCCGGCCCTAAGATGGCCACCCCGTACCCCATGGCGAAGAGGCAACGAATTACCTGCAAAGACTGCTATTTTCGCCAGGCGTCCCTCTGCGCCCTCGCCGACGGCCCGTGCCCCACGTTCCGAGCCGCCAAGGCGTCGCGCCTGGTTCCTCCCGAGCAGGCTCGTCTCGTCGCGCGCACCGAGGTCCGGGCGCACGCAGCCGCCTAAGCGCCGGAGTCGGCGCGCGGGAAGCCCGGCTCGTCTCTGATCGAGTCGAGGTCGGAGTCCCTCTGCGCCCACCCGACCGACCGCGGGTCGAGCTCGGCCGCACGGTTGAGATGTGCGAGCGCGTCGTCGCCCAGTCCGGCGAGCGCCTCGCAGCAGGCGAGGTTGTAGAGGACGTTGGCGTTGTCCGGGTGCCGCTCGAGCCCGCGGCGCATGATCTCGACGGCCTGCTCGTGGTCGCCCGCGGTGTAGCTCGGCAGCGCCTCGAGCCAGGTCTCCCACGGCGAGGGCTGGAACGCCTCTCCCCGCGTCGCGCCGACGACGAGCACGGTAGTGCCGGCCGCCACGGCCTCGGCGCCGCGCCGCGTAGCCGGATCCGGGACGAACACGAACGTGCCGACCGGGGCGTCGACGTCCTCGCCTGCCACGGTGAAACGGGCATGGCCACGGAGCACGAGATAGAGCTCCTCGTGGTGCCCGGCGCCGGCTCCGAGCTCGTCGTGCTCCTCGATCACGGCGCCGCCGGCCGCCGCCGCCTCGTAGGCGTTCACGCCGAAGGCCGAGATCCCGAGCGGGATCCGGACCGGGACGGTCGTGAACTCGCCCTCGAAGCGGTCGAGCTCGTCCAGGCGGGCGACCGCGAACCGCGGGCCGCTCATGAGCCAACCGCGAGCCGGAGGCGAGCGACGCTCACGCCGCGACGGCCGCCGCCTCGCGGACGAGGCGCCCGAGCCGGGCGATGCCCTCGTCGATCTCCTCCGCGGTGGCGTAGGAGAACGCGAGCCGGATCGCCGACTCGCCGCGCTCGTCGAGGAAGAAGTCGGCGCCCTTCACGAAGGCGACGCCGGCCTCGTCCGCCTGTGCGAGCAGCGTCTCCCCGCTCAGCCCCTCCGGCAGATCGACCCAGAGGAAGTAGCCGCCGTCGGGCTCGTTCCACGTCGTTCCCTCGGGCATCTCGCGGGCGAGCGCAGCGATCATCGTGTCGCGGCGCAGTCGAAGTCCCGCTCGGATGGTCTCGACGTTGGGGTCGAAGCGGCCGCGGGCGACGAACTCGTGGAGCGTCGCCTCGACGAACATGACGGGCGAGACATAGTTCTCGAAGACGAGGGATTCCATCGTCTCCATCAGCTCTTCGGGGAGGAGCGCGAAGCCGACGCGGATCCCCGGAGCGACCGTCTTCGAGAACGAGGAGAGGAACATGACGCCCTCTCCGCCCGCGAGCTCAAAGAGGCGCGGGAGCCCGTCGCCGGCGAAACGGAGCAGCCCGTACGGGTCGTCTTCGAGAATCGTGGCGTCGTGGGCGCGGGCGAGCTCGAGCAGCCGGTGCCGGTTCGGCTCGGAGAGCGTCCGCCCGCTCGGGTTCTGGAAGGTCGGGATCGTGTAGACGAGGCACGGACCGCTCTGGGCGGCGAGCGCCGGCTCGAGCACGTCGAGGTCGATTCCGTCGTCGCAGAGCGGAATCGGCGTGACGTCGGCCCCGAGCCGCCGCAGGATCAAGAGCGACCGGTCGTAGCAAGGCGCCTCGACGAAGACGCGCGCGCCGGCCTTGACATGGTGCCGCGCGATGAAGTTGAAGGCCTGGAGGGAGCCGTTGGTGATCATGACGCGCTCGACGGGGACGTCATGGCGCTCCGCGAGCCACTCGCGCAGCGGCAGGTAGCCGAGCGGCGGGCCGTAGTTGAGCGCCGTCGCCCCGTCGCGGGCGAGCGCCGCCTTGGCGCACTCGCCGAACTCCGCGATCGGGAGCAGATCCGGGCCCGGAAAGCCCCGGGCGAAGGAGATGGAGGTCATGGGACGAGTCTACTGGCGGCACGGGCCGGGGCCTTGCCCTAACTCCCGGCCCGCCGTACACTCGATGTTTGGCGTGTGGCGGTCGCCGGGAGTCTGCGGCCAACTCAGATCTCCCGGTCGACGAGAGCAAGCGAGGAGGGGTCATGCCCGATCGCGTTTCTATTCGCGTCCCCGACGCACGGACGGCCCTGCGCGTCGGCGTCGCGGACGAGCTAACGAGCTCCCGCGAGCGGTTCCTGCGGCGAGCGATCCTGGCGGGAGGCACGCTCGCCGTAGGCGGAGTCGTCGTCGCGGGCCTCCCGAGGCTGGCTGTGTCGGCGGCACAGTCCCCCGCTCAGGACGCCGAGATCTTCAATTTCGCGCTCTTGCTCGAGTACACGCAGGCGGCGTTCTACGGCGAAGCCGGCGAGCGCGCAGAGCTCACCGGCGAGCTGCTCGAGTTCGCGACCGTGGTGGCCGAGCACGAGCTCGCGCACGTCGAGTTCCTGAGGGAGGCGCTCGGGAGCGAAGCGCGGGCTGAACCGACGACCGACTTCGGCGAGGCGACCGCCGATCCGGATGCCTTCGGCGTCGCGGCCGTGACGCTCGAGGACGTCGCCGTCGCCGCATACAACGGCCAGGCGGGAAACCTTACGAAAGCGGCGCTCCGAGCAGCCGCGACGATCATCTCGGTCGACGCGCGGCACGCCGCGTGGATCCGCTCGATCGTCGGGGAGCTCCCGGCCGCCGATGCCGTCGACCAGCCCCTGTCCGCCGAGGACGCCACGGCGAGGATCGACGAGACCGGCTTCCTCGTGGAGAGATGAGGAGGGCGAGATGACGATTCACGACATCCCGGATCTCGCGTGTGAGCAGCTCGACCGCGACGGGGCGCTGCGCCAGGCGACCGGCGAGCTCGAGCGCACGTCCCGCGCCGGCTTTCTCGGAGCTCTCGCCGGAGGGCTCGCCGCGACCGTGGCACTCGGCCGTCCCTCCACGGCGTCCGCGGCGTTGGCGAAGAGCGACGTCGCGATTCTCAACTACGCGCTGACCCTCGAATACCTCCAGGACGCGTTCTACACGGAGGCCGAGCGGAAACGCGCCCTCTCGGGGCCTGCAGCACGCCTCGCTCGTGTGGTCGGCGCCGTGGAACGCGCCCACGTCAAGGCCCTCCGCGAGGTGCTGGGCCGAAAGGCTGTCGCAAGACCGTTCTTCGACTTCCGCGGCGTCACCGAGGACCAGGACGCGTTCGTCCGCACCGCGGTGGCGTTCGAGGATCTCGGCACGGCCGCCTACAAGGGGCAGGCGCATCGGATCAAGTCGCCCGAGGTGCTCGCCGCCGCGGTGGGCATCCACTCGGTGGAGGCGCGCCACGCCGCGTGGATCCGCTACATCGCCGGGGCCACACCCGCCGCTGAGCCCTTCGACGAGGGAAAGACGAAGGCGGAGACGCTGGCCCTCGTCCGCAAGACGCGCTTCGTCGTCAGACGGCCGCGCACGGGCTCGAGGAGGAACCCGCGTTTTACCGGTTGAGACCGCGAGCACGTCCGTTCCTGGCTGCGGCCGTGGTGACGGCCGGCGTGTCCAGCGCGACGCTGGCTTTGTTCGCCGCGTGCAGCGACCGCCCGGCGGCAGGGGGCGCCGACGGCGGCTCGTCGCCGGACACGCTGCCGGGCGCGAGCCTGACCGACCCGAGTCCGCCGGCGTTCACCGTTCCCGAGCCGAAACCCCTGAGGACGTCCAGGCACGAGTCGACCTGGGCGACGGTGAGGTTGGCGACGGCGGTACGCGCCGCGCCCCGACGGCAGGCCCGGATCGTCGCCCGTCTCGCTTCGAGGACTCCGGAGGGAACGACGAACGTCGTTCATACGCGAGACCGGGCCGAGGACGGGCGAGGGACGCTGTGGATCGAGGTACGTGTCCCGGGTCCAAGCGAGAACATCACAGGGTGGGTCCCTCGCAAGGCAATCGGCGGCTATGGAGTGGTCACCACCCGACTCGTCGTCGATCTCGGCGATCGCAGGGCGACGCTCTTTCGCGGCGGCAGGGCGGTGTTCCGCGCGGCGGTCGGCGTCGGCACCGCCGCCGCGCCGACGCCCACCGGCGACTTCTACATCCGCAACAAGCTCACGCGTTATCGCAGCCCGTTCTACGGCCCGATCGCCTTCGGCACGAGCGCGAGGTCGCCGACGCTGACGGACTGGCCCGCGGGAGGCTTCGTCGGGATCCACGGCACGAACCGGCCTGACCTCATCCCGGGAGCGGTGTCGCACGGCTGCATCCGACTTCGAAACGAGGACATCGTGCGCCTGGCGAGGCTGATGCCCATCGGAACCGCGCTCACGATCCGCGCTTGACGATGCTGCGAGCGCCGCTAGTCGTCTTCGTCCTGGTCTTCGCCGTCTCGCTCATCGCGGGCCATCCCGCCGCGGCGCAGGAGCCACGAGGCGGGGAAGGCCTGACGGAGCTCTGGGAGGAGTATCCGCTCGAGCAGACGCCGGTGGTCGTCCCAGGCGGAAGCGCACCTCAGCGCCCGGAGGCGCGCGCCGGGATCCCTCCCGTCGAGGAGGCCCCAGGGAGCAACACGGTCGCCGTCGCGATTCTCGTGCTTGCGGGCGCGCTCGTGTTGCTCGGGCTCGCCGGCGGCGCACTGCGGCTCGTAAGAGCTCGTCCGAGTTTGGAGGTGGAAAGTACGGGTAAGCACGAGCACTAGGGATCGGGACCGAATCGGGGAGGGGTTTGACCATGCGGCAAGCGGCAGTTGTGCTGATTTTCGTGGGACTTTGGGCGGGCGGCGCGTCGGGCGCGGGCGCCCAGCTGCCCGATGTCCCCCTCCCCGAGGTGGAGGATCCGACGGAGCAGGTTCCGGACCTTCCTGACCTTCCTGACCTTCC
>JBOHAM010000051.1:0-13577 GCA_050697735.1 Gaiellaceae bacterium | reverse complement strand
GAGATCTCGAAGAGGGGAATGAAGGTGAAGAGGCCCATGTGGGCGAGGCTGCGCAGGCCGACGATGGCGAGGAGGAGCGTCGTGCCGCGCCACTGGGCCCTCGTCGGCCGCGTCTCCACGGGGATGTCGGCATCGGGCGCGAAGGCGGCGAGGTGGCGGAGGGAGACGAAGAGGATCGCGGCGACGGCGAGGCCGGGCAGCGCGAGGAAGGCGCCGCCGTCGAGGCCGAGCCCGAGCGTGATGACGAAGAACGAGGCGAAGAGCGGCCCCAGCGCAAAGCCGATGTTCCCGCCCACCGAGAAGAGCGACATGCCGCTGGCGCGCCGCCGCCCGCTCACGTAGCTCGCGAACTTCGATCCCTCGGGGTGGTAGGCGGCGACCCCGAGGCCCGAGGCCAGCACGCCGACCAGCACCAGCCCGTAGCTCGGCGCGACCGACGCGAAGGCCATCCCCAGGCCCGCGAGCGCCACCCCGCCGGGCAGCAGCCACAGCGCGCCGCGCGCGTCCGACCAGACGCCGAAAGCGGGCTGGATGATGGAGGAGCTGATCGTCGCGGCGAGCACGAGGGCGCCCACCATCGTGTACGAGAGGTCGAAGCGCTCGGTCATGAACGGGATCAGCGCGGGTAGCGATCCCTGGGCCAGATCGGTGGCCAGATGGCCACCTGAGAGCGCAGCCATGCCCTTCGGATCGACGCCCGCGTGCACGCGGCGAACGTTACCGACCGGCCCTCAGCGGGCCGCGTGCGCCTCGATGAGCGCGTAGCAGATCTCCCGCTGCACGCGGACGATCTCCCGCCGGTTCCGCTCCAACTCGAGCTCGTTCCCGCTCTCGCGCAAGCTCTCCCTCTCAACGAGAAGCCCTCCTAGGATGTCCTGGAGGGCTTCGACGGGGAGAGGTTGTCGCCCGCGAGGGGAGGGTGCGGGCTGGGGAGAGGGTGGAGCTGCGCTCATTACGCGCACCGGTTGTATCGGCCGGTACGGACGGACCCTCATCCCTCGAACGAGGCACGGCCCGCGCGGGCTCCGCTACCATCCCCGCTCGCCCATGGAGATCGACGTCGTCGAGGCGCCGCCTGGGGGGGTTGAGGCCGACGTCCTCGTCTTCCCGGTCCCGGAGCCGGCCGCCCTCCCCGTCGGAGCACAGCAGCTCGACCGCCTGCTCGACGGTCGGCTGACGCGACTCGTCGAGGACGGCGAGCTCCGCGGCGAGACGGGGCGCATCACCCTCCTGCACACGGACGGCCAGCTCGCGGCCCGGCGCGTGGCCGCGGCCGGCGTCGGCGACGACCTCGCCGACCCCGACCGGCTGCGCACCGCCGCTGGGGCAGCCGCTACGCGCGCGGCCGACATCGGCGCGCGGGCCGTCGCCTGGCTGGTGGACGCAAACGGCGCGCTGCCGTCCGCCGAGCAGGCCCGTGCTGTCGTCGACGGGGTCGTCCTCGGCCCGTACGAGGCGGGCCGCTGGAAGACGGCCGAGGAGGGACGACCCGCGATCGAGCGGCTCGTGCTCTGCGGCCCGGGCGTGGGCGCCGTCGCCGAGGACGCGCGCCGCGCCGCCGTCGTCGCCTCGTGGGCGAACCGCTGCCGCGACCTCGTCAACGCGCCCGGCAACGAGGTGACGCCGGAGACCCTGGCTGCGTGGGCAGAGGAGCTGGCCGCCGGCAACGACGCGCTGCGCTTCGAGGCGCTGGGCCCGGAGGAGATCCGCGCCGCCGGCATGGGGGCGCTCGAGGCCGTCGCGCGCGGCAGCCACAATCGGCCGCGCCTGATCACGCTCGCCTACGAGCCGTCGGAGCCCGCGCGCGCCGACCTGCGGGTCGGCCTGGTGGGCAAGGCGATCACCTTCGACTCGGGCGGGCTCTCGCTCAAGCCCTCGCTCCGCATGGAGGAGATGAAGTCGGACATGGGCGGCGGCGGCGCCGTCCTCGCCGCGATGGGAGCGATCTCCGAGCTCAAGCTGCCGGTGCGCCTGCTCGCCGTGGTGCCTGCCTGCGAGAACATGCCGGGCGGCCACGCCACGCGCCCGGGTGACATCGTCACGGCGCTGAGCGGCAAGACGATCGAGATCGCCAACACGGACGCCGAGGGGCGCCTGATCCTCGCCGACGCGCTCTGGTTCGCGCGCGAGTCCGGCTGCACCCACCTGCTCGACCTGGCGACGCTCACGGGCGGGATCGTGATCGCCATGGGCGACCTCTATGCGGGCCTCTTCGGCAACGACGACGCGTGGACGGCGGAGATCGAGGCCGCCGCCGCCGCGAGCGGCGACCGCGCCTGGCGCCTGCCCCTCCACGAGCGCTACCGCCGCTACAACGACTCCCGCTTCGCCGACCTGAAGAACTCCTCCGACTACCGCCAGGCCTCCCCCATCCTCGCGGCCGCGTTCCTCTCCGAATTCACCGGCGAGGGCCCGTGGGCACACCTGGACATCGCCGGGACCGCCTACCTCGAGCGCGGGCGGGGCGACTACTTCACGGACCTCGGCGCGACGGGCTACGGCGTGCGCCTGCTCGCGGAGCTCGCCGGACGGCTCTCGACGCCGTGAACCTCGACCTCTCCGAGGAGCACGAGCTCCTTCGGCGAACGGTCCGCGACTTCGCGGAGGAGCGCATCGCTCCCGTCGCCGAGGAGCTCGACCGCGAGCACCGCTTCCCCTACGAGATCGTCGCCGAGCTCGGCGAGCTCGGACTCATGGGCATTCCCATCCCCGAGGAGTACGGCGGCGCGGGCGGCGACACGCTCGCCTACGCGCTGGCGATCGAGGAGCTGACCCGCGTCGATTCGTCCGTGGCCATCACGGTGGCCGCGCACACCTCGCTCGGCACGATGCCGTTCCTCCTCTTCGGGACGGAGGAGCAGAAGCGCGAGTGGCTGCCGGAGCTCGCATCGGGCAAACGCCTGGCTGCGTTCGGGCTGACCGAGCCGGGCGCCGGCTCAGACGCAGGGGCGACACGGACGCGGGCCGAGCTGCGCGACGGCGAGTGGATCGTGAACGGCTCCAAGATCTTCATCACGAACGCCGGCACCGACCTGAGCGCCTGCGTCACGATCACCGCACGCACGGGCGAGGACGAGATCTCGAACATCGTCGTCCCCAACGGCGCCGCCGGGTACGAGATCTCGGCGCCGATGCGGAAGATGGGCTGGCGCGCCTCGGACACGCGCGAGCTCTCCTTCCGGGACTGCGCCGTGCCCGAGGGCAACCTGCTCGGCCCGCGCGGGGCCGGCTTCTCCCAGTTCCTCGAGATTCTGGACGGCGGACGGATCTCGGTCGCGGCCATGGGTCTAGGCCTGGCCGAGGGCGCGTACGAGCTGGCCGCGTCCTATGCGCGCGAGCGGGAGCAGTTCGGGAAGCCGATCGCGTCGTTCCAGGCGATCCAGTTTGCGCTCGCAGACATGGCGACCGAGATCGAGGCGGCGCGCGGGCTCGTCTACCGCGCCGCCTGGCTGAAGGACGAGGGGCGCCCGTTCGCACGCGAGGCGGCGATGGCGAAGCTCTACACCGGCGAGCTCTCCAAGCGCGTCGCCGACCGGGCGCTCCAGATCCACGGCGGGTACGGGTTCACGGACGAGTACGCCATCTCGCGCCTCTACCGCGACCAGAAGGTGCTCGAGATCGGCGAGGGCACGAACGAGGTGCAGCGCATGGTCATCGCCCGCCATCTCGGGCTGTGACCTGGCTGTGCCCGCGTGATTCCTTAACGGGGCACCCCATCCCACCACCCGCCTTCGAGGCTACTGCGAAAAAGCGCACGCGTGGCGCACGGTTCGTGACGAGACTCCGCCCGGTTCGCGCCGGTTGTACGATCCCGCGACTCGCAACGAAGGAGGCTCGATGCCGCTGTTCATGGACGTTCACACGATCGAGGGCGGCGTGGCGTCGAAGGACGTCGCGGACGCGCACATGAAGGACCTGCAAGAGCAGGCGAAGCACGGCGTGAACTACAAGAGCTACTGGGTCGACGAGAAGGCCGGGAAGATCTTCTGCCTCGTGGAGGCGCCGGACGCCGAGGCCGCCCACACGGTGCACCGCGAGGCCCACGGGCTCGTCGCCGACGAGATCTACGAGGTCGAGGAAGGGTCGTAGGCCCGCTCGGAGGCTGATCCGCCCGGATGACGGCCGCTCGCGGCACGCTCTACTCTGGCTCCTCCGGGTTCTCGTACCCCTCCTGGCGCGGCGGGTTCTACCCGGCCGACGCGAAGCCCGACACGTTCCTCCGCCACTACGCGCAGAGCGTCAACGCGGTCGAGCTCAACAACACGTTCTACCGCGTGCCGGAGGAGAACCAGTTCGACCGCTGGGCGGCACAGGTGCCGGACGGCTTCCGCTTCGCGGTGACGATGAGCCGGCGCCTCACCTCCTTCGGGCGGGTCGAGGGCGTGCACGATTTCTGCCGCCTGGCGCGCCGCCTGGGCGATCGCCTCGGACCGCTGCGCGTGAAGGTTCCTCAGGCGCGCGACGACGGGTTCCTGCGGCTCTTTCTCGACTCCCTCGATCCGGAGGTGCCGGTCGCGCTCGACTTCCGGCACGAGTCGTGGGACGACGCCGAGGTGACCGCTCGGCTCGACGAGCGGGGGGTCGCCCGGGTCGACGCCCTCGAGGGTGCGGCGCGCTTCCGCTACCTCCGCCTCCGGGAGCCTCCCTACGACGAGCAGGCGCTCGACCTGTTGCAACGCAAGATCCGACCCCTGCTCGATGGCGGCGCCGACGTCTACGCCTTCTTCCGACACGAGGACGAGCCGACGGCGCCTCTCTACGCCCAGCGGCTGCGGGAGCTGGTCGCGGAGTAGGCTTCCGCAGCGATGAGCGGCCGGCCCGAGGTGATCGTGGACGTCGTCTTCGAGGACGGCCTCCTCTATCTCGCCGTCTCGAACATCGGCGACCGCCCCGCGCTCGACGTGAGCACGAGCTTCAACCGCAAGCTCGTCGGGCTCGGAGGGACGAAGGACGTCGCGGCGCTGCCGCTCTTCCGCAACATCCCGTTCCTCGCTCCGGGCAAGGAGATCAGGACGCTGCTCGACTCGGCGGCCTCGTGGTTCGCCCGCCGCCGCGCGACGACCCTCGTCGCCAAGGTCGCCTACCGGGATGCCGAGAAGAAGGAGTACAAGGCCGCGATGACCCACGACCTCGAGATCTACCGCGAGATCGCCTACGTGAGAGGAGACTGAGTATGCCGGCAGCAGGGAGGCGAGACCCGTACAAGAGCTACTCGTTCCTCGTCGAGATCGACGGGATCGCCTCGGCCGCGTTCAAGAGCGTGAGCGGCCTCGCCGCCGAGGCCGAGGTGATCGAGTACCGCGAGGGCTCCGACGTCCTCTCGTCCTCGCGCAAGCTCCCCGGCCGCGTGCGCTACCCGAACGTGACCCTGCGGCGCGGGCTCACGACCTCGCGCGACCTCTGGGACTGGTGGCAGACGGTCGTGGACGGAGGCGTCGAGCGCCGGAACGTCGTCGTTATCCTCCTCGACGACTCGCGGACGCCGGTGCTGCGCTGGCTGCTGCGGAACGCCTGGATTGCGAGGATCGAGGCCTCGGAGCTCGACGCCTCGAAGAACGAGATCGCGATCGAGACGGTCGAGCTCGCCCACGAGGGCCTCGAGCTCGAGTCCTAGCGGGAAGAACGAGGGCGCCGCAGCCGTCCTGCGGACATGCTCCAGAACCCCCACATCTGCCTGGCGCTCGCCCGCGCGCGCCAGGATGACCTTCTCCGCGATGCCCGCCGGCACAGGCTCCGCACCGCCTCCGGGAACGACCGCCCGAGCGCGCTCGCGCGGCTCGCCGCGCTTCGGCACCGCGGCCGCCCGGCGAAGCCGGCGGCGGCACCCGCCTCCTAGCGCACCCGCTCGACCGGGTAGCCCTCGTCGGCGAGGCGGCCGAGGAGCTCGGCGCAATGCCCCTCGTCCCGCATGGCGAGCGTGAGCTCGATCTCCGTCCCGGTCACGGGCAGGTCCATCCCCTCGCGGTGGTGGTCGACGCCGAGGACGTTGACGCGCTCCTCCGCCACGAGCGCGACCAGGCGCGCGAGGTTGCCGGGACGGTCGTCGACGCGCGTGCGGATCACGAGGTAGCGGCCGGCGCGCGTGAGGCCGTGCCGCAGCACCTCGATCAGCATGCTCGCGTCGATGTTCCCGCCCGAGAGGAGGGCGCAGGCAGGCCCTTCGCCCCCTACCTTCCCCGCCAGCAGGGCCGCCACCGAGGCCGCGCCGGCGCCCTCCACCGTCAGCTTGCAGCGCTCGTTCAGGAGTAGGATCGCGCCGGCGATCTCGGCGTCGGTGACGGTCACGACGTCTGCGAGCCGCCCCGCGAGGAGCGCGCCGGTCAGCTCGCCGGGCTGCTTCACGGCGATCCCGTCGGCGATCGTCGCACCCGTCGGTTCGGCGCCCGCGAACGGGGCGCACGCGGCCGCCTGCACCCCGACAATGCTGAGATCCGGCCGCAGCTCGGCGAGCGCGAGCGCGATCCCGGACGCCAGACCGCCGCCGCCGATCGGGACGACGAGCGTGGAGACGTCCGCGCCGAGCTGCTCGGCCAGCTCGAGCCCGACGGTGCCCTGCCCGGCGATCACGCGCTCGTCCTCGAAGGCGTGCACGAGCGTCTCCCCCGCCTCCACGCGCTCCTCCACCGCGGCTGCCGCCGCGTCGAAGTCGGAGCCGGTGAGGACGACCTCCGCCCCGTAGCTCTTCGTCGCCTCCATCTTGGCGGTGGGGGCGTCCTCGGGCATGAACACGGTGGCCCGCACCCCCGCCTCCCGGGCGGCCCAGGCGACCGCCTGGCCGTGGTTCCCGGCGCTGGCCGTGACGACGCCCGCCGTGCGCTCCGTCTCCGACAGGGTCGCGATCCGGTTGAAGGCGCCGCGGATCTTGAAGGAGCCGGTGCGCTGGAGGTTCTCGGCCTTCAGCCACACGAGGCGGCCGGAGAGGCGGCCGATCGTCTCCGAGGAGATGACCGGCGTCACCCGCGCGACGCCGTCGAGACGGCTCTGCGCCTCGCGGATCTCAGCGAGTGTCGGGCCCGTCGCCGTCGCCATCGCTCAGCCGGAAGACCTTCTCCATGATCTCACGGACGGCCGTGAGCGGATCGAGCTCGCGGCGCTGCACCTCGCCGAGCAGCCGCCGGAGCTCGGCGTCCTCGGCCACCGCCGCCTGGAGGCGCGCCTTCGCCCGGGCGCTCGCCACCGCGAACACCTCGCCGGCGAGGTTCTCGGCGCGCCGCTCGGCAAGCGTGCCGCTCTCTTCGAGCTGCGCGCGGTGGCCGGCGATCTTCTCCCAGAGCTCGTCCACGCCTTCGCCGCGGACCGCCTCGGTGAGGACGATCGGCGGCCGGCGATCGCGCTCCGGGTCGAGGGTGAGGATCGAGCGCACCTCGGCCACCATCGTCTTCGCGGCCGGGTGGTCGCGCTTGTTGACGGCGATCACGTCCGGGATCTCCATGATCCCCGCCTTGAGCGCCTGGATCGAGTCTCCCGATCCCGGCATGAGCACGAGCAGCACCGTGTCGGCGATCCCGATCACCTCGACCTCGCTCTGGCCGGTGCCGACGGTCTCGACGAAGACGAAGTCCTTGCCCGCGGCGTCGAGGACGAGCGCGGCCTGGAGCGTCGCCTCGGCGAGACCGCCCAGGTGGCCGCGCGTGCCCATGGAGCGGATGAACACCTCGGGGTCGAGGAAGTGGTCGGCGAGACGGATGCGGTCGCCGAGGAGCGCGCCCTTCGTGAACGGGCTCGAGGGATCGACCGAGATGACGCCGACGGTCTTCCCCTCCGCGCGCACGTGCCGGACGAGCGCGCTCAGGAGGCTCGACTTGCCCACACCGGGCGGCCCGGTGACGCCGACGACGTAGGCGCGGCCTGTCTCTGGATAGAGCTCGCGGATGAGCTCGTAGGCGAGCCGGTCGGAGCTCTCGACGAGCGTGATCGCGCGCGCGAGGGCGCGCCGGTCGCCGCCGCGAACGCCCTCGACGAGGGCTTCGAGGGTCCACGTCTTGGCCATGCCTAAGCCGGGGAGGCGGCCGCCGCGCGCCGGAAGGCCTCGGCGAAGAGCTCCGTCTCCTCGAGGGTGCCGACCGTGATCCGGATCGCGCCGGGCGCGCCGAAGGGGCCGAGCGGGCGGACGATGACGCCCTCGCGCAGGAGTGCCTCGAAGACGGGCAGGGCGTCCTCGCCCACCTCGGCGTAGACGAAGTTCGCCACGGCCGGCGTCGCGACTGCGAGCCCGAGCTCCTCGCAGGCCTCTACGAGGCGCGCACGCCCCTCCGCGTTCGCCCGCCGGCGACGGGCGACCTCGCCGGGATCGTCGAGGCTGGCCACGGCCGCGTCCTGGGCCGGCTGCGTGACGTCGAAGGCGTTTCGCACCTTCTTCACCGCGTCGATCACCTCGCGCGGACCGATTCCGTAGCCGACGCGCAGGCCCGCTAGTCCGTAGATCTTCGAGAACGTGCGCAGGACGAGCACGTTGCGGCCGGCCTTCACGTGCTCCTCGACGCCGTCCGGGTAGTCGGGGTCGTCCAGGTACTCGAAGTAGGCCTCGTCGAGCACGGTGAGGACGTGGCCGGGCACACCCGCGAGGAAAGCCCCCACCTCGGCGCGGGAGATCATCGTCCCCGTCGGGTTGTTCGGGTTGCAGAGGTAGGCGATCTTCGTCCGCTCGGTGACGGCGGCCAGGATCCGCTCGACGTCGTAGCGGTGGTCGGCGAGCGGCACGCGAACGGGCGTCGCGCCCATCTTGAGCGCGTCGAGCACGTAGCTGGGGAAGGAGGGCCAGCCGCAGACGACCTCGTCTCCCGGGTCGAGCACGGCCAGCGAGAGGTAGTTGACGACCGCGTCGGCGCCGGCGGCCACGGCCACGCTGGCCGGGTCGACGCCGTGGTGCTCGGCGAGCTTCGTGACGAGGCGGTACGCGCCTCCGTCCGGATAGCGGTTGAGCTCGCCGACGCCGCGCTCGAGCGCCTCGACGGCCGCCGGGAAGGGCCCGAACTGGCCCTCGTTGGACGCGAGCTTGACGACACGGGCGAGGCCGAGCTCGCGCTGCACCTCCTCGACCGGCTTCCCCGGCTCGTACGGGACGAGCCCGGCGAGCGCCGGCCTGGCGGGGTCGCGTACCACGCCGAAACCTTAACCTGTCCCCCGTGGAGCTCGGCCTCTTCCCCCTGAACCTCGTGCTCGTCCCGGGCGAGCAGGCGCCGTTGCACGTCTTCGAGCCTCGCTATCGGGAGCTGATCGGCGAGTGCCTCGACTCGGGCGACGACTTCGGGATCGTGCTCGAGGACGACGCGGGCATGCGGGAGGTGGGCACGCGCTGCTCCGTGGTCGAGGTGCTCGACCAGTTCCCGGACGGCCGGCTGAACGTCGTCGTCGAGGCCCAGGAGCGGTTCCAGCTCCTTGAGCTGACGGAGGGCCGCGCGTTCCGGACGGCCGAGGTCGAGCCGCTCCCCGACGACACGGACACGCCGACCGAGGAGGAGGTCGAGGAGTGCCTCGTCGCCTACACGCGCGTCGTCGACGCGGCCGAGGCGGAGCTCGACGAGCTCGACCTCGACGCCGACTCGATCGCCTACCAGATCGCCTCCCGCATCGACTTCGGCCCCGAGGTGAAGCAGGGCCTGCTCGAGATCCGCTCCGAGCGCGAGCGCGTCGTCCGCCTCGCGCCGATGCTGAACCAGGCCGCCGACGCGGTCGAGCGCGAGCGCGAGATCCGCACGCGGGCGAGCGGCAACGGCCGCGTCGAGCCGATCTAGGCGTCCCGCGCTCCGCACGCGCGGGTCGAGAAGCGCGTAGAGGATGTCGGTCGTTAAGCGCTTCCTACGCTGGCCGACGGACGCCGTGGACAGGGCGGCCGGCGGCCTCCCAGGCGTAGTAGGAGGCGCTCGGGCCGAAGGACGGGCTGTAGGAGACGACGCGCGGGTTGCGGCCGACCTCCTTGGCGCGCTGGGCATGCCAGAGGAGGTTCGGGTCGTCCCGCTGCTCCCAGACGAGAACGAGGTGGACGGCGGTCATGAACTCGGCCACGAAGCTGCAGCCGGCCGCCGGGCACGGGAACGGGTCGGTGGCAACGCAGAACCAGCCGGCGTGATCCTCGCTCGAGTCGTCGCTCCAGAGCTCCTCCTCCTCGGCGAGCTCCTGCTCCTCGAAGACGACGGATCCCGGTCTCGGCTGGAGCGGCTCGGTCACGGGACCTGCTTCGCCATCAGGAGCGCGTCCAGGAGCTCGCCGCCGCGGCGGTAGTGCCCGCGCCGGAAGCCCTCCCGCTCGTAGCCGATTCCCTCGTAGAGCGCGAGTGCCGCCACGTTGTACGGGAAGACGTGGAGCTCGAGCTTGCGAACGCCCACCTCCCGCGCCCACTCCTCGGCGGCCGCCATCAGGGCCCGGCCGATCCCTCGCCGCCGATGCTCCCTGGCGACCATCAGCCCGAGGTCGGCGACGTGCTCGCTCGCCGGGTGCGGGTCGCGGGCCACGGAGAGACGGCCGACGATCCCGGCCGGAGTCTCGGCGACGAGCACGGCGGCGTGCGGATGGCGGCGGATCGAGCGCAGGTAGCGCCGCTCCTCCGAGGGAGTGCGCCAGTCGCCGTCGGCGATCAGCCAGCCTTCCTCCTCCGAGCCGACTGCACGCGCCAGGTCGACGAGGGCGGCGGCGTCGCCGGGAGTGGCGCGGCGAACGACGAGGCCCGTCACGCCACCACGACGCCCGCGCCACTGCGCCGCGGGTCGCCCGCGGCCTCGAGGCCGCCGTCCTCGCGGGAGGCGACAGCGGCCGCACCGCCGAAGTAGAGGTTGCGCCCCGCCCAGCGGACGACGTCGTACCCGCTCTCCTCGAGCTGGTTGGCGGCAGCGGGGGCGAAGCCTCCCTCGAGCTGGAGCACCTCGTCCTCGAGATGGACGCGGGGCGCCGCGAGCGCCTCCTCCACGCTCATGCGGTGATCGACGACGTTGAGAACCGTCTGCAGGATCGCGCCGCGCAGGCGGATCGAGCCCGCGCTCCCGACGACGAGCCGGGGCCGGCCGTCCGCGAGCACGAGTGAGGGAGCCATCATGCTCGTCAGCCGCTCTCCCGGCCGCGCGATCCGTCCCGCCGCGGTGAGGTCGGACTCGCCGAGCATGTTGTTGAGCTGGATGCCCGTCCCCGGGACGAAGAATCCCGAGCCGCACCCGGTCGAAGCGGAGAGTGAGGCCGCGTTTCCTTTCGCATCCACCACGCTGATGTGGGTCGTGGACGGCGAGCCGGCCGGCTCGCGGACCGGAAGCCGGACGCTCTCACGGATCGCCCGCACGGCCGCTGTGACGCGCTCGTCGGCGAGGATCCGTCGAGCGGCGCCGCCGCGGTAGAGCTCGGTCAGGAAGCTGCCGCCTCGCACCCTGGCCGCCTCACGCATCGCTTCCGCGAGCGCGGCGATCGCCTCGGCGCTGCCGGTCGGAGCCGGCGGGCCGAGCCGGTCGAGCACGCGGAGCGCGAAGGCGACCAGGAGCCCGCCGGACGAGGGCGGCGGGTTGGAGACGAACTGGACCCCGCGGTAGGCCGCCCGAACGGGCCGCCGGCGGATGACCCGGTACTCGGCCAGATCTGCCTCGGTGATGCGGCCGCCCCGCTCCTGCACGGCCTCGCTCGTCCGGCGCGCGATCTCTCCGCGGTACATCGTCTCCACTCCCTCTGCGGCCAGCCATTCCAGCGTCCCGGCCAGCTCGCTCATCTCGAGCGAGTCGCCCTCGTCGAGCGCGTGGTCGTCGCCGTAGACGCGCCTGCCGTCGGCCTCACGGCGGAGGATCGGGTCGAGGATGCGGTGGAGGAACGCCTGCGCCTCGTTCAGCTCCACTCCCCCACGCGCGACCTCGACGGAGGGCGCGAGTAGCTCCGCCCAGGGCAGCCTCCCGTAGCGGCGATGCGCGAGGGCGAGGCCCGCGGGCGCGCCGGGAACGGCGCAGGAGGCGGGGCCGACGAGGAAGACCTGCGTGGCGCGCGCGTCGAAGGCCACGTCGACGGCGGCCATCTCCGCGCCGTCGGCCGACGCGAGGCCGCGGCCGGGGGCGGCGACGAAGAAGTCCAGGATGCGGTCGCTCCCGTCACGGGCGCGGTGGACGAGCATGAAGCCGCCGGCGCCCGGACCGGTCAGCGGGCTCTCGGCGACCCAGGAGACGAAGGCGGCCGCCACGCAGGCGTCGACCGCGTTTCCGCCCTCCTCGAGGATCCTCGCGCCCGCCGCGGCGGTCAGCGGGTGGCCGGCGGCAACGGCACCCTTCATGGCGCAGAGAGTACCCCCAGATGCTCAGCCGTCCGGCGGCGAGTGATTGCCCGGCTCGAGCGCCCAGTAGTCCCGCTGGGAGCGGACGAGCCCGTCCTCCCCGAAGCGGAGGAGCGAGACGCCGGCGATCGTCACCTCGCGGCCCTGCTCGACGACGACGGCCCAGAACTCCACCGCCGCACGATCGCCCGCGATCACGGGCTCGCCGAAGGAACAGCCGCGGAATCCCTCCTGGTCGGCGAAGGCCCAGCGGGCGTAGGCGAGCACGCCCTCGCGCCCCTCGTGGGGCTCGCGGAAGGGGTGCGAGCGGAAGACGGCGTCCTCCGCGTAGACCTCGGCGAGGGGAGCGGGGTCGGCAGCCGGCCAGGCGCGGCTCCACGCGTCGACCCAGGCCCGCACGGCGGCGCTCGTGTTCATCCGAGCGGTGCCTAAAGGTCGCTGAGGAAGCTGGGCGGCTCGAGCGGGTCGGGCTCGCTGGGCGATGCCGCCGCTCGGGCGCCTGCCGTGGCCGGCTTGCCGATGCCCGTGGCGATCACGGTGACCCACACCTGGCCCGCGAGGCGCTCGTCGATCGTGGCGCCGAAGATGATGTTCGTGTCCTCGGTGGCGCCGCGCCGGACGACCTCGGCTGCCTCGTTCACCTCGAGCAGCGTCAGATCCTCGCCACCGGCAATCGAGAGCAGGATGCCCCTCGCGCCGACGAGCTCGGTGTCGATCAACGGCGAGCGCAGCGCGCGCTCCGCCGCCTCGCGCGCACGGTTGTCGCCCGTGGCGAAGCCGATTCCCATCAGCGCCGAGCCGGCATCGGACATGACGGTCCGCACGTCCGCGAAGTCGAGGTTGATGAGGCCGGGCATCGTGATCAGGTCGCAGATGCCCTGGACGCCCTGGCGGAGCACGTCGTCGGCGACGCGGAACGCCTCGAGCATCGAGGTCGAGCGGTCGAGCACCTCGAGCAGCCGGTCGTTGGGGATGACGATGACCGTGTCGCAGACCTCGCGCAGGCCGGCAACGCCCTCGTCCGCCTGCGAGCGGCGACGTGTGCCCTCGAAGCGGAAGGGCATGGTCACGATGCCGACGGTAAGCGCCCCGACGTCCCTGGCCAGGCGTGCGACGACCGGGGCGGCGCCGGAGCCTGTGCCCCCGCCCTCGCCCGCCGTCACGAAAACCATGTCCGAGCCCTTGAGCACGTGCTTGATCTGATCGGCGGCGTCCTCGGCGGCGAGGCGCCCGACCTCCGGGTCCGAGCCTGAGCCGAGCCCCTGGGTGAGCTCGCGGCCGACGTGGAGCTTGACCGGCGCCTCGCACATCTTCAGCTGCTGGATGTCCGTGTTCACGGCGATGA
>JBOHAM010000050.1:0-9490 GCA_050697735.1 Gaiellaceae bacterium | reverse complement strand
CTCGCCGCCGAGGACGGGCGACTGACGATCCGGCTGCCTACATCTTGAGCGGATCGACGAAGACGTCGTCGATCTGCCACTTCGCGCCCAGACCGATCGGCCTGAACCGGAAGGCGACGTTCGCCTTGCCGCCGGAGAGCAGCGCGCCGGTCAGGTTCAGGAGGCCGACGCCCGGGAGCGACGGGTGCCAGCTCCCGAAGCCGGTGTGGACGCCGGCCGGCAGCGCGAGCACCGGGCGGCCGGACGAGTCGAGGAGGACGACCTCGACGAGCAGGCTCGAAAGCGCGACGATGCCGCGGTTCTTGGCGAAGTAGCGCACGGTCGGGTCGAGCGTCTCGACGCACATCGGGGGCGTCATCGCGTAGCTACCGCGCGGCAGGTAGAGCGAGCGCGAGCCAGGGCCGGAGGCCTTCCACGGCTCGTTCCCGCTGATCACCTTCGCGCCGCCCTTGAGCGTCCAGCCCGCCGAGCCGGCCTCGAGCCCGCCGTTCGGCACGAGCGTGTACTGCATCGGATCGAGCCAGCGGAGGAACGGCCGGCTCATGTCCCGGTCGCCGCACGCGCCGCCGAGCAGCTGCGCGCTGGCCGAGTCGGCGGCGGCCCCGAACGCCGCGAACGCCACGACGAGTACCGCAATCTTGCCCCGAAAACCCCTGGTTGCCACAGTGTCCTCCGTTTGGCCGCTTTCATCCGAGTGTGTGAGCGGCCTCGATGGGACGCCATCCCCCGGAGGAGTGAAGCGGCGCGGTGCGTCAAGCCGCCGCCCTTGTGAGCCGATAGCCCTCGGGAGATGGCCGAACCCGGAGCCCTACTCGCCGAGCCCGCGTCGGCGCTGGAGCTCGACGGCGAGCGCAACACGCTGATCGAGGAGCGGCGCGCCCGCGCGCCGCGCCCGCTGGCCGCGCGCGACTCGATCGTCACGAGCGCGAGCGCGTTCGTCTTCCTCGCAGCGGCCCTTGCCCTCCAGCTCGGCTTCGACAGCGCGCGCAGTCCGGGGCCCGAGCTCTACGCGCTCCTCATCGTCGCCTACGCGTTCGCCTCGCGCGTGGAGTTCGAGGTCGGGATCGGCTCTGCGATCCCGACGCAGCTCGTGTTCGTCCCGATGCTCTTCCTGCTCCCTCCGGGCGCCGTGCCGATCTGCGTCGCGGCCGGCCTGCTCCTCGGCAACGTGCCCGCCTACGTGCGCCGGCGGGAGCACGTCGAGCGCGCGCTCGTCGCCGTCGCCAGCTCCTGGCACGCGCTCGGCGCGGCGCTCGTGCTCGCGCTCGCCGGCGAGCCGGAGCCCACCTGGTCGGCCTGGCCGGTGCTTCTTGCGGCGCTCTGCGCGCAGTTCGCGTTCGACTTCGCCGGGTCGGCCGCCCGGGCAGGGCTCGTACTCGGACTGCGGCCCGGCTCGCAGCTCTCGATGATGGCCTGGGTCTGGGGCGTCGACGCCGCCCTCTCGCCGATCGCCTTCCTGATCGCCATCGTCGCGTTCGGGGCGCCCGCCGCCGTGCTCGTGGTCGGGCCCCTCGTCGCGCTGCTCGCCTTCCTCGCCCAGGAGCGCCGGCGCCGCATCGACTACGCGCTCGAGCTCGGGCACGCCTACAGGGGGACGGCGTTCCTGCTCGGGGACGTGATCGAGGCGGACGACGCCTACACCGGCAGCCACAGCCGCGACGTGGTCGACCTCGTCGTCGCGGTCTCGCTCGAGCTCGAGCTCGACGCGGCCGCACAACGCGACGCGGAGCTGACGGCGCTCCTGCACGACGTCGGCAAGATCCGGATCCCCGCGGAGATCATCAACAAGCCCGGGAAGCTGACCGACGAGGAGTGGGAGGTCATGAAGACGCACACGGTCGAGGGCGAGCGGATGCTCGAGAAGGTGGGAGGCCTCCTCGGGCGCGTGGGGCGGCTCGTCCGTTCGTGCCACGAGCGCTGGGACGGGGGCGGCTACCCGGACGGCCTGGCCGGTGAGGAGATCCCCCTCGTCGCGCGCATCGTCTGCGCCTGCGACGCCTACAACGCGATGACGACCGACCGCCCGTACCGGCCGGCACGCTCGGCCGAGGAGACCATGGCCGAGATGCGGGACTGCGCCGGGACGCACTTCGACCCGGGCGTCGTCGCGGCGCTCGACGCCGTCGTCGCACGCGCCTCCTAGGAACCCTCCTAGCGCAGCAACCGCGACAACCGCCGATCCTTCAGCACCCGCCCGCCGGTCTGGCACGCGGGGCAGTAGTAGATCGTGTGCTCCTCGAAGTCGACCCGCGCGATCGGGGTGCGGCAGTTGGGGCACGGCTCGCCCAGCCGGTTGTGCACCGGGTAGGCCTTGGCGTCGGAGGCGCCCGCCAGGCGCAGCTCGAGCCCTTCCGCGAGCGTGTCCCGGATCGTCGCGGCGAGGCGCTCGACCTCCTCGTCGTCGAGCTCCGTCGAGAGCGCGTAGGGCGAGAGGCGCGCGCGATTGAGGATCTCGTTCGACCAGGCGCGGCCGATCCCCGCGAGGGCCCGCTGGTCCCGCAGGAAGGGATGCAGCCTGCGGCCCTCGGCGCGGAGGATCTCGCCCAGCCGCTCGGTCTCGATCCCGTCGGCCTCGGGACCGAGGTGCGCGAGCTCGGCCTCGAGCTCGTTCGGCCGCCAGACGCCGACCTTGGCCCGCTTCTTCGGACCTCCCTCCGTGAGCACGACCTCGCCGCCGTCCTCGAAGCGGAGGCGGAAGGCGGGTGTCTTCGGCCCCTTGGCGCCGGGCTCGAGGTAGCGGATGCGGCCGGCGCTCATGAGGTGGACGTGGAGGACGAGCTCGCCGTCGTCCGTCGGGAAGAGAAGATGCTTGCCGCGCCGGCGCGCCCCCGCGAGCAGCCGGCCCTCGAGTGCGACGAGCGGCGGGTCGAATGTCTTCAGCGTGGCGACGTGCGCGGGACCGGCCTTCGCGACCGGCGTTCGGCGCACGACCTCGTCCAGAACCCGCCGGGCGGTCTCGACCTCGGGGAACTCGGGAATGATGCCTCCTCGTGGACGCGATCAGGGTAGCCGTGCATAGGGGAGATCTCGTCGAGTCGACGCACCGCGCGGACGCCGTCGTCGTTCGCGACGGCGAGGTCGTCGAGTCGTGGGGCGACCCGGGTCTCGTCGCGTTCGTCCGCTCGGCGGCGAAGCCGCTGCAGGCGCTGCCGCTCGTCCCGTTCGACCTGCCGCCGGAGGAGCTCGCCATCGCGTGCGCCTCGCATGAGGCCCTGCCCGAGCAGCTCGTCGCCGTGCGGGCGCTTCTCGCGCGGGCGGACGCGACGAAGGAGCAGCTCGAGTGCGGCGCCGAGCGCGGCTCGCGGCTGAGGCACAACTGCTCGGGCAAGCACGCCGGTTTCCTGCTCCTCGCGCGCGAGCGCGGGTGGGATTCCGACGGCTACCGGCTCCCCGAGCACCCGCTCCAGCGGGAGATCCGGCGGATCGTCGCCGAGGCTGTCGGGCGGCCCGAAAAGGAGCTCGAGGCCGCGGTGGACGGCTGCGGAGTGCCCACCTTCGCGCTCTCCCTCGTGGAGATGGCCCGCTTCTTCGCCGGCCTCGTCCAGGGCCGGCCGGAGGGCGCGGACGAGGTCGTGCGCGCGATGACGGCCCACCCGATGCTCGTCGGCGGCCCGGACTCCGTGGACACGATCGTCATGCGCGCGCTACCGGGCGCGGTGGCCAAGCGCGGCGCCGAGGGCGTTCTCTGCGTCGGCCTGCCCGACGGCAGGGGCGTCGCCCTCAAGGTCGAGGACGGCGCCTACCGGGCGGTCTACGCCGCCGCGGGGCTCGTCCTCGGGCTTCCGGAGCTCGCCGAGCGGCCGCTCACGAACAGCCGCGGCGAGGTCGTCGGCTCGGTGCTGGCCGAGCGCTGATGCAGGAGGACTTGACGAAACGTGGCCTGTGCCGCCGGGCCGCGCTGCTCGCCCCGAGGACTACGTCCTCAGTCGCGCTCGTAGCTCAACCGCTACGAGCACTCCCTGCGTCCTTGCCTCGGAACGACCATCGCGCCCCGGCGGCGAGCAACGTTCCGCCAAGCCCTCCTCGAAAATTTCCCTTCCGCTTTTCCACAGGCGTTGTAGAATCGGCGGCCGATGTGCCTGTGAGCCGGGGGAGGGGATCTCGCCGGCTCTTTTCGTTCCCTTCGGGAAAACGTTGCAGCGGTGACGAGAAAGGCGAGGCTGATGCTCCAGGTCGACATCTCGGTCCCTGACGTCGAAGAACTCCAGCGACTCGTCGCTGACGGACAGGACAAGGGCTTCCTGACGTACGACGAGATCGTTGCGGGGCTCGAGGACGTCGAGCTCACGAAGGAGCAGGTCGAGGAGTTCTACACCTACCTCATCGACCACGGGATCGAGCTCGTCGAGGGCATCGAGCACAAGGCGCCGCCGCACGACCAGCCCGCCCTCGCCGAGGAGGAGAAGGGCCCGAAGCTCGACCTCACCGTCGAGCCCTCGCTCGACTCGCTGCGGCTCTACCTGCGCGAGATCGGCAAGGTGCCGCTCCTGACGGCGGACGAGGAGGTGTCGCTCGCCAAGCGCATCGAGCGCGGTGACATGAGCGCGAAGACCCAGATGATCGAGGCGAACCTCCGCCTCGTCGTCTCGATCGCCAAGGGCTACCTCGGGCGCGGGCTCTCGTTCCTCGACCTGATCCAGGAGGGCTCGCTCGGGCTCATCCGCGCGGTGGAGAAGTTCGACTACCGGAAGGGCTTCAAGTTCTCCACGTACGCGACCTGGTGGATCCGCCAGGCGGTCACGCGGGCGATCGCCGACAAGGCGCGCACGATCCGGATCCCGGTCCACATGGTCGAGAAGCTGAACAAGGTCGTCCACATCGAGCGCCAGCTCGTGCAGCGCCTCGGCCGGGAGCCGCTGCCCGACGAGATCGCCGTGGAGCTCGAGATGACGACCGAGGAGGTGCGGGAGATCCTGCGTATGGCGCAGCTCCCGGTGTCACTCGAGAAGCCGATCGGCGAGGAGGAGGAGTCGGAGCTCGGCGACTTCGTGCAGGACGAGGCGGCCGAGTCCCCCTTCGACTCGGCCTCGCTCAACCTTCGCCGCGAGGACATCGACCGCGCGCTCGACTCGCTGCCCGCCCGCGAGCGCAAGGTGATCGAGCTCCGGTTCGGGCTCAAGGGCGAGCAGCCCCGGACGCTCGAGGAGGTCGGCCGCGCCTTCGGGGTCACCCGCGAGCGGATCCGCCAGATCGAGAACAACACGCTCAAGCGGCTCGAGTCCTTGCCCGAGGCCCAGGGCCTCAAGGACTGCGTCTAGCGAAACCGCCTAGCGGCAGGCGGCCGGGTCGGGCCGATAGGTCGGCTCCGAGGCCCGCACGCTGACGAAGCGGTCGCCGACCGAGCCGCTCGACGGCGCCGAGAAGTCCATCACCCAGGGCCCCGGGGAACAGGCGGGGAACGAGACGTCGTGAGGCGCGCCCGGCGCGACGACGATCTCCTCCGCCGCTCCGCCCCGCGGCTCGAGGCGCACGGCGACGGGCGAGGCGCCGGACGGGGCCGTGAGGCGGAAGGAGACGATCCCCCGGAGTCCGGCGGGATCGTCCGGCCAGAGCCGGGCGGTGCCGCTCAGGCCGAGCCAGCCGTCCGCGTAGCGGCCTCGCATGTAGAGAGCCAGGCGCTGCGGGGCGTCTGAGCGAAGCAGGCGGTAGATGGGCCCCCGAGCGACCTCCTCGGCGGCGCGGAAGCGAAGCGTGTCGCTGTAGCCGTCGGCGAGCAGCGGGCGCGTCACGGGCTCGCCCCCGGCGAGGAGGGTCCCGTCCGGAGCGATCTCCAGGCGCGTCGCGGCGAAGGAGTCCGGCGGCGATGCATCCGGGAGGAAGTACACGTCGTCGACGGAGCGGTTCCAGAAGAGGTAAGCGGCGGCGAACCCGCGCTCGCTGGAGCCGGTCTGGAGCATGGCCGTGTCCCGGACGCCCGACCGGTCGACGAAGGAGGGGTCGGCCGGCAGCACGTTGCCGGCCGTGCGGTCAGCTGTGGCGAGGCTGAGTGAGACGGCGGCCGCCGACGCCACTCCGGTGACGGCGAGCGCAAGCCCGAGGGCGACTGGGGTGGCGACAGACGGGCGGCGACTGGCGGCGACGACCGCGCCGAGCAGGAGCGCCACCCCGAGGGCGAGCGCGAGCGAGGCGAGCCCGACGTCGCCGAGGAGCTGCTCGAGGCGGGCGGTGGCGAAGAGCGTCGGCGAGTTCGTCTTCCCGTCCGCGGCGGAGAAGCCCGAGAGGGGCACACGCGCTGCGACGGCGACCAGCCCGGCGGCGAGAGCGGCGTGCGCGAGGCGGTGCGGCCAGCCGCGGGAGGCGTAGAGGGCGAAGGCGATGCCGACCAGCGGGACGACGTAGAAGAAGTAGCGCTCCTGGATCCGGGAGCCCTCGATGCCCCACGCGGCCGCCTCGACGACGAGCGCGGCGACGACGGGGATCGCGAGCGCGCCGAAGGCGAGCTCCTCCCGCGAGCGCGGGCGGCGCACGGCGAGCCAGAGTCCCAGCAGCGCTCCCGGGGCGAGCACGACACCCGAGGCGTAGGCCAGCAGCATCAGGTCGGCGCCTGCCCACTTCGCCAGCGCGAACGAGGCGAGCTCCTTGTCGAGCGCGCTCTCGTAGAAGCCGAGCGCAGAGGCAGGGCCGAGTGCAAGGAGGCCGAGGGCCGGCAGGACGACGAGCGCGAGGACGAGGGCCTGCTCGCGGAGCGCAGCGCGCAGGCGGCGCTCGCGCAGCCCCATGACGACGGTCGCGGCAAGGAAGCAGAGGGGGAGGACGACGAACTGGGTGCGCGCCAGGGTCGCCAGCACGGCGAAGGCGAGGAAGACGAGCTGGGCGCGGGCGCCCGGACGGACGAGCGCAACGAGGCCCGCGAGCACCGCGGTCAGCGCGAGCGGCAAGGCGACCGGCTCCGAGACGACGAACCCGCTGTAGATCAGGTCCGGCACGAGGAGCGTGAGCGCTGCAAGAGCGAAGCCGGTCCGGGCCGTCAAGCCCACTCGCCTCGCGAGCAGGTAAACCGGAATCGCCGCCAGCGACATGAGGAGGGCCCCCAGCGTCTGGACGATCCGGAAGGAGACCTCGACGTCGTCCACGAGCCAGGCGGGCGCCGTCACGATCGGCTGGAGGAGCGCCGGGAAGCTCGCCCAGGCGCCGCGGATCAGCGGTTGGCCGCTCTCGGCCAGCGAACGGGCGAGCTCGGCGTAGATGTACTCGTCGGCGAAGAAGGTCGGCGTGTCGCGAAGCCAGGCGAGCACGGCCCGCAGGCCGAAGCTCGCGGTGACGAGGACGGCGAGGGCGGGGGCGGTGCCGAGCCGGACGCGCGCGAAAGCCGCTCGGCGCGCCTGCACCCGGTCGGCGGTGCGGGCCGCGACGGACACGCTGTCTCTATCGGCGCTGGGCGCTCGGCCCTTAGACGAACCGCGCGCTCAGCTGTCGGCGGGCTCCACGCGGTCCTGCTCCTCCGCGGGCGCGAAGGCGACGAAGAGGCGGCAGTGCGGGCATTTGAAGCCGCGATTCCGCTCTGAGGATCCGCCGAGCATGTCGGCTTCGAAGGACCGGCCGCAATGCGGGCAGTCGACCTGGTAGCTCTCGCCGGTCTTCGGTGGAGTCGTCACCCGCGGTCAAGGTTAGCCTTTGGCGGTGAGCCCGCAGCGCCGGATCGCCGTCGTCTCGGTCGTGGCCGCGATCGTCCTCATCGCGGTCAAGCTCGCGACGGGCCTGGCGACCGGAAGCCTCGGGTTCCTCTCCGAGGCGGCGCACTCCGGGACCGACCTCGTGGCAGCGCTGCTGACGCTCTTCGCGATCGGCGTCGCCGTCCGGCCCGCCGATCCGGGGCACCCGTACGGGCACGGCAAGGCCGAGCACCTGGCCGCGCTCGCCGAGGCGTCCATCCTCGTCGCCATCTCGCTGGGGATCTCCTACACGGCGATCCGGCGGCTCGCGCAGGGCACGGGCGAGGTCGAGGCCACCTGGTACGCGTTCCTCGTCATCTGCGTGGTGATCGCGATCGACGCGAGCCGCACCGTGGTGTCGCTGCGTGCGTCGCGCCGCTACCGGAGCCCGGCCTTCGGCGCGAGCGCTCTTCATTTCGGCAGCGATCTGGCCGGGTCGACCGCCGTGCTCGTCGGGCTCCTCGTCGCGCGGGCGGGCCATCCGGAGGGCGACGCGGCGGCGGCTCTCTTCGTCGCGTTGCTCGTCCTGGCAGCCGCCGGCCGCCTCATCCGCCGGAACGTGGACGTGCTCATGGACCGCGCGCCCGACGCCGAGTCCGCCGCCGCGCGGCGCGCCATCGAGGAGTTGGGGCCCGGCCTCACCCTGCACCGGCTGCGGATGCGCCGGGCCGCGGGGAGGCACTTCGCCGACGTTGTCATCGGTGTCTCCCCGGGCGCCGCGGTCGGGCAGGCGCACGCGGCGGCCGACGCCGTCGAGGAGGCGGTCGAGCGGGCGGTGCCGGACACGGACGTCGTCGTGCACGTCGAGCCCGCCGGCGCCGAGGCGGGCCTCCGCGAGCAGGCGCTCGCAGCCGCCCTCGCGGTCCCCCGCGTGCGCGAGGTGCACAACGTCACCGTGCTCGAGGTCGGCGACCACACCGAGGTCTCGCTCCACCTGAAGCTTCCCGGCTCGCTGACCCTCGCCGAGGCTCACTCGGTCGCCACGCTCGTCGAGCGCGAGATCCTCGCGGCCGTCCCCGACGTGGATGCCGTGCAGACGCACCTGGAGCCGCTCGCCGAGCCCGCCGCCGTGCGCTCGGTCCCCCAGCGGGACCTCGAGGCGGAGTCCACCTCCGTCCGGCGCATCGTGCGCGAGGTGACGGGGGCAGACCCGCGCGAGCTGCGGTTCCTCGCGACGGAGCGGGGCGTCGTCGCCTTCCTCACTCTCGCGATGGAGCCCGAGCGCGCGCTCGCCGACGCCCACGCCCGCGCGTCCGAGATCGAGGAGCGCATCCGGCGAGACCACCCTGCGATCGCCGAAGTGATCGTCCACACCGAGCCCTGAGAGCTCTCACCCCAACGGAGGATGGGCGATCCGCCCGGGATCGCCCATGCTCAACCCAGGTGTATCCACTCTCGGAGGTCCGAATGAGCTCCGCCCCTCGAGCGAGCCTGCGGCGGAACCGCCAGGCCGGACAGGTCGTCATCCTTTTCGTCCTCGTCCTCGTCGTCCTTCTCGGCACCGCCGCGCTCGTCGTCGACCTGGGCTACGCGTACTACACGAAGCGGTCGCTCCAGGCCTCCGCCGACGCCGCTGCGCTCGCAGGGGCTTCCGGACTTCCCAACTCGTCGACGGCGCTCGACCGCGCCCGCGAGTACTCCGGCTCCGAGGCCGGCAAGAACGAGCGTGACAACGTTCCTCCGGTGACGACGAGCGTGACGGCCAAGTGCGTCTCGATCGCGCCTTGCAACCCGGTCAACGCGATCGTCGTCGAGGAGACGACCACCGTGTCGACGCGCTTCGCGCGCATCCTCGGCTTCGACGAGATGGAGGTGACCGCCCGGGCGACCGCGTGCTC
>JBOHAM010000049.1:0-13670 GCA_050697735.1 Gaiellaceae bacterium | reverse complement strand
CACCTTGGCGCGGTCGTACCCGTCGGTCGAGGCCGGCAGGTCCTCGAGCCTGGGCAGGGGGGTCAGCCCCGGCTGGGCCCGTCCTGGTTCCTGAGTGGACATGTTCGCTACGCCTCCCCTTCCGCGTGACGCCGCGGGATCGACAGAAGTATGCCCTTCCTCATCGGCTGGACCGCTGGGGCTCCTTAGTCCGGGTCGTGGTCCGGCTGGACACGCAGCTCAATTCCAAGCTCCCGCAGCTGTTCCTGCTCCACCTCGGAGGGCGCGCCGCTCATCGGATCGACGCCCGCCTGGTTCTTGGGGAAGGCGATCATGTCGCGCAGGTTCGGCTCGCGCCCGAGCGCCATGAGCATCCGCTCGATCCCGAAAGCGATGCCGCCGTGCGGCGGTGCGCCCATCGAGAGCGCGTCGAGCAGGAACCCGAACTTCCGCCGCTGCTCCTCCTCGTCCAGCTCGAGCGCGTCGAAGACCCGCGCCTGGAGCTCGGGCTCGTGGACCCGGAAGGAGCCGCCCCCGATCTCGATCCCGTTGACCACGAGGTCGTAGGCGAGGGCGGTCGCGGCGCCCGGATCGGCGGCGACGAGCTCCTCGGAGCCCGGCGCGGGCCGCGTGAAGGGGTGGTGCACGGCCTTCCAGCGCCCCTCCTCCTCGTCGCGCTCGAACATGGGGAAGTCGGTGATCCAGACGAACTTCCAGGCGCCCTCGTCGACCAGCTCGAGCCCGCGGCCCAGGTGCAGCCGAAGAGCGCCGAGGACCCGCGCGACCATGGGCGCTTCGTCGGCCGCGAAGAGCACGGTCGAGCCGGGCTCCGAGCGGAAGAGCGCCAGCTCGTCCTCGGAGAGGAACTTGGCGATCGGGGAGCGCACCTCGCCGCCCTCGTCGAACACCAGGTAGGCGAGACCGCGGGCTCCCCACTGCTTGGCCACCTCCTCCAGCCGCTCGAGCTCGGCGCGCGAGAACGCCTGCGGCACGCGCAGGAAGCGAACGCAAGGAGCCTTGGAGAACACCCCGAACTCGGAGCCGCGGGTTGCCCCGGTCGCGTCCCCGATCTCGAGGCCGAAGCGCAGGTCGGGCTTGTCGCTCCCGTAGCGCGACTGCGCCTCGGCGTACGTGAGCCGCGGGAAGGGGGTCTCGATCTCCTGGTCGTCGCAGTCCCGCCAGATTTCCGCGCACATCCGCTCCATGAGCTCGAAGATGTACTCCTGGTCGGGAAAGGCCATCTCGACGTCGAGCTGGGTGATCTCCTGCACCCGGTCGGCCCGCAGGTCCTCGTCCCGAAAGCAGATGGCGATCTGGTAGTAGCGGTCGAAGCCGGCGATCACGAGCAGCTGCTTGAGGATCTGCGGCGATTGCGGCAGGGCGAAGAAGCGGCCCGGCTGCAGCCTGCTCGGGACGACGAAGTCGCGGGCTCCTTCGGGCGTCGGCTTGAAGAGGATCGGCGTCTGGATGTCGAGGAACCCGTCCCCCTCCATGACGCGCCGGATCGTGGAGACCAGACGCGCGCGCAGCCGGATGTTGCGCTGCATCCGAGGGCGGCGGAGGTCGAGCCAGCGGTACCGGAGCCTGAGCGTCTCGTCGACGCCCTCCTCGTCGAGCTGGAATGGCAGCGGCGGCGCCCGCGAGACGATCTCCAGCGCGTCCACCTGAAGCTCCACCTCGCCCGTGGGCAGATTCGGATTGACCGCCTCAGGCGCCCGGCGGACGACCTCCCCCTTCGCACGGAGCACGAACTCGTTGCGAACGGCGTGCGCCGGGGCAACGGCGTCCGGCGCCCGCTCCGGGTTGACGACGAGCTGGCAGATCCCCGACTGGTCGCGGAGGTCGACGAAGACGAGCCCGCCGTGGTCGCGCCGAGCGTCAGCCCAGCCCGCCAGGGCGAGGCGATCGCCGACGTGGTCGCTGCGCACCTCCCCGCACATGAGGTCGCGCCATCTCACGGCGAATGTTCCTCTTCCGCCACATCCTGCGCACCACGCGCGCGCTTTTCGGCGTTAGGCTCGGAAGCGGGTGGTGGGCTGGGGTGCCCCAAGACGGTGGAGGCGATTTCGGTTGCGGGGAAGTCCTCCACTAGGTCGGCCCCGCCGGCTCGAATCGAGGCGCGCTCGCCGATGACACGCACGACCTGCCCCGCCCTCGACCGTCCGGCCTGGGTCATCTGGCCCTTTAGCGAGCGACCCGCGTAATCCACGTCGCACCGGAGGCCAGCTCGACGCAGCTCGGCCACCTGCGCCAGCACGCGCGGTCGGTCGGCCTGCTCGTCGCAGACGACGAAGACGTCCAGCCCCCGCTCCTCGCGCTCGCGGCCGCTCGACATGCTCACGCGCTCGACGCCCGCCGCCCACCCCACCCCCGGGGTCGGCGCGCCCCCGATCTCCTCGATGAGGTAGTCGTAGCGGCCGCCGGCGCAGATGCTCGCCTGCGCGGCGCCCAGGCCCTCGTTCACGAACTCGAAGACCGTCCGCGTGTAGTAGTCGAGCCCGCGCACGAGCGTCGGGACGAGCATGTACTCGACGTCATAGCTATCGAGGTAGGAACGCACGGCGGCGAAGTGCTCCCGGCACGCAGCGCAGAGCGAGTCCGCGATGGTCGGGGCCCGGGCGAGCAGCCGTTGCATGTCCTCGCTGGTCGTGTCGAACACCCGCAGAGGGCTCACGTCTGCCCGTGTGCGAGTCTCGTCGTCGAGGTCGTCGCGCCACTCTGCGAGAAAGGCCTGGAGCCGCTCGACGTAGGCCGGGCGGCAGTCCCGATCTCCGATCGAGTTCAGCTCGAGCCGGGTGTGGCCGACCACCGCGCGTCGCTCGATCTCGGTGAAGAGCTGGATCAGCTCGGCATCGAGCGCCGGATCGTCGGAGCCCATCGCCTCGAACCCGATCTGCCAGAACTCCCGGTAGCGGCCCTTGGCGGGGCGGGAGTAGCGGTACATGGGCCCGACATAGAACGTCTTCACGGGCTGCGGTTCGCGGTGCAGGCCGTGCTCGACGTACGCGCGCGCGACCGGCGCGGTCCCCTCCGGGCGCAGCGTCAACGAGCGGCCGCTCCGGTCCTCGAACGTGTACATCTCCTTCTGGACGACGTCCGAGCCGGCTCCCGACGTGCGGGCGAAGAGCTCCGTGTGCTCGAAGGTCGGGGTCACGATCCGGCCGTAGGCGTACACGTCGGCCACGTCCTCCGTGGCTGCGAGGACGGCTCGCCGGCCGGGCTCGTCCGCAGGAAGGACGTCGAGCGTCCCGCGCGGCGCGTCGATCTTCACCGCGCCGGGGTCCGCAGCTCGGCGAGGAACGGGTTCGTCGCCACCTCGTGCCCGAGCGTCGTCGTGGGCCCATGGCCTGGATAGACGACCGTCTCGGGAGGGAGCCGCTCGACGAGGCTCCTGATCGAGTCCAGTAGGGCCTCCCAGCTGTTCCCGGGCCGATCGGTGCGGCCGACCGAGCCGGCGAAGAGGACGTCGCCCGAAAAGAGGCACCCCTCGGCGGCGAACGCGAGGTGCCCGGCGGTGTGGCCCGGCACGCGCAGGGTCTGGAACTCGATGCCGGCAAGGGAGAGCGTCTCGTCTCCGCCGAGCAGAACCTCGGGAACGTGCGCACGCACGGACACGTCGATCCCGGCCGGAAGGAAGTCGTCGGGACGCTCGAGCCGCGCCCGCTCGGCCTCGGCCATGTGGACGGGGGCGCCGGAGGCCGCCGCGAGCTCCCCTACGCCGGCGACGTGGTCGAGATCCCCGTGAGTGACGAGGATCGCTGCGCAGCGCGCGCCGGCGAGCTCCGCCTCGATCCGGGCCGTCTCACCCGGCCAGCCCGGATCGACGACCACGGCCGCGTCGTGTCCCGGGCGGCGCACGACATAGCAATTCGACTGGAACGCGCCCAGGGGAAGCTGCACGACCTCGAGGCCCACGGCCGCGGAGTTTAGTTGCCGGAGCCGCGGCGAGACCACGGCTAGACTGCCCTCCCCATGGAGGCCTGGAAGCTCGTCGCGATCGACACCCCGGGCGGGAGTCGCTCGCCCGTCGTGCTCCGGAGCGACGACGAGGCCCGCGCCGTCCTCGTCGGCCTCGAGCCCGGGCAGGCGCTCGGCGACCATCAGGTCAAGGAACACGCCTGGCTCGTGGTGGTGGACGGCGAGGTGACCCTCCGCGCCGGCGACGAGGAGCTACAGGCACCCGTCGGCACACTGGCCCGCTTCCTCCCGGACGAGCGCCATTCGGTCCGCACGGATACGGGAGCGAAGATCCTGCTCCTGCTCGCACCCTGGCCTGGGCCGGGCCACTACCGGGGCCAGGAGAAGGCGACGACTCCCGCTTAGCGGAGGCGCGGAGGCTCGTACCTCAGCGCGCGCGCCCGGCGCGCTCTCGCTCGTACCGCCGCATGAGCATGCGGTACACGAGCGCGTCGACCAGGTAGCTGAACGGCATGAAGAAGGCGAGCAGGACGAGCACGTTGAACACGAGCCCGCCGATCGTGATATCGCTCGTCGTCACGAAGATGAAGATGGCGATCAGCGGCGCGAAGATGGCCGAGCGGCGGAGGACCCTCCGGAGCGACGGCTTCTCGATCGGCCGCCCGCGCCGGTCGAGCGGGCCTCGGGACTCCTTCGCGGGTGCCCGGCCGTTCCCCGCCGTCTCGACCGCACGCGGGTTCTCGAGGGGGATCTCCTCCCCCTCCTCCGTCTCGAGGACGTACTCGTACTCGTGGCGCTTGAGCTTCTCCCGCCGGCGCTTCTGCTTGCGGCTGGGCACCGGCTAGAGCACCTCGATCAGGACCGCGATCAGCACGAGGGCGCCCACGAGGAGTGCCGCCGCGACGAACGCGCCGGGGTTCCATACAAGGTCGTTGTCCTGGCGATAGCGCGACTTCGCTCGGCGCCCGTGCACCGAGACCGGCTGGGCCGCCGGGTCGGAACGCGGACGGCCTGCGGTCAGGCTCCAGGCGATGGCGATCCCGGCGAGAGCGGCCGCGACGAACGCAAGCGGCATCCACCAGCTCATCGCCTCAGCGCTCCCATGCGACCTCTCCCTCCTTCACCACCACGGCCACGTCCTCTCCACCGAGATGGTAGGCGAGGTAGCGCCAGTCGGGGGCGTCGAGCAACAGCAGGTCTGCGGCGTAGCCGGCCTCGAGTCGGCCCAGCCGATCTCCCCGCCCGAGCACGTGAGCCGCGTTCACCGTCGTGGCCGCGAGCGCCTCCCCGGGCGAGAGCCCGAGCTGCGTGCACGCCAGGGTCATCACGACCGGGAGGCTCTCGCAGAAGGCACTGCCGGGATTGAAGTCGGTCGCCAGCGCCACGATCGCGCCCGCCTCGACGAGCGCGCGGGCGGGAGGCATCGGCCGATCGAGGAAGAGCGCGGCGACAGGAAGGAGCACCGCCGTGACGTCGCTCGCGGCGAGGGCATCGACCCCGGCAGGGCCCGTCGCCTCGAGATGGTCGATGCTCCGCGCTTCGAGCTCGACGGCCAGCGGGATCCCGCCCGCCTCGGTGAACTGGTCGGCGTGAAGGCGGAGGGCGAGGCCGGCCGCCCGGCAGGCCTCGAGATAGCGCCGCGCCTGATCCACGTCGAACGCGCCGCGCTCGAGGAATACGTCGCAGGCCTCGGCCAAAGGCGCAGCGCGCGGCAGGACGTCGCGCAGGGCGAAGTCGAGGTAGGCGTCGCCGTCCTCGAACTCCGGCGGGACCGAGTGCGCCCCGAGCCAGGTCGGGACGCCGCCCGCGGCCGCAACGGCTCTCAGCTGTGCCAGCTCGGTCTCGAGGTCGAGGCCGTAGCCCGATTTCGCCTCGAAGGTCGTCGTGCCGTGCGCGAGCATCCAGGCGCGGTGGCGCTCGAGCGCGCGTGTGAGGCCTTCCGCTCCGGCGGCACGCGTCGCCTGCACGGTCGAAATGATCCCTCCGCCGGCGGCGTGCAGTTCCTCGTACGAGGCTCCCCGAGCTCGCAGCTCGAACTCCCCCGCGCGGTCTCCCGCGAAGCACGCGTGCGTGTGGCAGTCGACCAGCCCCGGGAGGGCCACGCGCCCACGCCCGTCGAGCTCGGCGAACTCGGCTGGAAGCGATGCCGCGTCGAGGTCCGCCATCGAGCCCACGGCGACGATGCGTCCGTCCGTGCAGAGGACGTAGCCGTGCTCGACCACCCGGACCTCGGCGAGGGCCGGCCCTTGCAGGGGCGCGCCGACTCCCGCGGGAGAGACGACCTGAGCGAGGTCGCGCACGAGCAAGGCCGGCATAGCGGCGCAACGGTACTCGACGGCGCGTCGTGCGCCGCAAGCGTGAGCCGCGAGCAGGGCTCGGCACGCCCGCACGCCCCACGCGGACGACCGCGAGGAGGGGCTAGCCCTGCAGCCCGGGAGCCCGCAGACCGTGCTCGCGAGCCGCTGCGACCGCCTCCTCGTAGCCGGCGTCGGCGTGCCGCAAGACGCCCGTGCCCGGGTCCGTGGTGAGCACACGCTCGAGCCGTTCGCGGGCGTCGTCGGTCCCGTCCGCGACGACGACCATGCCGGCGTGGATCGAGTTGCCGATCCCCACCCCGCCGCCGTGGTGGACGCTGACCCACGTGGCGCCCGCGGCCGTGTTGACGAGCGCGTTGAGGATCGGCCAGTCGGCGATGGCGTCTGAGCCGTCTCGCATCGCCTCGGTCTCACGGTAGGGCGAGGCGACCGAGCCCGAGTCGAGGTGATCGCGCCCGATGACGACGGGAGCGGTCACCTTGCCCGCCCGGACGAGCTCGTTGATCGCCAGCCCTGCCGCCGCGCGGTCGCCGTACCCAAGCCAGCAGATGCGGGCGGGGAGGCCTTGGAAGGCGACACGCTCGGGCGCTAGGTCCAGCCAGCGCTGGAGAAGGACGTCCTCAGGGAAGAGGCCTCGCAGCTCCCCGTCGATGGCCGCGATGTCCTCCGGCTCCCCTGACAGCGCCGCCCAGCGGAAGGGCCCGATGCCGCGACAGAAGAGCGGCCGGATATAGGCCGGGACGAAGCCCGGGTATGTGAACGCGTCCGTTACGCCCGCCTCGTGCGCCTCCCCCCTCAGGTTGTTGCCGTAGTCGAAAACATAGCTGCCGGCCCGGACGAACTCGAGCATGCCCTGGACATGGCGCACGATCGACTCGGACGCGTGACGAAGATAGTCCTGGGGGTCGCGCCTCCGAAGCTCGGCGGCCTCGTCGACCGAGTAGCCGATCGGCACGTAGCCGTTGAGGGGATCGTGGGCGGCGGTCTGGTCGGTGACCAGGTCGAACCGCTCCCCGCGACGCGCGAGCTCGGGGACGATCTCGGCTGCGTTGCCGAGGATCCCGACCGACACGGCGCGCCGATCCTCGGCCGCAGCTCGGACGCGGGCGACCGCGTCGTCGAGCGAGTCCGTCCACTCGTCGAGGTACCGGGTCTCGAGCCGCCGTTCGATCCGCGACCGGTCGACCTCGACGCAGAGGATGGCGGCACCGGCCATCGTGGCGGCGAGGGGCTGGGCGCCTCCCATGCCGCCCAGTCCGGCCGTCAGGATCGTCCGGCCGGCGAGATCCGCGGTCCCGAAATGCGTCTCGGCCGCCGCGGCGAACGTCTGGTACGTGCCCTGGAGGATCCCCTGTGTCCCGATGTAGATCCAGCTGCCCGCGGTCATCTGGCCGAACATCGTCAGGCCCAGCGCCTCGAGACGGCGGAACTCGTCCCAGGTCGCCCAGCGTGGAACGAGGAGCGAGTTCGCGATCAGGACACGCGGCGCGGCCGCGTGCGTCCGGAAGATGCCGACGGGCTTCCCGCTCTGTACGAGCAGCGTCTCGTCCTCGCTGAGCTCGAGAAGCGAGCGCACGAGCGCGCGGAGCGCCTCCGGGTTCCTCGCCGCCTTGCCGGAGCCTCCGTAGACCACGAGCTCCTTGGGACGCTCGGCCACCTCCGGGTCGAGGTTGTTGAGGAGCATGCGAAGCGGCGCCTCGGTCTGCCACGAGCGCGCGTTGAGCTCCCGACCGCGCGGGGCGCGGATCGAGGACGGGTCGCCGCAGAGCTCCTCGACCCGGCTCTCGAGCGAGACGACGCCGGTCACGCGAGTGCTCCGATCTCGCTCTCGACTGCCGCGTCCAGCCGGCCATCCGAGACCGCCTTCGCGACCGCCTCGATGTCGTCGGCGAGCGGCCGGTCCTCGATCAGCGTCGCGGACAGCGACCGGACGAAGTCGTGCACGGCCCGCACGCCCGCCCCGGGCTCGAGCGGCGCCAGGAACTCGATGCCCTGCGCGCCCGCCAGGAGCTCGATCGCAAGCGCGCGCTCCGCGTTCGCCGTGACCTGCAGGCACTTGAGCGCGGATGCGTTGCCCATGGACACGTGGTCTTCCTGGCCGGCGCTCGTCGGGATCGAGTCCACCCCGGCCGGGTGGCAGAGCACCTTGTTCTCGCTCACAAGGGAGGCGGCTACGTACTGCGGGATCATGAACCCCGAGTTGAGGCCGCCGTCGTGGGTGAGGAAGGCCGGGAGCCCGTCCGAGAGCGACGGGTTTGTGAGCCGTTCGACACGGCGCTCCGAGATCGACGCGAGCTCGGCCAGCGCCATCGCGGTTGCGTCGAGCGCGAAGGCGAGTGGCTGGCCGTGGAAGTTGCCGTTGGAGACGAGCTCGCCGTCCGCGACGAAGACCAGCGGGTTGTCCGTCGCGGCGTTCAGCTCGACGGCGACCGTCGCCTCGGCGTAGGCGAGCAGGTCCCTGCTCGCGCCGTGCACCTGGGGGGCGCAGCGCAGCGAGTAGGCGTCCTGCACCTTGTCGCACCAGCGATGCGACTCCATGACGGCGGAGCCCGCCACGAGGCGGAGCACGTTCGCGGCGGAGGCCTGCTGGCCCGGCAGGGGCCGGAGCTCGTGCACCTCGGGGACGAAGCTTGTGCGAGATCCCTGGAGGGCCTCCAGAGACAGAGCGCAAGCGGCATCGGCGGCGCGCTCCAGGCGCCGCGCGCGGACGAGGACGAGCGCGGCCACGGCCGCCATGAACTGCGTCCCGTTGATGAGCGACAGGCCTTCCTTCGCGCGCAGCACGACGGGCTCGAGCCCGACCCGGCGGAGCGCGGTCGCCCCGTCCGAGGTCTCCCCCTCGACAGTCGCCCGCCCTTCGCCGACGAGCGGGAGCGCGAGGTGCGCGAGCGGCGCGAGGTCGCCGGAGGCGCCGACCGATCCGCGGCTCGGCACGACCGGGAGCACGCCGCGGTTGAGGCACTCGAGCAACAGCTCCACCGTCTCGGGCCGAGCGCCCGAGTACCCCTTGGCCAGGGTGTTCGCGCGCAGGAGCATCGCGGCCCTGACGACATCGTCCGGATACGGCTCGCCGACGCCGCACGCGTGGCTGCGGAGAAGGCGCAGCTGCAGCTCCTCGGCCAGCTCCGGCGGGATCGTCTTCGACACGAAGCGGCCAAAGCCGGTGTTGATGCCGTAGGTGTGCTCACCGGAGCTCTCGGCCACGGCCTGCTCGACGAGCGCCCGCGCTCGGCTCACCCGTTCGCGGCCTTCCTCGGCGAGCTCGGCGCGCCCGCCCTCGACGGCGACGGCCCAGACGTCCGCTAGCGTCAGGTCGTCCCCCGTCAGCGAAACGGCGGTCGTGAGCGCCATCGAGCCAAGTGTATTGAGCGCCGGGCGCCCGCTCCGCGGAGCGAGGGTCGCGCTCGCGTGGAGCGGCGGCAAGGACTCGGCGCTCGCGCTGCGCGCGCTCCGGTCGCAGGGCATCGCCGTCACCGCCCTGCTGACCACGGTGACCGAGGGCTACGAGCGAGTCAGCATGCACGGCGTCCGGCGGGTGCTGCTTCGCAGGCAGGCCGCCGCGGCAGGGCTTCCCCTCGTGGAGGTGGCGATCCCGCCGGGCTGTCCGAACGAGCTCTACGAGGAGCGGATGGCGACCGCGCTCGCCGCTCCTCCGCTCGACGAGGCCCAGACGATCGCGTTCGGCGACCTCTTCCTCGAGGACGTGCGCGCGTATCGGGAGGAGCGCCTGGAAGGCGCGGGCCGGCGGGCCGTCTTCCCGCTCTGGGGCCGAGATACGGGAGAGCTCGCGCGGGCGTTCCTCGCCGACGGCTTCGAGGCGGTCGTCTGCTGCCTCGACCCGAGACGGCTCGATCCAGCCTTCGCCGGGCGCCGGTACGACGCGCGCTTCCTGGAAGAGCTTCCGGAGGACGTCGACCCGTGCGGCGAGAACGGCGAGTTCCACACGTTCGTGCACGCCGGACCCGTTCTCTCGCGGCCCGTCGCCTGCCGAGTCGGCGAGGTCGTCGAGCGCGAGGGCTTCGTCTTCTGCGACCTTCTGCCGGCCGGTCCTCCTACAGGCACTCGACCTTCGTGAAGCGCAGGTAGGCGGCTTCGGCGGACTCGCCGACCGTGCCGTAGAACTCGACGTAGAGCGGCTCACGCGTGGGTACCTCGGCCCCCTCGCCGGTGACCCAGGTGCTGTTCCAGGCGCCGGGCCCGATCTGTTGCCCAGCGGCGTTGTAGAACCGGCCCCGGATCTCCACCCGGCCGAGCTGGCAGTCGGCGCCGCCGAAGTACCTGAGCTCGCCGGTGACCGTGGCCAGACCGATCTCGGGGACGATCTCGCTCGCCTCCAGCTCGAAGAGACCCTCCCAGCGACCGTAGTCGACCTGGATCGTGCCGGGCGCCATTGAGGCCGGCCAGTCGCCGCCGCCGCCCACCGGCACGGAGTCGTCATCGCCCTCCTCCACAGTGGTCGTCGCCGCGTCGGTGGTCGCGCCGCCCTGCGTCGGGGCGAGGACGGTCGTCGCCGGCGGAACCGTGGCCGGGGCCGCGGCGGTCTCCTCTTCCCCGCTCGCCGGCCTCGCAACGGCAGGTGTCGAGGCGTCCGAATCGGCCAGGGCCGAGACGACGGCAAACCCGGTCAGGAAGAAGGCAGGCACGAGTGCGACGACGGTCCACCGCGATCGCAACCTGTGCATCCGTCTCCTCCCTGGTCGTCCCGATCGTCCCCGAGGGCGACTAAGCCTAGCTCGCGACCGCCCAGGGGCCGATGCCGCCCAGCCGCTCGACGGCGATGCGGAGCCGGAACCCGGGGGGCGGATCGGGCATCGGCGGGAAGACGACGTCCGGGCCGAGGTACGTGTAGGCCAACTCCTGGAGGAGCTCGGGAGCGCCGCCTTCCTCGACCCTCCCGCGCCCGTGCACGACGAGGCACTCGCGGAGGCCCATCGGGTTCGTGGTCGGCGTCTCGAGGGAGAGGACGACCCGTGGATCCCGCCTGATGTTGCGGAGCTTCTGCTGGTCGCGCAGGTGCGCCGAAACGATCTCGTCGCCCTCGAGACCGACCCAGACGATCGAGACCTGCGGACTGCCGTCGCGGTTCACGGTCACGAGGTGGGCGAGCGCCGCGGACTCGAGGACGGCGCGAGCGCTCTCCGGGAGGACGCCCATGGCGATCGCCACTCTAGATGTCGAGGAGGCGTAGCTCCAGCACCCGCGAGGGGTCGAAGCCTTCGATCCTGAGGACGGAGCCGGCGGCCGCCACGGCTGCGCCCGCGGGCATGAGGCCGACGAGCTCCGAGCCGGTCACCTCGATCCCGCGTTCTCCGGCCGCGATCACGATCCGCTCGACGATCGCGTGGAGCGCCGCGGCCTGCCAGTCGGTGACGTTCATGCTCACCTGCACGAGTCCCGCGCGCGGAAGATCGAGCCCGAGGGCGCGCACCCCGGGAAAGCCGCCGTCGCGCTCGCGGACGAGCCGGGCGAGGGCACGGGCGGCCTCGACGTCGTCGGACCGCAGGTTGACGTTGAAGGCGACGAGTGGACGGCGCACGCCGACGAGGACTGCGCCGGCAGTCTCGTGCAGCCGTTCGGGGCCCCGGTCGGGTCTGAGCTCGCCCGCCTCGACCCGCCGCTGGAGCTCGGCCGGGCCGCCGCTGCGGAAGAACGCCGGCTCCCGCAGGTCGTCGGTCAGGCGGCCGTAGAAGAAGACGGGCACGCCGACCTCCTCGGCCACACGGTCCGCGAGGGCGAGCGCGGCCTCGCGGGCTGCGGGCTCGGCCTCGGGGGTCAATGGGACGAGCGGCACGACGTCCGCGGCGCCGATGCGCGGATGCGCGCCCTCGTGACGGCGCAGGTCGATGCGCTCGGCGGCGCAGCGGATGCCGGCCAGCAGGGTCTCGACGAGCTCGGGGCCGCTTCCGACCAGCGTGAAGACCGAGCGGTGGTGGTCGGCGTCCGCGTGGACGTCGAGCAGGCGCGCCGGCGCGGCGAAGGCGTCGCGGAGTGCTGCGAGAACTGCCTCGTCACGGCCTTCCGAGACGTTCGGGACGGACTCGAGCGGGAGCGTCACGGGCCGAGCTTACGAGACGCCGGAAGCCGGAATGGCCGCGACTACACTCGGCGTTGAGTGTCCTAGTGGCGGATTCCCACCCGTATCTGCGCACGTTTGTGCGGCTGCTCGGCTTCCTGCGCCCCTACCGCTGGTCGCTGGCCGCCTCCGTGCTGCTCGCGGTGGGCTCGCAGGCCGCTGCCGTCGCGATCGCGTTCCTGACGGGCGCCGCGCTCCAGAGCGCGGTCGACTCGCAGGACCAGGACGAGCTCTGGACGCTCGCGCTCGCCGTGCTCGTCGTCGGCCTCGCCCGCGCTCTCTTCATGGTCGGCCGCCGACTCATCTCCGGGAGACAGGCGCTCGGAGTGGAGTACGACATGCGGGACGCCGTCTACGCGAAGCTGCTCAGGCTCTCGTTCGGGTTCTACGACCGTCACCAGACCGGGCAGCTGATGTCCCGGGCGACCGTCGACCTCCAGGCCGTGCGCTTCTTCCTCGGCTACGGGCTCATCTTCTTCTTCCAGCACGTCCTCACGATTGTCGGCGTGACGATCGTCCTCTTCATCCTCGACTGGCGCCTGGCGCTCGCCGCGACGGCGTTCACGCCGGTGCTCGTGATCCTGGCTTACCGGTACAGCCACGTCTCCCACCCGGTGCTACGAGACGTCCAGCAGAAGATGGCGGACGTCGCCACCGTCGCCGAGGAGAACATCGTCGGCGTCCACGTGGTCAAGTCGTTCGCGCAGGAGCGCAGCGAGTCTACGAAGTTCGCGGGCCGGACGGAGAGCGTGTTCGCGCGCTCGATGGACGCCAATCGGCAGCGCGCGATCTACGTGCCGCTCCTCTCGTTCCTGCCGCTGCTCGCGCAGGCCACCGTGCTCCTCGTCGGCGGCCGGATGGTGGCTGACGGGACGCTCGGGCTCGACCAGTTCTTCGCCTTCAACGTGCTCGTGCTCATGCTCGTCATGCCGCTGCGCATGCTCGGCATGTGGATCGGGCAGGCCCAGCGGGCAACGGCCTCGGGCGAGCGGATCTTCGAGGTGATCGACGAGCTCGAGGACGTCGCCGACGCGCCGGGCGCCCGCGAGCTTCCGCCCGGCGAAGGACGGGTGGTCTTCGAGGACGTGGCCTTCGGCTACATGCCCGGGCGGCCCGTGCTCTCCGACGTCGACCTCGAGATCGAGCCGGGCCGGACGATCGCGCTCATCGGCCACACCGGGTCGGGCAAGACGAGCCTCGCCTCGCTCGTCCCGCGTTTCTACGACGTGTCGGCGGGCCACGTCACGATCGACGGCGTCGACGTCCGCGAGGTCAAGCTCGCGTCCCTGCGTCGCGCGATCGGCATCGTCGCGCAGGACCCGTTCCTCTTCTCGGCCACCGTGCGGGAGAACATCGCGTTCGGGGCCCCCGGTGCGAGCGACGAG
>JBOHAM010000048.1:0-5743 GCA_050697735.1 Gaiellaceae bacterium | reverse complement strand
GCGGCAGGCTCCTCGGCGACGGGCGCCTCTTCGGCCTGCTCGCCGACCGTCTCGAGCTTCTCCTGCAGGCCGGCGTCCTTCCGGCGCTGGTACTCGGGCTCCCGCTCCTTGAGGACGGCGAGGAAGGGCGTCGCGATGAAGACGGTGGAGAACGCGCCGGAGCCGATGCCGATGAGCAGCGCGAACGCGAACTCCTTGAGCGTGTCGCCGCCGAAGAGGATGAGCGCCGTGATCGGGAGCAGCGTGATGAAGCTCGTCGCGAGCGAGCGGCGGATCGTCTCCCAGAGCGATTGGTTCGCGATGGCGGCGAAGCTCGACTTGCGCATGAGCGGGATGTTCTCGCGCACGCGGTCGAAGATGATGATCGTGTCGTACATCGAGTAGCCGAGGATGGTGAGGATGGCGGCCACCGTCGCGGCCGTCACCTCCCAGCCGACGAGCGCGTACACGCCCATCGCGACGGTCACGTCGTAGAAGAGGGCCCTGAAGATCGGAAGGGCGAAGACGAACTCGAAGCGGATCGTCACGTAGATGACGATCAGAAGCAGCGAGACAACGATCGCGAGGATCGCCCCGCGGAGGATCTGCTCGCTGAAGCTCCCGGAGACGCTGCGGACGCCGACCGCATCGGCGTCCAGGTCGCGCTGGAGCGAGGACGTGAGCTCGGCCTGCTCGGCCTCGGTGAGGGTCTCGGTCTTGATCTGGAACTGCTCGTAGCCGCCGGAGGTCTCGTCGCCTCGCCCCTGGATGACGGCGTCGGCCAGGCCGATGGCGGCCGCCTCCTCGCGCACGCGCTCCACCGAGACCGGCGCGGGCGTTCGGAACGAGACCTGGGTCCCGCCCTCGAAGTCGATGCCGAGGTTCAGGCCCTTGAAGGCGATCGCCGCGACCGAGATGACGAGCGCGGCCGTCGCGATCGAGAACCAGATGCGCCGCTTGCCGACGATGTCGATCTTCTGCCAGTCGGGGATCTTCTGGGCGCTCGCACCCATGAAGGCCGGGTTGTCGAACCAGCGGAAGCCCGCCAGGACGCCGAGGAGCGCCCGCGTGGCGAGCACGGCCGTCACCATCGAGATACCCGTCCCGATGAGCAGCATGAGCGCGAAGCCGCGCACGCCGCCCGTCGCCGCCGCGAAGAGGACGAAGGCGGTGATCATCGTGACGACGTTCGCGTCCACGATCGTCGCGAAGCCCTTGCGGTAGCCCGTCGCGATCGCCGCGCGCACGGATTTGCCCGCGCGCACCTCCTCCTTGATCCGCTCGAAGATGACGATGTTCGCGTCCGCCGCGACGCCGATCGTGAGGATGATCCCCGCGATGCCCGGCAGCGTCATCGTGACGTTGAAGAGCAGGATCGCTCCGTAGAGGAAGACGCCGTAGACGGCGAGGCCGACGATGGCGACGACGCCGAGGAAGCGGTAGGCGACGAGGAGGAACAGGGCGACGGCCAGCAGGCCCACCATCGCCGCGATGAGCGCCTGGCGCAGCGAGTCCTCGCCGAGCGTGGCCGAGATCTGCGTCCGATCGACCTGGACGAACTCGACGGGCAGGGCACCCGTCTGGAGCACGAGCGCGAGGTCCGTGGCCTCCTCGAGCGACTCGAGGCCCGTGATCTGCGCGCTCCCGCCCGAGATGCCGTCGGCGAGCGTGGGGTCGGTGAAGTCGATGATGGGGAACGAGCGGATCTCGTTGTCCAGGACGATGGCGAAGCTCTGCGCGTAGGCGCGAGCGTCGTCGCCGCGCCCGGTGACGCCGGCGAGCTGCGCCTGCTGCGCGCCCCGCTGCGAGAGCTCGCGCGTGATGTCGTGGAACTTGTCGCCGCCCTCGTCCGTGAAGTCGAGGAGGACGTTCGGCTGGCCGTCCTGCCCGAAGTCCTGCCGCGTGCCGTCGGCGTTCAGGTCGTCGCCGGTCAACGCCGGGATCGGCTTCTCGGGATCGTCCGGCTGGTAGCGGTACAGGTAGTAGGAGGTCTGCGCCGGGTTGGCGCCGCCCGGACACTGAAGCGCCGGCGGCCCGCAGGTCAGGATGGTCCTGTTGCTCGGCACGACGTAGAACTGCGCGCCCTCCGGCGCCTCGCCGCCCTCGACCTGCTGGAGCAGCTCCCGCTTCGTCGGCGCCGGGCCCGCGAGCCGGGAATCGGTCTTGGAGTAGAGGTACCACTCGCGTGGTTGCGCGCCTTCCTCGATGCGGTTCTCGGGCGTGAGCAGGGGCAGGAGCGTGGAGCTCGGAACCGGGTTGCCGGTGCCGTCCAGCGACAGCGGGTCGGCGTGACCGGCGAGATCGTAGAACTCGAGCTGCGCGGTCTGGCCGATGAGGTCGGCCGCGCGCGCCTGGTCGAAGACGCCGGCGAGGCCGACGACGATCTGGTTGTCCCCCTGCTTCCGGATCTCCGGCTCGGAGACGCCGATCTTGTCGACGCGGTTTCGGATGATCTCGACCGAGCGGTCGAGGTCCTCCTCGGTGAGCTCCTGGCCGGCCTCGGGCCTCGCCTCGAGGACGACCTCGAGGCCGCCCTGGAGATCGAGCCCGAGGGTCGGCGAGCGGAAGACGCTGAGCACGACGACGCCGGCGATGGCGCCGAAGAGGGCGAGCAGGATGAGGAAGTAGCGACGCACGAGGGGGTCTGCTCGCCTAGCTGCGGGCCCGTTCCTCCGACAGCGGCTCGGGCTCCTCGACGGTCAGCGGCTCGGGGGCCTCGGCCGGCTCCTCGGCCATCGCGGCGGCCTCCTCCGGCGAGACCTTGCTCGTGATGGCGCGGCGCGCGACGGCGATGCGAACGTCGGCGTCGATCTCGAGCTGGACGCGCTCGTCGTCGATCGCCGTGACCTCGCCGTAGACGCCCCCGGCGGTGACGACCTCGTCGCCCACGTTCAGGTTCTGGAGCATCTCCTGGTGACGCTTGGCCTGCTGCCGCTGCGGACGGATCAGGAGCAGGTACATGAAGACCAGCATCACGAGGAAGAAGAGGAAGATCGGATCCAATGGGCCTCCTAGCCGGGTCCCTCTGCCGCCCCGCGACACCCGGGACGGGCGCCGGCGAGGGAACGGGAAACGCACATTCTGCCGGACAAAAGTATCAGGCGCGAGGAGCCGACCTACCGGCTAGCAGTGGTCGCCACGGCGTCTTCGCCGAGGCGCTCGAGCGCGGCGGCCTTGAAGGCGGCGAGCCGCCCCTCCTCGATCGCCGCGCGGGCGCCCGCGGTGAGGTCGAGCAGGAAGCGGACGTTGTGCTCGGAGAGGAGGACGAGCCCGAGGAGCTCCTGCTGGTTGACGAGGTGGCGCAGGTACGCGCGCGAGAAGCCGGTGCAGGCGCGACAGGGGCAGTCGTCCTGCAGCGGCCGGGCGTCGCGGGCGAAGCGGGCGTTGCGGAGGTTGAGGCGGCCCTCCCAGGTGAGCGCGGAGCCGGTGCGGCCCAGGCGCGTCGGCAGGACGCAGTCGAACATGTCCACCCCGCGCTCGACCACCTCCAGGATCCCCGCCGGGTCACCGATGCCCATGAAGTAACGAGGCCGGTCGGCCGGCAGGAGCGGGGCCGTCCACGCGACCGTGTCGAGCATGAGCCTGCGGTCCTCTCCCACGCTGAGACCACCCAGCGCGTTGCCGTCGAAGCCGAGCTCGCCGATCTCCTCGAGCGAGCGCCGGCGCAGCTCGCGGTCCGTTCCACCCTGCGAGATGCCGAAGAGGAGCTGGCCCTCGGCCCGCGGCGCGGCGAGCTGGCGCCTGGCCCACGTGGTCGTCGTCGCGGCGGCGGCGGCGAGATCCTCCCGCGCCGCGTCTGCCGGGAGGCAGATGTCGAGACACATGGCGACGTCCGAGCCGAGCTCCCGCTGGATCCCGGCGACGAGCTCTGGCGTGAACCGTGCCGGCTCGCCGTCGTAGACGGAGCGGAAGGTGACGCCGTCCTCGTCCGTGCGCACGATCGTGTCGCGCAGCGAGAAGACCTGGAAGCCGCCCGAGTCGGTGAGGATCGGGCCGTCCCAGCCCATGAAGCGGTGCAGCCCGCCGAGCTCGGCAACGACCCCCGCGCCGGGGCGGAAGTGCAGGTGGTAGGTGTTGCCGAGGAGGATGGCGGTCCCCAGCTCGCGGAGCCTTGCCGGGTCGAGCCCCTTGACGGTGCCCTTCGTCCCGACCGGCATGAACGCGGGCGTGGGCACGTCGCCGTGAGCCGTGCGAAGCACCCCGGCGCGGGCCTCCCCGTCGGTAGTGGCCACCGTGAAGCTCATGCCGCACATCCTCGACGCTCTCGGCACGGTCCGCGCGCTTTCGGTGCGTTTTTCGACGTTACGCTGGGGCATGGGTGGTGGGCTGGGGTGCCCCGCGGGGAGACGGGGAAGCTCGTCACAGGAGGAGCATCGCGTCGCCGAAGGAGTAGAAGCGGTAACGCTCCTCGATCGCGAGGCGGTAGAGGCGCCGGGTCTCCTCCACGCCGGCGAAGGCCATCACCAGCGCGAGGAGCGTCGAGCGGGGCAGGTGGAAGTTCGTCACCAGGGCGTCCACGCGGCGGAACTCGAACCCCGGCGTCACGAAGAGGCTCGTTCGGCCGGCGAGCGGCGCGCCGCGGGCGAGCGACTCGAGCACGCGCACGGTCGTCGTCCCCACCGCGACGACGGTGTCCGCGGCGGCGATGCGCCCCCAGGCTTCCGGCTCGACCCGGTACCGCTCGCTGTGGATCTCGTGGTCGCCGAGATCGGCGGCCGTCACCGGGCGGAACGTGTCGAGACCGACGTGAAGCGTGATCCGCTCGACGTCGAGCCGGGCGAGGAGCTCCGGCGTGAAGTGGAGCCCGGCGGTCGGGGCCGCCGCCGATCCCGCCTCGTCCGCATAGACCGTCTGGTAGCGCTCCGGATCCTCGAGCGGCTCGGTGATGTACGGCGGCAGCGGCGCCTCGCCGGCCGGATCGCCGTCCAGACGCACGAGCCAGCGGCCGTCGCCGAGATGCTCGACGAGCTCGACCCGCCCGAGCCGCGTCCCTGCCCGGAGTCGCCGGGTCGGACGGGCGAGCGCCTCCCAGAGGCCGTCCGCCGCCGGCTCGAGCAGGAGCACCTCCGCCTCGCCGCCCGTCGGGCGGCGCAGCCGCAGGCGGGCCGGGATCACACGCGTGTCGTTGACGACCACGAGCGCCCCCGGAGGCAGCTCGCCGGGCAGGTCGCCGAAGCGGCGGTGGCGCACCGCCCCGCTCGCGCGCTCGGCGACGAGCAGCCGCGAGTCGTCGCGCCGGGCCGTGGGGCTCTGCGCGATCAGCTCCGGAGGGAGGTGGTAGTCGAGCTCGGACGTCTTCATGCGGTCCGACGCCAAGAGTAGGGTGCGCCGCCATGGATCGTGACGCTCTCGAACGGGCCCGCAGGCGACTCGCCGCGGCGCGGGAGGAGGAACCGACGCGCGCCGACCTCGAGGGAGCCCTCGAGCGCGCGGAAAGCGCCCTCGACTCGCTCGCGCGGACGGCGGCCGAGCTCGAGACGACGGTGCCCCAGCGGCTGGGAGCCGCGCTCGAAGACGGCATGCGCTCCGAGGTCACGCCCGTCGCCCGCAGCCTGGCCGAGGTGCGCGGGCTGACGGCGCAGGTCGTCCGCCGACTGGAGCGGATCCAGGCCGACGCCGCGGCCGAACGACGGGAGCGGCTCGACGACCTGGGGCTGCTGGTGGATCTCGTCGCCTCCGGCTGGCGCGGCGTCGAGCGGAGGCTCGACCGCGCCGAGCGCGTGCTCGACCGGATCGAGCGGGCGCTCGAGGACCGCCCCGGCGC
>JBOHAM010000047.1:0-25095 GCA_050697735.1 Gaiellaceae bacterium | reverse complement strand
TCTGTGCCACTTTCCGTCGGCTTTCGCCGCCTGGGGTTTCCCCAGCGTCCTGCCCTGCGGTGTCCGGACTTTCCTCGAGCCGCTCGCGCGGCCCGCGGTCACCCGGCCTGCACGTCCAAGTGTAGCGCCGCCGTGCCGCCCTTCAGGAGCCTCGAGCCGCATTCGGGACACGCGATCGCCCCGTCCCGGTGCAGGACGAACTCGCCGCACGCCGGACACTCGAGGCTCGCTCCGCGCATGAGCGCGAGGAGCTCCTGGTCGAGCGTCCGGTTGAGCGCGTGGATCCCCACTCAGCCCACCCTCCGGAAGACGCCGACGACCTTGCCCAGGATGCTGACGTGCGCCGGGTAGAGCGGCTCCAGGGCCGAGTTCTCGGGCTGCAGCCGGACGCGTCCGCTCTCGCGGAAGAAGCGCTTCACGGTGGCCTCGTCGGCCGCCTCGTCCTCGCCGGCCAGCGCCACGACGATGTCGCCGTTGCGGGCAGTCTGCTGCCGCTGGACGACGACGTAGTCGCCCTCGAGGATGCCGGCGTCGATCATGCTGTCGCCCTTCACGCGCAGGAGGAACTCCTCGCCGCCGCGCGAGAGCGTGTCGGGCACGGCCAGGTGGTCCTGGACGTTCTCCTCCGCGAGGAGGGGGCCTCCGGCCGCGATGTCGCCGACGAGCGGCAGGACACGGACCTCGCCCACGTCGGGCACCGAGACGGACGCGCCCGCGGCCGCGCGCTCCCGCCGAGTGACTTCGAGCGCCCGCGGCTTCGTGGGATCGCGCCGCAGGTATCCCGCGCGCTCGAGATTGGCCAGGTGGGCATGGACGGTCGAGGGCGAGGCGAGCCCGACCTTCTCGCCGATCTCGCGCACGGTCGGCGGATAGCCGTGGGCGTCGACGAACTCGACGACGAACTCGTATACGTCCCGCTGGCGCTGCGTGAGCATCTGCCCTCCCTCGTAGTCGAACATCTGTTCGCACACGGTAGCGCCGCGGGCGGACGGAGTCAAACGGGGCGGACTCGCTACAATCCGTCGCGGCCCACGCGCTGGTGGCGGAATTGGTAGACGCGCAAGGTTGAGGGCCTTGTGGCCCGAACGGGCCGTGGAGGTTCAAGTCCTCTCCAGCGCACTCACTGAGGCGTCTCTCCGGGGGCGCCTTCCTCTTTGTAACCCCTACCTGCGCGCGTCAGTAATCTTCGGCGCGCCGTGGACGCCCTCGCCGATCACGCACTCGACGCCGCAGTCGCCGCCGGCGCGGGCTACGCCGACGCGCGCATCGTCCAGCGCCGCGCCCAGCACGTGGCCACGAAGAATGGCGAGGTGGACACGGTGTCCGACGCGGAGACCGAGGGCGTCGGCGTCCGCGTCCTCGTGGACGGCGCCTGGGGGTTCGCGGGCGATCCCCGGCTCACCGAGAAAGGCGCGCGCGACGCCGCTCTCCGCGCAGTCTCCTTCGCGCGCGCGAGCGCTTCGCGCGCCCGGGGGCCCGTCGAGCTCGCTCCCGTCTCGCCCGTCAGCGGCGACTACGAGGCGTCTTTCGAGCGCGATCCGGTCGAAGTGCCGCTGGAGGAGAAGATCGCGCTCTGCCTCGCCGCCGAGGAGGGCATGCGCCGGGCCGAGGTGAAGATCACCGAAGCGACCGTGCGCGCCATGCGGGAGCACCGTGTCTTCCGCTCCTCGGACGGCACCCGCGCCTCCCAGCAGTTCGTCGAGTGCGGCGGCGGCATCGACGCCCTCGCCGTCTCCGACGACGGGCGCGTGCAGAACCGCAGCTACCCGAGCGCGCACGGTGGCTCGAGCGCGCAGGCGGGCTGGGAGTTCGTCGAGGGCCTCGGTCTCGCCCGTGAGGCGGCACGCGTCGGGGAGGAGGCGGCGGCACTCCTCGACGCGGATCAGTGCCCCGCCACGACGACGACCATCGTCGTCGACTCCGAGCAGATGGTCCTGCAGGTGCACGAGTCGGTCGGCCACCCGACCGAGCTCGACCGCGTCTACGGCACCGAGGCCGCCTACGCGGGGACGAGCTTCCTCAGGCCCGACGACCTCGGCTCCCTCCGCTACGGCTCCGAGCACATGAACGTCACCGCCGACCCGACGACCCCGCTCGGGCTCGGCACATTCGGCTGGGACGACGAGGGCGCCCCGGCGCGGCGCCAGCCGGTCGTCGAGGGCGGCGTGCTCACCGGCTATCTCGCCTCGCGCGAGACCTCCGCGCTCCTCGGGCGCGAGCTGGGCGGCTCGATGCGGGCGGACAACTGGAGCCGGATGCCGCTCGTCCGCATGACGAACCTCCACCTCGAGCCCGGTTCCGGGACGCTGGAGGACCTGCTCGCGGACGTGGACGACGGGATCTACCTCTGCACGAACAAGAGCTGGTCGATCGACGACAAGCGGCTCAACTTCCAGTTCGGGACGCAGATCGCGTGGGAGATCAAGAAGGGCAAGCTCGGGCGGATTCTCCGCGACCCGACCTACATGGGCGTGACCCCGGAGTTCTGGGGACGGCTCGACGCGGTCGCCGGGCCGGACGAGTGGCGCCTTTTCGGCCTCACGAACTGCGGCAAGGGCCAGCCTGGCCAGCACGCGCACGTCTCGCACGGCACCTCTCCGGCGCGCTTTCGCGACGTCCAGGTTGGGGTGAGGCAGTGAGCCGCGCCCTCGATCTCGCCGAGCGCGCCGTGCGCGCGGCGGAGGGAGACGAGGCCGACGCCTCCGTCCACGTCGAGAGCTCGGGCTTCGCGCGGTTCGCCGACTCGGCGGTGCACCAGCCGACACTCATCCGGGACGAGACCGTGACCGTCCGCGTCGTGCGCGACGGGCGGGTCGGCTGCGCGACGACGAACCGGACGGACGACGAAGGGCTCGCCGCAGTGGCACGCCGGGCCGGCGAGGCGGCCGACAGCTCCCCGGTCGACCCTGGCTTCCCCGGTCTCCAGCCGCCCGCCGGCGTGCCGGAGGTCGAAGGCTTCGACGAGGCGACCGCGAGCCGTTCGCCCGAGGAGCAGGCCGAGTCGGCCGCCGCCGCGATCACGGCAGCGCCCGGGCTCGGGCTCTACGGCTACTACACGAGCGCCGTCACCGAGCTCGCCGTCGCCTCGACCGGCGGCCACGCGGTGTCCCAGGCGACCACCGATGCGAGCGTCCTCGCCCTGGCCGCTTCCGACGAGGCCTCCGGCTACGCCGAGGCCTCCTCCTGGCGCGCCGGCGACCTCGACCCCGCCGCGGTCGCCGCCGAGGCGGCGGAGAAGGCAGAACGCACACGCGACGCAGGGACGATCGAGCCCGCCACTTACCGCACGGTCCTCGAGCCCTACGCCATCTCCGAGCTGCTCTTCTACTTCGGCTTCACGTCCCTGAACGCCCTCGCGCTCCTCGAGGGCCGCAGCTTCCTCTCCGGGCGCCTGGGTGACCGGCTCTTCGGCGAGAGCTTCACGCTCTGGGACGACGGGCTCGACCCGCGCGGCTTCCCGAAGGCCTTCGACCTCGAGGGCGTACCGAAGGAGCGGGTGCTACTCGTCGAGGACGGCGTCGCGCGCGACGTCGTCTGGGACCGGCGCACCGCCAAGCAGGCGGGCGACGGACGCGCATCCACGGGCCACGGCCTCGGCGCCTCGGCGCAGGGCTTCGGCCCGATTCCCTTCAACCTCTCCATGGCCGGCGGCGAGGCGGCTTCCGTGAGGGAGCTGGTCGAGCTCGTCGACGACGGGATCTACGTCACTCGACTGCACTACCTGGGCGTCGTCGACCCGCGCGAGGGGATCATCACCGGCATGACCCGCGACGGGACGTTCCGGATCGAGAACGGCAAGGTCACCAGCCCGCTCGTGAACCTCCGCTTCACCACGTCGTTCCCGGCCCTGGTCGCCGGCCTCCTCGGGCTCACGGAGGAGGTCGCGCTCGTGAACCGCAGCGACTTCTACGACGAGCGCTACCCGTTCGGCACCCTCGTACCCGCGGTCGCCACCGAGAGCTTCACCATCGTCGGGACCGGGTCCGGCCCAGGGCTCTGATGCGCCGGGCGGCGACCCTGCTCGTCGTCGCCGGCCTCATCTTCCTCGTCGGCCTAGCCGCCGTCGAGGCGTTGCGCGGGGACGACGCCGGCGAGGCCGATCCCGGTCGAGGATCCACGCAGCCGGGGCTTCCCGATCGGCTCGAGGAGGCCGGAGTCGCGGGGCTGCTCTACCTCTCGACCCGGAGAGGAGCGGAATGCGCGATCCAGGCCGTCCGGCTCCCGAGCCTGGCCGTCGAGAGCGAGGTGCCTGCGCCCGACTGCCGCTTCGCGGTGGCGCCTAACGGCTCGCTGGCGACGGGCTTCGACTGCGACGAGCCCGGCACGCTCATGCGCCCGGACGGGGCGATCGTCGACCGCTTCGACGGCTGCGCGCCGGCATGGAAGCCGTCCGGAGAGCTGACGTTCGTGCGAGCTGGCAACGTCATGCACGTTCCCCGCTCCTGTGATCGGACAATCGATGCTTGTGCATCGGTCGCCCTGTCGAGACAGGATGTCCGGGGCGCGTTTGCGGAGCTGGGTCAGGATCCACCCAGTCAGGAGACCGTCCGTGAGATCGAATGGTTGGACAACTCACGGGCGGGCGTCGTCGTGAGGCGGAGCGTCGGCGCGGGTGAGGACCCGCTCGACTTCGTGGTTGCCTTCGAAGGCCGGGCCTTCCTCGGGCCGCTCGGATTCATAACGGGACGCGTGACCGATCTCGCGGTCGACCGTCCGGGCCGGCGGTTCTACGCGAGCGCCGACGTCGTCCGGGGACTGGCCCAGCTGGACGACCGCGGACGGCCCGTGAATACGGTCACGCTTCCGCAGGGCATCCCCGAGGCGTCCTCCGTCGCCTTCTCACCCGACGGAACCTGGGCTGCGGCGACCGCGGGCGACTTTGTAGTTCTCTTCCGGCCACGGGGGCCGCCGGACTCGGCGTTCGAGCTTCCCTTCACGGCCGAGTCGGTCGCCTGGCGCGAACCCTGAGATAGATTGGCGGCCGTGAGCGTCCTCGTCCTCGTCGGCACCCGCAAGGGCCTCTTCTTCCTCGAGAGCGACGAGGCCCGGCGCGAGTGGGAGCTCGAGGGCCCGTTCCTCACCGGCTGGTCGATCTTCCACGCGGTGCTCGACACGCGCGACGGGACGATCCACGCGGCGACGAACAACGAGGTCTACGGCGCGACCGTGCACCGCTCCTCCGATGGCGGCGCTTCTTGGACGCGCGCCGACGAGCTCGGCCTGCCCGAGGAGAGCGAGCTGAGCCTCGAGAAGACCTGGCACGTCGAGCCGGGCCGCGACGGCGAGGACGGCCGCCTCTGGCTCGGCGCCGCGCCGGGCGTCCTCTTCCGCACCGACGACGGCGGCGCCACCTGGCAGCCGGTGGAGGGCATCCTTCACCACGAGACCCGCGACCGCTGGTACCCCGGCGCGGGCGGGATGTGCTGCCATTCGGTGCAGCTCGACCCGGACGAGGCGGACCGCATGTACGTGGGGATCTCGGCCGCGGGCGTCTTCCGCACCGACGACGGCGGCGAGAGCTGGACGCCCGCGAACAAGGGCACCGCCGCCGACTTCCTCCCCGAGCCGTGGGTCGAAGTCGGGCAGTGCGTGCACAAGCTCCTGCTCCATCCCGGGCAGCCGGGACGGCTCTGGCAGCAGAACCACTGCGGGGTCTACCGCTCCGACGACCGCGGCGAGAGCTGGGAGCGGCTCGAGGGCAACGGGCTCCCGAGCGGCTTTGGCTTCCCGCTCGCGCTCGACCATCGCGACCCGGACGCCGCGCTCGTGGTCCCCGAGGAGGGCGCCGAGAACCGAGTGACGCCCAACGGCCGCATCGGCGTGTACCGCACCGGCGACCGCGGCGCCTCGTGGGAGCTCCTACGCGACGGTCTGCCGCAGCGGGCCTGGGGCGCGGTCATGCGCGAGGGCTTCGGCTCGGATCGCCTCGACCCGCCCGGCATCTACCTCGGGACGCAGAGCGGCTCGCTCTTCGTCTCGGCGGACGCGGGCGACTCGTGGCTCGAGGCGGTCGCGCAGCTTCCGCCGATCCTCTCGGTGGAGGCGGCCGAGTGGTCGTAGTCGTCCTCCCCGGGATCCTGGCCTCCGAGGCGGGCGGCCAGAAGCGCTTCGAGCTCGACGCCCCGACGGTGGGCGACGCGCTCCGCGCGCTGCCCGTGGCCGACCGAGTCCTGGACGAGCGCGGCGAGCTGCGCACGCTCGTCAACGTCTACGTGGACGGCACCGACGCGCGCGAGCGCGGAGGGCTCGAGGCGCCGCTCGTGGGCGGCGAGACGGTCCGCCTCGTCGGCGCGATCGCCGGCGGCTAGTCGGCGCTAGTCGAACTGGTAGAAGAGCGCGACCGTGTTCGCGGCGAAGGCGAGCGCCACGACGATCGTGAGCCGCGTGAGGTTCTTCTCGACGATGTGCTGCCCGCCTTGGGAAGCGGGCGTGAAGCCGAGCCCGCCGAAGCCCGTGTCCCGCCCGGAGTGCATGAGCACGAGCCCGATGAGGGCGGCGGAGAGCAGGACCTGGACGACCGCGAGGAAGCCGAGCACGCGGGTCAGGCTAGCAGTTGCGACCCCGTGGTACGGTGCCCGCTCATGCCGGCCGAGGAGCGGATCCGCAAGCTGATCCTGCTGGGTGACAACCGGGTCAAGCAGGGGCTCCCCGGCAAGGCGCGCGAGAGCTACCTGGAGGCGCTCGAGCTCGCGCGCGAGGCCGGCGTCGACGGCTCGCTCGGCTCGCTCATCGAGCTGCGTCTCGCCGATCTGGACGCGCAGGACTCGACCGGCTGATCTCGAGCCCGCGGGCCGACCCGACGTGCTCCACCTGGAGCGTCGTGTGGTCGATCGCGAAGCGCTCGTGCAGCAGGCGCTCGAGGTCGAGCCGGATCCGGTGGCAATCCGCTCCGGGCTCGACGAGCACGTGCGCGGAAAGCGCCGGGAAGCCGTCGGTGACCGTCCAGACGTGCAGGTCGTGTGCCTCGACCACGCCCGGATGGCCGACGAGCGCACGACCCACCTCGCCGGGCGGCGTGGACTCGGGCGCTCCTTCGAGGAAGATCCGGCCCGACTCGCGCAGGAGTGACCAGGCGGCCCAGAGCATGAGGCCGGCGACGAGGAGCGAGGCGATGGCATCGAAGCGGTCCCAGCCCGTGAGCAGGATCAGCAGAGCGGCGACGCCTGTCCCCGCAAAGGCGGCGAGGTCGGTGACGATGTGCAGGTAGGCGCCGCGCACGTTCAGGCTCTGCCGCTCGGCGCGCGCGAGCAGCGCGACGACGACGAGGTTGACGGCGACGCCGGCGAGGGCGACCACGCCCACCACGGCGGCGTCCACCTCGGGCGGATTCGCCAGGCGGCGACTCGCCTCGACGACGATCCAGATGCCGAGAAGCAGGAGCGTGAGCCCGTTCGCCTGCGCCGCGAGGATCTCGACGCGACCGAAGCCGAAGGTCCACCGTCCGGCCGCAGGGCGGGCCGCGAGGGAAGCGGCGACGAGCGCGAGCGCGAGCGCTGCCGCGTCCGTGAGCAGATGGGCCGCGTCAGCGAGCAGGGCGAGTGAGCTCGCCAGGATGCCGAAGACGACTTCGGCCGCCATGAAGCCGAGCAGGAGCGCCAGCGCCAGCCCGAGCAGGCGGCGATCGGCGGCGCCGCTCGCCCGCACGTCACCGTGGTGGTGCATGGAGCCTATTGTGCCGCCGCGGCCCGGAGCACCCGCTCGACCCGCTCGGACTGGAGCCGCACGTCGTGCGCGGCTGCGGCCCCCCGCGCGGCGGGGTTGGGGCTCGGCAGCGCCGCTGCGGCCCTTAGGCCGTCGGCGATCGAGTCGATGCTCGCAGGGTCGACGAGGGCGCCGGCCTCGGGCGGAACGAACTCCGGCGGGCCGCCGATCCGGGTGGCGACGACCGACCGCTCGGAGGCGAGCGCCTCGAGCAGAGCCTGGCCGAACGGCTCGATCAAGCTCGGCTGGCAGAGCACGTTGCAGGCGCCGATCCAGTCGGCCACCAGCTCGTGCGGAACACGCCCGACCACACGGACGCTGGGCCGGCCTTCGACCTCGGCCCGGAGCGGGCCGTCGCCGACGAAGACGAGCGAGCCCCGTCCGAGCCGCGCGAAGGCCTCGGCCAGGCGCACCGGGTTCTTGCGCTCGTCCAGCGTGCCGACGCAGAGGTAGAAGGGCGGCTCGCCGTCCCAGCCGAGCTCGCCGCGCAGCTCTGCCGCGTCGCGCGGGCGGAAGCGCTCGAGGTCGACCCCCGAGTCGATCACCTCGATCCGGCCCGCGAGCTGCGGCAGGCGCGCGAGCAGCTCCCGGCGGAGGAAGTCCGAGACCGCGATCACGCGCGCCGAGCGGAGCGCGAGCCGCGTCGCCGCCTCCACCCCCGGGATCCGCCCGACGTTGCGGACATCCCTTCCGTGGGCGGTGACGACCAGTCCGGCGCCGGAGACGCGTGCGGCCGCCGCTGCCGCCGCGCCCGCCGGGAAGAGGAAGTGCCCGTAGACGACCTCCGGCCGGAACCGCCGCGCCTCGCGGACCGCGTCCCGTAGGAGGCGCGCGTACTTGACACGCGAGCCGCCGCGCCGGTCGATCACCGCATAGCGAAGCTCGTGGCCGCGCTCCTCGAGCCGCCGCGCCCCGTCCGCCACGAACACGCCGAGATCGGGCGCGTCGGGCCCGGGGAACATCTGCGAGACGAGAAGGATCCGCATGCTGACCTTTGACAGCATGGCTCCGACGGGGGAGTGCCCGGCGGAATCCGCGCCGCTACCGTCGAAGCATGGCGAAATCTGCGGTTCCCGGCGTCGACGCCGCCGCCGTCGAGGCCCACCTCGCGCGCTATGCGGTCTCCTGTCCGCTCTGCAAGGCGGTGGACCAGCTCGGCGTCGGCCAGCACCAGGTGACGATCCAATCGACGAGCGGGGACCGGGACTCGATCCCGGCCGTGGTGGTCGTCTGCAAGCGGTGCGGATTCCTCATGCCGCTGGCGGCCGACAAGGTGTCGCCTCTCCGGGCGGAGGCAGCCGCCTGACCCGGTGAGCCGGGGCGCGCACGTGTGGCGCACCCCGGCGGTTGCCCTCCGCTCGGGCGGCCTACGCCGCCTTGTCGAGCCTGCGTGAGTCGCGCTCGAGCCGTTCCTCGGCCCGCGCGCGTGCGCGGATCGCGTCCGTGGGCCCGAAGTGGTCGAACGCACGCAGCGCCCGCGCCTCTGCCCACAGCTCGTCGATCCGCTCGGTGAGCTCGGCGGCCTCGGCCGACTTGGCCGGATCGACGCCTTCGCCGAGCTCGTTCCAGAGCTCGGCGCGGCGCTCGGTGGCGCGGTCGAGCTCGTCCCGGATGTCCGTGATTGTTCTCATGGCACAGGGTTAAAACGCCTCCCTGCAGGGCTGCATTCCGATCAGGCGGCGGGCCGCTCGAGGGCGGCGGGAAGCATCCCGGGAGGCCCGAGGACCTCGATCCCGCTCGGCGCGGCGAAGGCGCTGAGCGCCGCCTCGTCCTCGGCGGTCGGCTGGATGCCGCCCTCCGAGACGGGAGCGCCGAGCGCCTGGACGAAGTCCTCGTAGAGACCGGCGGACGGCGCCAGGGTGATCGTCAGCAGGCGGGCAGGCGCGCTCAGCGCCCGGAGCGTATGCGGGACGCCGCCCTCGACAACGGAGGACTCTCCCGCCTGAAGCTGCGCCGTCTCGTCGCCCGCATAGAGGATGACGGCGCCCTCGAGCACGTGAACGGCCTCGTCGGCCTCGTGCAAATGCAGCGGCGGCATGAGACCGGCGGCGACGGTCGTCTCCGCCACCGCGAGCGTGCCGTCGCCCGCGACCCGGCCGCGGAGGACGGCGATGCTCTCGACCAGCGGGAGCAGCGATGGAGCCGGCTCGAGCATGCCGCAAGCTTTGCCGGCGGGCGCAGCCGCGGCCAGCGGGCCTGCCCGTCTATCGGGGTACGGCTAACCGCACCGGTGACGAGAGCCGCTCCAGGAGCTCGGCCAGGTGGTCGATGTCGTCGTCGGTGAGCGAGCTCTCGAGCAGCGCGCGAACGGAGCCGAGGTGCCCGCACGAGGCCGCTTCGAGGCGCGTGGCGCCTGCGTCCGTGAGCTGCGCGTACGTCACCCGAAGGTCGCTGTCGCACGACGCCCGCTCCACGAGCCCGGCCGCCTCGAGGCCTTCGAGCAGGCGCGTGACGCCCGACGGGGTCAGGACGAGCCGCCGGGCGAGGTCGACGCGCTTCAGCCGCCTCCCCTCGGCCTCCGCGAGGACGCGGAGCGCTTCGTAGTCGTTCAGCGTCAGCCCATGCTCGGCCTCGAGGCTCGTGCTCAGTAGGCGCGACGCGGTCGCGTGAGCGCGGAGCAGCGCGATCCAGGCCCGCACGGCGGGCGCAGGAGAGCTGCGGTCAGGAAAAGCTTGCGGTCGCAATTTCTCTCTGCTAGATTTGTTTGCGATCTCAATTGTACACGACTCAACAGGAGGCGCAGAGCATGAGCACGATCGAGACCCGGACCGTCGCGCCCGCCGGAACCTGGAGGCTCGACCCGGTCCACTCCACCGTCGGCTTCGAGGTCGCCTACCTCGCCGGCGTCTTCACGGGGCAGTTCCGCGAGGCGGAGGCGACGCTCGAGGTCGCCGAGGGCGCCGCGCGACTCGAAGGCGCCGCCAAGGTCGCGAGCGTCGACGTCAAGGACGAGAACCTCGCCGCCCACCTCCAGAGCCCCGACTTCTTCGACGCCGAGTCCCATCCCGAGCTCCGCTTCTCGGCGGAGGACCTGCGCGTCGACGGGCAGGAGGTCGAGGTCGAGGGCGAGATCACGATCAAGGGCGTTACGAAGCCGGCCACGCTGACCGGAACGGTGACGAGCCCGCTGAGCGACCCGTGGGGGAACGAGCGAATCGGGCTCGCGCTCACGACGACCGTCGACCGCACCGACTTCGGCGTGAGCTGGAACAACCCGCTGCCCAACGGCGAGCCTGCCCTCGCGAACGAGGTCCGGATCGTCGGCGAGCTCCAGTTCGCGAAGGCCGCGTAAGCCGCGATGACGATCCTCGGCATCTCCGGCAGCCTGCGCCGGGACTCCTACAACACGAAGCTCCTCCGGGCAGCCGCCGAGCTCTTCGGCGACGACGTGGAGCTCGAGATCTGGGAGGGCCTGAGGGCAGTGCCGCCCTACGACGCCGACGACGACACGCCGGAGGCGCCGGCGGCCGTCGCAGAGCTCCGCTCCGCGATCGCCGGCGCTGACGGCGTGCTCTTCGCGACCCCCGAGTACAATGCCTCCATCCCAGGCCAGCTCAAGAATGCGCTCGACTGGGTGTCGCGACCGCTCGCCGCGAACCCGCTGCGGAACAAGCCTGTGGCCGTCGTCGGCGCCTCGACCGGCGCGTTTGGCGCCGTCTGGTCGCAGGCCGAGCTTCGCAAGATCCTCGCGGCCATCGGCGCGCGCGTCGTCGACCGCGAAGTCGTCTGCCGGCACGCGGCTGCGTCCTTCGACGACGCCGGGCGTCTGAGGGCAGATGACGTGTGGGCCGAGCTCGGCAGGGTCGTCGAGGAGCTGCAGGAGGCCGTCCGCGCGCGGGCGAGGACGGCCGTGCGGGCGGCGGCCGCGTAGGCGATGAGCGCCGACCGACGCTCCGAGCTCTTCGGGGAGGACCTGGCCGGCGAGCAGCCGCTCCCGGAGCTCCTCGCCGACGTGCAGGACCGCCTACGCGCGCTGGCGACGAAGTACGAGCCCGCCCTCTCCGCAGGCGAGCGGTTCGAGATCCTCGACGAGGCTCTCGACGAGCTGGACGCCGCCCTCGAGCGCGTTCGCGACGCCCGCGCGAAGCTACTGCGGATCGAGCTGCGACTGGCCTCGGCCTACGAGGCGGGCGTCGCCCGCATCCGCAAGGCCGAGCGCGACACCGAAACCGGCGACGCGGCCTGAGCCCGAAGCCACGCCGCGAGAGCCGGAGGAGGGACTCGAACCCACGACCTACCGCTTACAAGGCGGTTGCTCTACCAGCTGAGCTACTCCGGCGCGCCGACGAATCGTAGCGCCGCGATGTCCTAATCCAGGACTTGCCGGCCCTGCTGGTGCTGGAGCACCTTGCGCTTCACGCGCTGGAGCGCGTTGTCGATCGTCTTCGTGTCGCACCCGAGCTCCTCGGCCATCTCCTCGTACGAGTTGCCCTCGAGGTAGAGCCTGAGCGCGTCGGCCTCGAGCGAGGAGAGACCGGTGCCGAGGCAGAAGACGAGGCTCTGGAGCTCCTGCGTCGAGATCACGCAGACGGCGGGGTCATCGACGCCCGGGCCTGGGAGGGCATCGCCGAGCGTGCAGTCGCCGTCGTCCTGGCCCGCGGGCGTCTGGCTGAAGGAGACGTACGTGTTCAGCGGCGAGTGCTTGTAGCGGGTCGCCGTCTTGATCGCCGTGATGATCTGCCGGGTGATGCAGAGCTCGGCGAAGCTGCGGAAGGACGTCTCCTTGTCGGCCCTGAAGTCCCGCACCGCCTTGTAGAGACCGATGAGGCCTTCCTGGATCAGGTCGTCGGACTCGCCGCCGGCGAGGAAGTACGAGCTGGCCTTCAGGCGCACGAAGCCGGTGTAGCGGCGGATGAGCGCGTCCATCGCCGTTCCGTCGTCGTTGCGGGCGCGCAGGACGAGCTGGAGGTCTTCGAGCTCTCGCTGACTACGTTCCTGCGGGGTCCGGGCAGTTGCGAGCTGACGGCGGGCCACGGCGGTTCCTCCTGGGAGCGGTTTCAGGAGAGCCGTCTGGGCCTCTCCGGGCAACCCTAACCCTCAAGTTGAGGTCTGGATCGTAGCAAGGAGACCGCGAAAGTTCAATGTCCGCGCCGGAGACGCTCGAGGCGGCGGCGCGTCTCCTCGTCGAGCGCGTCCTCGATCTGGGAACGCCCCGGGCCCGACGCCGCGGGCCCTCGCTTCTCCTGTGCAAGCAGCTCGCGTAGGAAGGATTTCGACGAGAGCCGCCTCGTCTCCTGCCCGGCGGTGCCCCTGACGGCGCTGTCCGAGGAGACCACCCACACCTCGTCGGTCGAGCGGTGCTCGGCGGCGAGGCGCTCGATCAGCGAATCCGCGGGCGAGGCGAAGCGGACTTCGAGCCCGCCGTAGGCGGCGTCCTCTCCCACGCCGTCAAAGACGACGATCCCACGCGCACCGCGCAGGGCGACGAAGCTCGCGAGGAGGTCGACCAGCTCGCGCCGGTCCGCGAGATCACCCGCGTGCAGGATGTTGTAGCCGTCGAACAGGTAGAGCATTGCCTGCGAATGATGCCGTGACCGCGGCGAGGAGCAGGGCGACGACCGCGAGCATCGCGATGCCCGCACGGAGCCCCAGTGCCCCGGAGACGACCCCCATGAGCGGGGGCCCGGCGAGGAAGCCGAGGTAGGAGACGGTGGTCACCGAGGCCACGGCACTCCCCCGCTCGGCCTCCGGGGCACCCCGCCCCGCTGCCCCGAAGAGGGTCGGCGCGGCGACCGAGATCCCCGCCCCGCCCAGCGTGAGCCCCAAGAGCGCGACGGGGACGACCGGGGCGGCAGCCGCGAGGGCGAGCCCCGCGGCCGCGGTGGTGGCCCCTCCCACGAGCAACAGGCGATCGCCGACCACGGCTTCGAGCCAGTGCCCGAGCGTGCGCCCCGCCACCATGGCCGCCGCGAAGAGCCCGGGCCCGAGGCCGCCGACCGCCGGCGAGGCGTCGAGCTCGGTCTCGAGAAAGAGCGCGCTCCAGTTCTCCATCCCGCTCTCGACCACGAACGCGACGCTGCAGAGGAGGCCGAGCAGGAGGAGCCGCCGCGAGATCCGGAGCCGCCGATCCTCCCGGGCCGCGCGTACTCCCGGCGCATGGCCGCGGTTCAGGAGCGCCGTGACGCAGAGGAGGACGGACGTGCCGGCGAGCACCGCGATCGGCTCGGCTCCGGCGGCTCGCGCGAAGCCGACGGACACGGCGGCCACGAGGAAGCCGGCCGAGAAGGCGGCGTGCGCGGCCTGCATGAGGCGGCGGCCTTCCGAGGCCTCGAGGCCACTGGCGGTCACGTTGATCACCACGTCGAGGGCGCCCGACGTCGCCCCGACGAGCGCGAGTGCGAGCGCAAGCTGCGGCACCGAGCCCGCGAGCCCAGGGAGGAGCGCCGCCAGCCCGAAGAGCACGAGTGCCGCGGGCATGGCGCGCGCCCCGACCCGGTCCACCAGCCTGCCCGTGAGCAGCATCGCCGGCAGCGCCGCGAAGCCGACCGCGAGGAGGGCGAGCCCGAGCTCGCCGACGGTCGCGTCCACCTGCTCCTTCACGTCCGGGACGAGCACGCCCCAGGCGCCCCAGTAGACGCCGAAGGCCGCGAACGCAAGGAGTGTCCCGAGGCGCCTCACACGGGGCGGCGCTGGCGCGCGGCCTCGAACAGCGCCACGCCGGCGGCGACGCTCACGTTGAGCGACTCGACGTTGCCCGCGAGCGGGACCGAGAAAGCGTCGTCACAGGCCCGGCGCACGCCGGGGCGTAGGCCGCGCCCTTCCGCGCCGAAGACGAGCGCGGCGCCGGTCTCGAAGTCCGCCGACCAGACAGGCGTCTGGGCGTCGCCGGCGGCCGCCCACACCCAGAGCTGCGGCCCCTTGATCTCCTCCAGGTAGCGCGCGAGGTTGACGACGACTGCGATGCGCAGGTGCTCGACGGCGCCGGCCGAGACCTTGCAGACTGCCGGCGTGACACGCGCGGCGTTCCGCTCGGTGACCACGACGCCCGAGGCCCCGGCTCCCTCGGCGCTGCGGCAGACGGCGCCCAGGTTGTGCGGGTCCGTCACCTGGTCGAGGCAGACGACGAGCGGCCGTCCCCCGGCGGCGAGCTCGTGCGCGTCCGCGTACCGGTACGGCTCGCAGAAGGCGACGACTCCCTGGTGGTCCATCGTGCCGGCCGCGTCGTTCAGGCGCCGTTCGGGGACGACCTGGAGGCGCAGACCGGGCACCTCGCGCAGCCACGGTTCCGCCGCGAGCGCACGCTCGGTGACGAGCAGCTCGAGGAGCTGCCGCTTGCCCGCGCGGACGACCTCGCGGACCGGCCGACGTCCGTAGACGAGCTCGCGCGTCACGTGCGCGGGAAGACCTCGAAGCCGTCCGACGTGTCCCGCACCTCCCACCCCGCGGCGTCGATCTCCTCGCGGAGACGGTCGGCCTCGGCGAAGTCCCCGCCCTCTCGCGCTTCCCGGCGGCGCTCGGCGAGGGCCGCGACCTCCTCCGGAACCTCGGCGCCGGCCGCGAGCGTGTCGAGCCCGAACAGCCGGAGCGCCCGGAGCAGGTCGTCTCCTCGATCGCGCGAGCGCCACTCGTGCATGAGCGCGAGCGCAGCCGGGGTGTTGAAGTCGTCCTCGAGCAGCTCGACGAGCCGGTTCCATTCGGACTCCCCGCCGCCCCCCACGTCACCGCGGAAGTAGTTACGGAAGCGCTCGGCCTCCGCGGTCGCCGCCCGCATGGCCTCGTCCGAGTACTCCACCGGGCTGCGGTAATGGGCGCCGAGGAAGAGGAGCAGGATCGCCTCGCGACCGTACGCGTCCAGCGCGTCCCGCAGAGAGACGATGTTGCCGAGGGACTTGGACATCTTCTCCTGGGCGAGCTCGAGCATCCCGTTGTGCGCCCAGAAGCGCGCGAAGCGACGACCCGCGCCGCGCGACTGGGCGAGCTCGTTCTCGTGGTGGGGGAAGCGCAGGTCGAGGCCTCCGCCGTGGATCTCGAACTCCGGGCCGAGGAGCTTCTCCGCCATCGCCGAGCACTCGATGTGCCAGCCCGGCCGGCCGCGGCCCCAGGGCGAGTCCCACGACGTGTCCTCGCTCGGCTTGGTCGCCTTCCAGAGCGCGAAGTCGCGCTGGTCCTCCTTCAGCTCGCTCGGCTCCTGGGCGACCATGTCGTCGAGCTTTGCGCCGGAGAGCGTGCCGTAGTCCGGATAGCTGGCGACGCGGAAGTAGACGTCGCCCTGCGACTCGTACGCGAGCTCGCGCTCGACGAGCTCCTCGATGAGGGCGACGATCTCGGGGATCGTCTCCGACGCAAGCGGCTCGTGGTCGGGCCGGCCGAGGCCGAGCACGTCCGTGTCCTCGAAGTACCAGTGCGTCGCCTGCTCCGCGAGCTCGGCGCTCCCGATCCCCTGCCGATCGGCGGCCTCGTAGATCTTGTCGTTGACGTCGGTGACGTTCTCGACGAGCGTCACGTCGTAGCCCTGCTCCTCGAGCCAGCGCTTCAGCCAGAGGAAGACGACGTAGGGACGCGCGTTCCCGACGTGGATCCGCTGGTACACGGTCGGCCCGCAGACGTACATGCGGATCGGCCCCGGCGGGGGCGGCAGCTCTTCCTTGCGGCGGGTGAGCGAGTCGTAGAGGAGCACCCGCGCGTTATAGCCGCTCGGGCGCTCCTCGTTCCCAGCCTACGACGGCGTGAACTGGGCCTCTTCGGTCGAGCCCTTGAGGGCGAGCGTCGAGCTCTCGCCACCGGAGACCGCCTGCGCGACGAGGTCGAACCAGCCCGCGCCGACCTCGCGCTGGTGGCGCGTCGCCGTGTAGCCGGCCTCCTCGAGCTCGAACTCGCGCTCCTGCAGGCGCACGTAGGCGGGCATACCATCGGCGGCAAAGCCGCTCGCCAGCTCGAACATGGACTCGTTGAGCGCGTGGAAGCCCGCCAGCGTGATGAACTGGAAGCGGTAGCCGAGCGCGGCCAGCTCATCCTGGAAGCGCGCGATCTCCTCGTCGCCGAGATGCCGCCTCCAGTTGAAGGACGGCGAGCAGTTGTAGGCGAGGAGCTTCCCCGGGAAGCGCTCGTGGATCGCCTCGGCGAACTCGCGCGCTTCGCCCAGGTCGGGCGTCGAGGTCTCGCACCAGAGGAGATCGGCGAACGGCGCGTAGGCGAGCCCGCGGGCGATCGCCGACTCGATGCCGCCCTCGACGCGGAAGTAGCCCTCGGGCGTTCGCTCACCCGTGAGGGAGCCGTGGTCGCGCTCGTCGACGTCGCTCGTTAGAAGCGTGGCGCTGAGCGCGTCCGTGCGCGCGACGAGGATCGTCGGCACCCCGCACACGTCGGCGGCCAGGCGCGCCGCCGAGAGCGTGCGCACGAACTGCGCCGTGGGCACGAGCACCTTGCCGCCGAGGTGGCCGCACTTCTTCTCGGCGGCGAGCTGGTCCTCGAAGTGCACGCCGGCCGCGCCGGCCTCGATCATCGTCCGCATGAGCTCGAAGGCCTGCAGCGGCCCTCCGAAGCCGGCCTCCGCGTCGGCGACGATCGGCGCGAGCCAGTGGCGGCCGTTCAACGTGCCCTCGGCGTGCTCGATCCCGTCGGCGCGCAGAAGCGCCTGGTTCAGCCGGCGAACGAGCGCCGGCGCGCTGTTCGACGGGTAGAGGCTCTGGTCGGGGAACGTCTGCCCCGCGAGGTTCGCGTCAGCGGCGACCTGCCAGCCGGAGAGGTAGATGGCCTTGAGGCCCGCCTTCACCATCTGGACGGCCTGGCCGCCCGTCAGCGCGCCGAGCGCGGCCACGTAGGGCTCCTTCTGCAGGAGGCCCCACAGACGCTCCGCGCCCAGACGGGCCAGCGTGTGCTCGACGTGCACCGAGCCGCGGAGACGTTCGACGTCCTCCTCGGCGTACGGCCTCTCGATGCCTTCCCAGCGTTCCATGCCGCAGTCCTCCTAATCGATGAGCTTGTAGGCGGGGATGGTGAGGAACTCGGGCAGCTCCTCGGCGAGGGCCACCTCGTCGAAGACGGCCCGCGCGTCGGCCCAGCGTCCCTCGCCGGCCTCCGCGAGCTCCTCGCCCTCGAGCGCGACGACGCGGTCGCGCTCGATCCGTCCGTGCCGCAGCCACTGCCAGACCTGCGAGCGCGCGATCTCGGCCGTGGCCGCGTCCTCCATGAGGTTGAAGAGAGCGACGGCCCCCGTTCCCCGGAGCCAGGACTCCAGGTAGCGGAGGCCGACGCTCACGTTGCCGCGCACGCCCTCATCGGTGATCTCGCCCTCGGGGACGTGCGCGTCGAGAAGATCTGCCGCCGTAACCTCGACGTCCTCGCGCAGGCGCTCGACCTGGTTGGGCCGGTCGCCCAGCACGCGGTTGAACTCCTCCAGCGCCACCGGCACCAGGTCCGGGTGGGCGACCCAGGTGCCGTCGAAGCCGTCGCCGGCCTCGCGCTCCTTGTCCTCGCGCACCTTCGTCAGCGCGACCTCGTTGACCTCCGGATCGCGACGGCTGGGGACGAAGGCGGCCATGCCGCCCATCGCGTGCGCGCCGCGCCGGTGACAGGTCCGGACCAGGAGCTCCGTGTACGCGCGCATGAACGGGACCGTCATCGTCACCTGCGCGCGGTCGGGGAGCACGAACTCCGGGCGCTCGCGGAACGTCTTGATGATGCTGAAGATGTAGTCCCAGCGGCCCGCGTTCAGCCCTGCGGCGTGGTCGCGGAGCTCGTAGAGGATCTCCTCCATCTCGAAGGCGGCGTGGATCGTCTCCACGAGCACGGTGGCCTTGATCGAGCCGTGCGGAAGACCCAGCTCCTCCTGGGCGAACGTGAAGACCTCGTTCCAGAGACGCGCCTCGCGGTGGCTCTCGAGCTTCGGCAGGTAGAGATATGGGCCGCTTCCTTTCTCGAGCAGCCGGCGGCCGTTGTGGAAGAGGTAGAGGCCGAAGTCGACGAGCGCCCCCGCGACGGGCTCGCCGCCGACGAGCACGTGCCGCTCCGGCAGGTGCCACCCGCGCGGGCGCACGATGAGGACGGCGGGATCGTCGCCCAGGCGGTAGGTCTTCTCTCCCGCGTCGAGCTCGATCGTCCGCTCGATCGCGTCCACGAGATTCGCCTGGCCCTCGACGCAGTTCCGCCAGGTGGGCGAGTTCGCGTCCTCGAAGTCGGCCATGAAGCAGCGCGCCCCCGAGTTGAGCGCGTTGATGACCATCTTGCGGTCGACCGGGCCCGTGATCTCCACGCGCCTGTCCTGAAGGTCGGCCGGGACGGGCGCGATCCGCCAGTCGCCCTCGCGGGTCTCACGGGTCTCGGCGAGGAAGTCGGGCAGCTCGCCGGCGGCGATGCGCGCGCGTCGCTCGGCGCGCTGAGCGAGGAGCGAGCGGCGCGTGCCGTCGAAGCGGCGATGGAGCTCCGCGACGAACTCCAGCGCATCCGGAGTGAGGATCTCCTCGTCGCGCCCCTCGCGCGGCGCGAGAAGCTCAAGCCCGGCTACGACTTCGGTCCCCTGCACGACGACGCCTAGTCTCGGTCGTGGTCGCGCTCGCACCACTCGGGGCACGTGCATTCGGCCAACTCGGCCGAGCAGCGCACGACGGCACCGTCCTTGCGAGGAAGCTCGCGAGCCTCGCTCTTCGGTCGTCTCGTCTCGATCGTCGCAGTCCGCATGACAGCCTCTTCTGATCGTATGCCCGGCCTTCGATATTCACAAAATCGTTTCTTTCGATCTTGCATATAGACTTTCTTTATGGCGATGGTCGCCCAGCTCGAGGCGTTCGTCGAGGTCGTGCGCACCCGAAGCGTCAGCCGCGCCTCCGAGGCGCTCTTCGTGACGCAGCCCGCGCTGACCGCGCGCCTGCAGCGCCTGGAGGCCGACCTCGGGGCTCAGCTCTTCGCCCGGACGCCACGCGGCATGAGGCTCACGGAGGCGGGCGAGGCCTTCCTGCCGCACGCGGTCAAGGTGCTCCAGAGCATCGCGGACGGACGCCGGATCGTGAACTCGTTCGAGCGCGGCGGGGCAGGGCGCCTCTCCCTCGGGGCCGCGCCGGCCGTCTCGACCTACGTGCTCCCAGGGATTCTCAAGCGCTTCTCCGTCGGCCACCCGCGCGTGAGCGTGAGCGTGCGCACGGGCCACTCCGAGGAGGTGCTCGACCTTGTCCTGCGGGAGCAGGTCGACGTGGGACTCGTTCGCGCCCTGCGCCATTCCGACATCGTCGCGACGCCGCTCTACGAGGAACGCCTCGTCCTCGTGACCGCCCCCAGCCACCACTTCGTGCAGCGCGGCCGCATCCGCCTGGAGGAGATCGCGCGCGAGCGGCTCGTCCTCTTCGACCGCACCTCGAGCTACACCGAGCTGACGAACGCTCTCTTCCGCGGCGCCGGCGTGCAGCCGGAGGCGGTCATGGAGCTCGACAACATCGACGCCGCGAAGAAGATGCTGCAAGAGGGCCTGGGCGTCGCCCTCCTCCCCCAGAGCGCCGCGAGCGCCGAGCTGGCCGCCGGGACGCTCTGCGAGGTGGAGGTCGAGGACGCCGAGCCCGTACGCCGGCAGATCGTCGCCGTGCGCCGGCGCGACCGCGGCGCGGCGACCGGAGCGGTGCACGCCTTCCTCGCGACGCTGCGGGAGCTGCAGCCCGAGCTGGGCCGCTAGCCCGCCCGGCGCAGCGCCTCGTCCCGCGGGAGGGCGACGAGCACCGCCCAGAGCTCCGGCCCCCGCTCGGCGCCCGTCAGCGCCAGGCGAAGGGCGCGCAGGTCGCCCCCCACCGCCTTCAGCTCGCGGACGATCGCCTTGGCCTCGTCCTTCCCCAGCTCCTCGCCGGCGGCGGCGCGCAGCTCCCCGAAGCGTGCGAGGGTCTCGGGCGAGCGGGTGGTGGTGGACCCCGGCGACCTGTCCAGGAGCGCGGCGATCTCCCGTGCCTCGACCAGGTCGCGGGCTCCTCGCAGCGCCGGCCCGAGCCGGGGTGCGGCCCCCGCCCGCGCCGCCAGCTCGTCGTCCGAGAGAGCGCCGAGCGCGTCGACGGCGAGGCGGCGCAGCCGCGTCTCGTCGAAGCGGACGTCCCCCCGCGGGAGCCCGAGCTCCTCGAGATAAGCCCGCAGGGCCTCGGGCGGGATGCCGAGCTCGCGAAGTCCGCGGAGCGACGACGCCCGTGCGCGCTTCGAGAGCTTGCGGCCGTCCTCGCCGACGAGCAGGCCGTGGTGGACGTACTCCGGCGGCTCCGCCCCGAGCGCGCGCGCGATCTTCTCCTGGACGGGAGTGCTGGGCAGGAGGTCCTGGCCGCGGATCACATGGGTGATCCCGAGGTCGAGGTCGTCCACGACCGAGGCGAGCTGGTACGTGGGACGCCCGTCCGGCCGGACCAGCGTGGTCCGCCCGAAACGGAGTGCTCCCTCGTCGTCCGGAGTGCCGATCGCCGCGCCCGCCTCGCGGTGGCGCTCGGCCCGTTCGCTCTGGCGGACGGGGCCTTCGTCCCAGGAGAGCCCGAGCCAGGCGAGGTCCGCGAGGATCTCCTCCTCGGAGCCGGGAAGGACGCGCTCGGCGTCCGTGTCGTCGATGCGGAGCACGAACACGCCCCCGCGCTCGTCGGCGAAACGGCGGTTGGCCACCGCGGTGAGGGCCCCGCCGAGGTGCAACGACCCGGTGGGGCTCGGCGCGAAGCGCACCCGGACGGGCATTACGCCTTGGCGTTCTTCTTCAGGTCCCAGCCGGTCGTGACCGGGGGCTGCGCCTTGCCCTTCGGGCCCTGGGAGACGAACTCCGTCTCCACCGTGGCGAAGGCGAAGGCGACCTCGTCGAGCGGCAACTCGTCGTCGGAGCCGTCGACTTCGTACGAGGTGATCGTGACGTCCTCGAGCTTGATCGTGAGGAACTCGACCCGGCTCTGGCCCGAGCCCTTGCGAGCGGTGAGGACTGCAGTCTTCAGGTGCCGGCCGGAGGCGCAGGCCTCCCACAAGAGCGGAGACGCCTTGCTCGTCCGGGCGACGACGAGAAGATCCTCGAAGAGCGGCTTCCCCGCCCCGCCTCCGCCTCCGGTGCCGGACGAGCCCGCACGGCTCACGCCCCAGCTGAACGCGAGGACGTCGATCTCCCCCTTGTGCTTGGCGTTGGTGCTCTCGCCCGGGATGCCGTCGAGCGCGAGGAAGTAGTCGACCGCCATCTCGCGGGGGACTGTACCGCGACGGGTCGATCCGAGTGGCCGCTCGCGTCGTACGTAACTAGCGGCACAACTCAACGAAAGGGGGCTGTCGAATGCAGCACTTTCGTGCCGTCCTGCGGCGTGCGCTCCTCACCGGAGCCGCCGCCGCCCTCGTCGTCGCCCCGGCCCAGGCCGCGGCTGCGCCTGACTTCGCGATCTCGCCGGGAGGCACGACGCGCGGTCTCGGCCAGTCGCTCGGGCTGGACTTCCGAGCCGGAATCGTCCGGGCCGCCTGGGGCGACGATAGTGCCGGGCTCAGCGGTAACCCCGACCCAGCGTCCTCCGAGCTCGCCTTCGCGCGGGCCTCGGTGAGCGCGGACGGGTCGGTCACGGTTGGTGGGACCGTGAATGCAAGTCGGGCGCCTGGAGATCAGGCCGGTGCATCACTCGCGGTCAATCCCACGAACCTGCAGAACCTCGTCGCCGTGAGCGACGGGCAGGACGCGATCTGTTGCAGCGGCGCGACCTTCCGAGCCTGGAGCTTCGATGGAGGGATGACGTGGCAGGGGACGACCGACCTGCCCGGCGGCATCAACGGCGGCGGGCCGCAGGTCGCGTTCGACTCCTTCGGCAACGCCTTCGTTGCGGTCATCGACCAGACCGTGTTCGACCGGCCGACGCTGCGCGTCTACGTCAGCGTCGACGGCGGCGTGACGTTCTCCGAGCTGCCGCTGCCCGCGAGCACGGAGCTCGACGCGGCCCCCGCCCTGGCCATCGGCCAGGGCACGGTCTGGGTCGCGTTCACGCGCTACGACGGCGTCGCCCTGGTCGCGACGGCGGCGGCCCGCGTGACGGGGCTCGGCCAGGTCGGCGCCTTCACGATCCAGAAGGCGGCCGGGTCCGGCTTCGCCCGCCTCCCGGACATCGCGCTCGGCCCGAACGGCGAGGCGCTCGTCGTCTATGAGTCGCGGCCGGTGAACGGCTTCGACGCTGTGCGGGCGCAGCTCGACGCCGACGGCGTCGGCCCCGGCGGCTTCGGACCGCCGTCCACGGTGGCGAGCATCGCCGCGTACGGCAGCGAAGCCCTGCCGAAGGTCGCCTACGACGCGGGCGGCACGGCGCACGTCGTCTACCGGGACCAGGAGCTGCGGCCGAGCACGCAGGACGTCCTGCTCCAGTTCACGGACGACGACGGCGTCACGTGGAGCGCCGCCCAGCGGGTGAACGACGACGTCGTGTCCGCAACGCGACGAGTGCCCGGCGTGGCGACCGAGGTCGGCGGCACCCGCCTGGCGGTCGCCTGGTTCGACGAGCGCACGGGAAGCTTCGGGCTCCGCGGCCGTATTCTCGCGGCCATCCAGGCACCGGCCACGCCGGTCAGCCCGATCGACCTCGCGGCCGCCCCGGTCTCGCAGTCGCGGATCGACCTCTCCTGGGTCGACCGGAGCGGAAACGAGTCGGGCTTCCAGATCACGAGGACCGGAGGCGGAAGCACCCGCGTCCTGACCGCAGGCGCCAACGCAACCTCGTTCTCGGACACCGGCCTTGCCGAGAGCACCGAATACACCTACGTCGTGCGGGCCGTGAACGCGGTCGGCACGTCGACGGCCACGAACCGCGCGGTCGCGACGACGCTGGCCACGCTGCCGCCCGCGCCGACCAACCTCACGGCCGTCGGAGGGGGCTTCTTCCGCATCGACCTGGCCTGGACGGCCAGCGCGCGCGCGGACGGCTATCACGTCTTCCAGTCGACTGATGGCGTGCAGTTCGCTCAGGTCACGACCTCGTTCAAGAACTCGGCGATGATCTTCGAGCTCGAGCCGGGGGTGACGTACTTCTTCAAGGTGCGCGCCTTCAACTCGGGCGGGATCTCGGGGTTCTCGAACGTGGCGAGCTCGACGACGCAGCTCGCGGCGCCGGCCGCGCCGTCCGAGCTGACCGCGCTCGCGACGTCCTCATCGAGCATCAGGCTCGGCTGGACCGACCGCTCGTCCAACGAGGACCGCTTCGAGGTGGAGGAGTCGCGTAACGGCAAGTCGTTCCGGCGGGTGGCCACGGTCAACCCGAACACGACGTCGCTGACGCGCTTCGGCCTGCGGGCCCGGACGACGTACGCCTACCGCGTGCGGGCCTGCAACTCGGCCGGCTGCTCGGGGTACACGAACGTCGCCTCCGCGACGACGCCGCGCTAGACAAGCACGGGAGCGCCGCCGGCCGACCCGGCGGCGCTCCCGTCCCAGTAGGCTCCGCGCGATGAGCGTCACGGTGCTCCCGGACTCGCGCGCGGCCATGCCGCTCGTCGCGCCGCACGTCCACCGCACGCCGCTGCTCACCTCGCGCGTGCTCAGCGAGGCGACCGGCTTCGAAGTGCGCTTGAAGGCCGAATGCCTCCAGCGGACAGGCTCCTACAAGATCCGCGGTCCGCTGGTGAAGCTCGCCCGGCTCACGCAGGAGGAGCGCGACCGCGGGGTCGTCTGCTCGTCGGCGGGCAACCACGCGCAGGGAGTGGCGCTCGCCGCGACCATGCTGGGCATCCGCGCCGTCGTCTGCATGGCCGAGAACGCCACGCCGGCGAAGATCGAGGCGACCCGCGGCTACGGCGCCGAGGTCGTTTTGCAGGGGACGATCTGGGACGAAGCCGACGAGCGGGCGCGGGAGCTCGTCGAGTCCGAGGGCCTGGCCTACGTCCATCCGTTCGACGACGTCGACCTGATCGCCGGCCAGGGCACGACCGGCGTCGAGCTCCTGGCGGACTGGCCCGAGGTGGAGCTCGTCGTCGTGCCGATCGGCGGAGGGGGGCTCATCTCCGGGATCTCCACGTTTCTGAAGCAGGAGGGCCCTGGTGTGCGGGTCGTCGGCGTCGAGTCCGCCGACGGGGCGGCGATGAAGGCGAGCGTCGAGGCGGGCGAGCTCGTCACGCTCGAGCGCTGCGACACGGTCGTCGACGGCCTTCGCGTCAAGCGGGTCGGCGAGCGGACGTTCGAGCTCGTGCAGCGCTTCGTCGACCAGATCGTCACCGTCCCCGACGACTCGATCTTTCGAAACGTGGTCTGGCTGATGGAGCACTGCAAGCTGGTCGCCGAGGGCGCGGCGGCGGCCACGGTCGCCGCGCTCCGCGACGGTCTCGTCACGGCGCCGCCGGGAACCAAGGTCGTCTGCGTCCTGAGCGGCGGCAACCGCGACCTCGCCCAGCTCGAGGGCCTGCGCTGGAACTAGCAGGGTGCCGCGCGCATCACGCCGGCCGCGGAATCCAGGGCCCGGTGTCGTCCCAGGCGTGCCAGGCGTCGATGCCGATCCACGCGCTGTAGCGGCG
>JBOHAM010000046.1:0-8166 GCA_050697735.1 Gaiellaceae bacterium | reverse complement strand
TGCTGACGCTCCGCCTGCGGGGACCCGAGGTCGAAGGCGTCGTGGAGGGCGCGCACGGTCCGCTCCACGGCCTCGTGCGGGACGTAGAACGCGATCTTGATCGGCGACGTGGCGACGTACGTCGGCTCGACGCCCAGGTCGCGGATCGTGGCGAACGTCCGGGCGGCGACGCCGGGGTGGCTCTTCATGCCGGCTCCGACGATGCTGACCTTGCCGAGCCCGAGCTGCTCCGAGAAGCGGGCGCCGAGCGCGCCGAGCGCCTCCTCGGCGTGCGGACGGTCTTCGAGCGGGGTGGAGAAGACGATGCGGGAGTCCATCTGGATGATCGTGTCCACGTTGACCTCGGCGGCGGCGAGCGCCTCGAACAGGTCGGCGGGACGGACGCCGTCCACCTCGTAGACCGCCTCCTCGACCGTGTGGGTCACGCCCGAGATCAACGCTTTCTCCAGCATCCGCTCGTCCTCCTCCCTGATCCAGGTGCCCGGCTCGTCGGTGAACGTCGAGCGGACGTGGACCTTCACGCCGTGGTTGCGCGCGAACTCGACCGAGCGTAGCTGAAGCACCTTCGCGCCAGAGGCCGCCAGCTCGAGCATCTCCTCGTAGCTGACGGCGTGGAGCTTGCGCGCCTCCGGCACGAGCCGCGGGTCGGCCGTGAAGACGCCGTCGACGTCCGTGTAGATCTCGCAGGCGTCGGCGCCGAGCGCGCCGGCGAGCGCGACGGCGGTCGTGTCCGAGCCGCCTCGGCCGAGCGTCGTGATGTCGTAGTCGGTGGAGACGCCCTGGAACCCGGCCACGAGCACGATCCGGTCCTCGTCCAGCGCGCGGTGGATCCGGTGCGCCTTCACCTCCACGATCTTCGCCTTGCCGTGGACGGTGTCGGTGACGATCCCGGCCTGCGAGCCCGTCAGCGAGATCGCATCGGTCCCCAGGTCGGCGATCGCCATCGCCACGAGAGCGCACGAGACCCGCTCGCCGACCGAGATGAGCATGTCCAGCTCGCGCGGCTTCGGTTGCTGCGAGACCTCGTGCGCGAGCGCCACGAGCTCGTCCGTGTGGTAGCCCATCGCCGAGACCACGCCCACGACCCGGGCGCCGGAGCGGCGGGCGCCGACGAGCCGGCTCGCCACGCGCCGGATCTTCTCCGGATCGGCCACGGACGTCCCACCGAACTTCATCACGACGGTCCCCGCACTGGCCCGCGGCTCGGCCGGCTCAACCTCCGGAAGGGTCTCGTAGGCGGTCTCCGCCATGCGCCGATTGTACGGACGGGGAGCCCGGAGCCAGTTCGCTCAGGCGGCCGACGCGAGCAGCTCGTCGAGGGCGGGGTTGTCGACCTGCGCCGCCAGCGAGCGGGCGGCCTCGAGGGCGCCCGGCTCGCCGAGCCGCGCCCGGTGGACGGTCGCCCGCACGAGGAGGTCGCGCAGGCCGCGGCGCGCTGCGATGGCCTCGAGCTCGGCGACCCAGCGCTTCGCCGACCCGTTGCCGTGCTCGACGGCCACCCCGCACAGCGCTTCCAGCCCGTAGGCCTCGATCCAGAGGTACGTGTCGGGCAGGCGCCGGCAGAGCCGCGGCGCCTCGACGAGGAGCTCGAGCCCTCGGTCGACCTCCCCCCGTTCGACGGCGACCAGCCCGCGCCCGCGGGCCGCGATGCTCTCCCAGCAGGGATCGCCGATCTCGCAACCGAGCGCGTACGCGTGCTCGAACGCGGCGCCGGCGGCGTCCACGTGGCCGTTCCTGAGGTCGATCTCGGCCCGAAACGACTCCGGCCAGGAGCGAAACGAGGTGAGACCTCTGGCCTCGACGAGCTCGAGCGCCTGGTCGAGCAGTGCCGTCGCCTCGTCGAGCTCGTTGCGGAGCACGTGGAGCTTGGCGTGCATCGTCCACGCGTAGCCGAGCGCCTCAGGGCGCTGGAGCGCCTCGCTCCTGGCGGTCGCAGAGCGCAGGAGCCGGCTCGCGTTCGCGTAGTCGCCCACGTCGCTGCGACAGGTTCCGAGGATGACCTCGATCCACGCGAGCTCCTCCTCGTCACCGTCCGCGAGCTGCGCCGCGCGGGCGAGCGTCGTCTCGGCGCGGTCGTAGCGCCCGCGGAGGAACTGGATCCAGCCGGTCTCGCGCCAGCCCGTAGCCGCGAGGCGGCGATCGCCGATCCGCTCCGCGAGCGCGCTCCCCTCGTGCAATGCGGCAGCCCCCTCCTCGTCGGTGCCGCGGCACGAGTGGACGAGCGCCTGACCGAGGCGGACCAGCGACCTGGCCAGGAGCTCGGGGTCGTCCTGCCTGCGGGCCGAGGCGACCGCCCCGCGCAGCCGGGCGACCCCCGCCTCGGGGGCGCCGGCGTCCACGGCGGCCATGCCGGTCTCGATGAGGACGTTCACCGCCGACGGCCCGGAAACACGCGTCCCCGCAGAGGCGAGAGGCTCCGCCGCCGCCGAGACGAGGGCGGGGCTCGGCTCGATTCCGAGCTCCTGACGGAAGAGGGACGTGCAGGCTTCCACCTGGCGGTGCGCGGCATCGGCGTCTCCCGAGGCGCGCAGGGAGCGCACGAGGAGCACGTGCGCGTTCTCGTCGTACGGGTTGAGCCGCACGAGGTGAGCGGCATGACCGCGGGCTGCCTCGACGTCGCCCCGGGCAAGGAGCGCGAGAGCCGCCTCGTGCATCACCGCGGCGGTCGTGCCCGCGACCCGGCGGCGCTCGTTCTCGAGCCAGTCCTCGAAGCCCGGGCTCGAGCGGAAGGTCATGCCGTCGAGGAGCTCGTGCCCGAGGCACGGCAGGGAGGCGGCTTCCAGCCAGGAGCCCTTGCCGAGGATCTCGACGTCCACGAACGCGCCGTGATCGAGCGCCAGGCGCACGGGATTGCCGCCCACCTCCGCGTGCGGGCCGAGCTGGCGGCGAAGCGCGGCCAGAGCCGAGCGGAGAGCGCCGAGCGGGTCGTCCGCCTCGGGGAAGAGGAGGGCAGAGAGCCGCTCCCGCGACGAGGGCACTTCCGTGCGCACGAGGTAGGTGAGTAGCCCCCAGTGCTTGCGCCCCGGCGGCGCCTCGACCTCGACCCCGCCTCGCTGGACCGTCGGCGTTCCGAGGAGCTGGATCGTCAATTCCCGCCCCGGGTCAACCGCCGTATTCATCACACGCTCGCTCACACGCCGCATTGCAAGCCTCCGATTCGTCCAGTTCATCACATGGAGCTGGCGAGACCAAGCGAGGAGGTAGAAAGATGAGACTGCGGCACACAGCACGGCGGTTCGTCCCTGCCCTGGCGCTCCTGGCGGCCGTCGTCCTGGTCGGCGTGGCGATCGCGACGCCGTCCTCGGGAGTCACGGCCGAGACCTACCGCGGCAACGTCGAGGGGCAGCTGAACCTGTTCACGCGCTTCAGCCCCGGTGTCAGCGCGAGGATCAAGACGAAGGGCGCGTTCGAGATCGTCGTGCAGAAGATCGTGGCGGAACCGGGCTCCACCTTCGGCTGGCATTACCACCCCGGCGAGAACGTGAACGTCGTCGCCCAGGGGACGCTCAGCCTCTACCACGCCAAGAAGTGCACGACCGAGATCACCTACCCCGCCGGGAGCGGCTTCAGCACGTCTCCCGACGAGGTGCACCTCGCCCGCAACGAGGGGACGGACACGCTGGTCATCTACGCGACCTACCTCGTCCCCAAGCAAACGCCGGCGCTACCGCTTCGAATCGATCAGCCCTCGCCCGGGCCGGGCTGTCCGCTCTAGGGATGCGTGTGAGCAGGGCGCCGGCGGCCCGGCGTCCTGCTCCTCCTCTCAGGGGAAAAGCTGCTCGCCCGTCTCGGCGTCCGAGACCTCGATCGCGCCGGTGGGGCAGTAGCCCGCGGCCTGCAGGACGGTCTCCTCCGGCGCGCCGGCCGGGTCGATCACCTCGGACTGGCGGTTCTCGTTGTGCCGGAAGACCTCGGGCGCGAGGAAGACGCACTGCCCGTTCCCCATGCAGATGTCGTGGTCGACCGTGATGCGTACTTTTCGCGGCATCAGCCCCAGGCCACCGGCAGGGAGGTCAGCGAGCGGAACTGGATGCTCGGCGCGTACTCGAGCTCCGCGGTCTCGAGGCGGAGCGATGCGAAGCGCTCGGCCAGGGCCCGGAAGACCTCCTGCCCCTCGATTCGCGCGAGCGAGGCGCCGAGGCAGTAGTGGATGCCCGCGCCGAACGCGACGTGGGGGTTCGGCTTGCGCCCGATGTCGAAGCGGTCCGGATCCTCGAAGGCGCGCGGGTCGCGGTTGGCGGCGGCCATGATCCAGCGAATCCTGTCCCCCTCGCGGATCGTCCTGCCGTGGCGCTCCACGTCCTCCGCGGCGATGCGCTGGGTCGACTTCACGGGCGGGTCGTAGCGCAGGCACTCCTCCGTGGCCGACCGGGCCGCGCCCGCGGGGTCGACCCGGAGCCGCTCCCACTGCTCGGGATGCCGGATCAGCGCCAGGGTGCCGTTGCAGATCAGGTTCATGGTCGTCTCGTGGCCGGCGAAGAGGAGCAGCGCCGTATTGACGAGCACCTGATGCCGGGTGAAGACGCCCTGCTTCTCGGCCTGGGCGAGCACCGAGATGAAGTCGTCGCTCGGCCGCTCGGCTCGCTCGTCGACCTTCGGGGAGACGTAGGAGATCATGCCCTCGATCCCCTCCAACAGAAGCTTCATCCGGTTCGGCTCGCCCCGGTTGATGTAGAGGAGCCGGTCGGCCAGGTGGCGCAGGTGCTCCCGATCCTCCTCGGGCACCCCCATCATCTGGGTGATCACGCGGACGGGCAGCGGGGCGGCCAGCGCCTCGAGCACGTCCATCCGTCCATGGGGCTCGACCTCGTCCAGGAGCTCGGCGACCGCCGCCCGCACGAACGGGCGCCAGCCTTCCATCGCCTGCGGGGTGAAGTACTCGTGCACGGCGCTGCGCATCGAGAGGTGAGCCGGCCGGTCGTTCTCGACGAGCTGGTCGGAGCGGAAGGCGCGCACCTGCTCGAAGAGCGGCCCATCCTCCGCGTCGATCGGCGGATGGGGCGGGCGCCGGTCGGTCTTGATCACGGCCGAGGAGAAGATCTCGTGGTGCCGGACGAGCCAGACCAGATCCTCGTAGCGCGTGACGATCCACATCTCCGCGCGCGGGTTCCAGTGGATCGGGTCGGTCTCCCGCAGCCGGCCGAAGTACGCGTACGGGTCGGCGATGACCTCGGGCGCGAAGAGGTCTTCAGGATCGGCCGCAGTCAGCGACGGAGTCGTCATAGCTACATGTCGCGGCGCCCGGCCAGCGCCCTCCCCAGCGTGACCTCGTCCGCGTACTCGAGGTCGCCGCCGACGGGGAGGCCGCTTGCGAGCCGCGTGACGCGCGTGCGGTCGCGGAGGCGGTCGGCGATGTAGCCGGCGGTCGCCTCGCCCGTCATGTTCGGGTTCGTGGCGAGGACGACCTCCTCGACGCCGTTCCTCTGCACGCGCGCGAGGAGCTCGTCGATGCGCAGGTGCTGAGGCTCGACGCCGTCGAGCGGCGAGAGAGCACCGCCCAGGACGTGGTAGACGCCGCGGTACTCGTGCGTCCGCTCCATGGACAGGACGTCCGCGGGCTGCTCGACGACGCAGACGAGGGAGCGGTCGCGCCGCGTGTCCAGGCAGATGACGCAGAGCTCATCCTCGGTCAGGTTCCCGCACTCCCGGCAGAAGCCGATCCGCGCCTTCGCCTCGCGGATCGCCTCCGCGAGCGCGAGCGCCTCCTCCTCGGAGACGCGCAGCAGGTGAAACGCGAGCCGCTGCGCCGTCCGGGTCCCGATGCCGGGAAGGCGGGAGAGCTGCGCGATGAGGTTCTCGACGAGCGGGCTGAACACGCCCGCGAATTGTGCCTACATGCCCGGCAGGCCAAGTCCCTTGAGGCCGCCGCTGACGTCGCCGAGGCGCGACTGGGCGAGTTCCTGCGCGTTCTTCAGCGCCTGGTTGACGCCGGCGAGGACGAGGTCCTCTAGCGTCTCGGGATCGTCCGGGTCGATCGCCTCCGGGGAGATCTTGATCCCGACCAGCTCGCCGGCGCCGCTCGCCGTCACCGTGACCATGCCGCCACCGACCGAGGCCTCGACCCGCTCGTTCGCCAGCTCCTCCTGCGCCTTGAGCATGTCGGCCTGCATCTGCTGCACCTGCTGGAGCATCTTGTTCATGTCCATGGACATCGGCTAGTCGGTCTCCTTCCCGATCTCGCGGGCGTCGAACGTCGTCTTCATGAGGGAGATGATCTCCTCCTCGGTCGCGGGCTCGGCCTCCGCCTCGGCCTCCTCCGCCGGGCCCTCGCCGACCTCGAAGGCGAGCTCGAGCTTCCGGCCGGTCATCTCGTGGAGCACGGCGGCGAGCACGGCCGCGTTCTTCGGCTCCTCGGCGAGGCCGCGGTGGAACGAGGCCGCGGGCGGGAACTCGAGCACGAGTCGATCGCCTTCGAGCGCCACCGGACGCGCCTCGGCCAGGACCGAGCCCGTCGGGATCGACCTCTCGGACACCGTGTGCAGGATCGATTGCTTCCAGGCCGCCTGGAGCTCTTGCAGGTCGACGGGCGGGCCCTCGCTCGTCTGCGGCGGCGCCGCAGCGTCCTCTGGCTCTGGGGTCGGCGGCGGACCGGCGGCCGGGCGGGGAGGCTCCCCGCGGAGACGGCTCTCGAGCTGCTCGAGGCGGTAGGCGGTCGACTCACGCGAGAGGTCCGCCCCCGGTCTCGTGACCTTCACGAGCGCGAGCTCGAGCGGCAGGCGCGGATCGCCGCCCTCGCGCACGTCGTCGACGGCGACGTGGAGGAGGTCGACCAGGCGCAGCACCTCGGCCTCGCCGAGCTGGTTGGCTTGCGAGCGCAGCCGCTCCCGCGTCTCCGGCGTGACCGGGAGCGAGTCCGGCACCTCGCCCATGTGCTGGACGAGGAGCAGGTGGCGCAGGTGCTCGAGCAGGTCGGTGACGAGGCGCGCGAGGTCCTGGCCCTGGTCGGCGAGCTCCTCGACGAAGGCGAGCAGCCCTGCCGTGTCCCGGTCGACAACCAGGTCGCAGAGGCGGAAGAGCGCCTCCTCCTCGACCGCACCGAGGAGCTGGAGGACGGCCTGCACCGTCACCTGCCCGTCGGTGGCCGCAGCGAGCTGGTCGAGCGTCGAGACGGCGTCGCGGAAGCTGCCGCGTGCACTGCGGGCGATCAGCGAGAGGGCCGCGTCGGGCGCCTCGATCTTCTCCCCGTCGGCCACGCTGCGCAGGAGCTTGGTGAGCTCCGCGAGCCGCGGCCGCGCGAAGAGGAATGTCTGGCAGCGCGAGCGCACAGTCGCGATCACCTTGTGGAGCTCGGTCGTGCAGAAGACGAAGACGAGGTGCGGCGGCGGCTCCTCGATCAGCTTCAGGAGCGCGTTCCAGGCGGCGTCCGTGAGCTGGTGGGCCTCGTCGAGGATGTAGACCTTGAAGCGCCCCTCTACCGGCTGGAGGACGACGTGCTCCCGGATCTCGCGCACATCGTCGATCCCGCGCTGGCTCGCAGCGTCCATCTCGACGACGTCGAGCGAGGTGCCGTTCGCGATCGTCACGCAGGAGTTGCAGGTCTTGTCGGGCGTCGCCGTCGGCCCCTGCTCGCAGTTGAGCGCCTTGGCGAGGATGCGGGCGAGCGACGTCTTGCCGGTGCCGCGTGGGCCTGCGAACAGGTAGGCCTGGCGCACCTGGTCGTTCGCGATCGCGTTCCGGAGCGTCCGCACGACCGCCTCCTGGCCGACGACCTCGTCGAAGTCCTGCGGCCGGTACTTCCGGTAGAGGGCGGTCACCCGCCCATCGTATAAAAGCCCGGTCACGCACCTCTCGTTGTTGGTTGCTCTCGAGGCGGTGCCCCCGGCGCTCGCTCGGGCCAGGTTACCCCGCGGCACCCGGGAGAGACTGCTTAGCGCTGCTTCCTCCCGGACCTGACGCGGTTCACAGGCTCCCGATGCGCGGAACCTGGCCGTCAACACTCGCGCGCGCGAGCCCTGACCTCGATTGCCACCCCCTCGGAGAGGAGTTCAGCCCCGCTGGAGCGGATTGCGGGTTCAGGGAACCGCTAGCTCCCCGCCTAGCGCGACCGGGCACAGTCGATGGTAGCAACGGGCCGGCGCTAGACTGGCCGTCTCGGGGCGCATAGCTCAGCGGGAGAGCGCCCGCTTCACACGCGGGAGGTCCCTGGTTCGATCCCAGGTGCGCCCA
>JBOHAM010000045.1:0-7441 GCA_050697735.1 Gaiellaceae bacterium | reverse complement strand
CGTGGCCGCCGCGGACGTGCTCAGCCATGGCCGCGGCGGACGTGACGGGGTCAGACCCCGACAGGTTCGCCAGGGGCAGGCGGGCGGGCGCCGCTGGACGCTAGGCGGCCGCGGGCTCGCGGACGGCTTTCAGCGCCGCGTCCATGATCTCGACGGCGAGGTCGATTTCCTCCTCGGTCACCGTGAGCGGCGGGGCGATCCGGAAGCAGTTCGCGTTCGTGCCGGCGCGGACGATGTTCATGGAGAGGCCGCGGTCGAAGCACTCGCGCGTCGCCTCCGCCCCGAGCGCGTCGGCCGGGGCGCGTGTGTCGCGGTCCTCGACGAGCTCGAGCCCGACGAGCAGGCCGCGGCCGCGGACGTCGCCGATCGCCTCGTGTTCCGCCTGCAGCTCCCGCAGGCGCGCGAGCATGTACTCGCCGCGCGCGGCCGCCCGCTCGACGAGATCCTCCTCGGCGATCACGTCCAGCACGGCGAGCCCGGCGGCGGCCGGGAGCGGATCGGAGACGTGCGACGTGACGTGGAGGAAGCCCTTGCGGTAGGCGTCCTCCTCGATCGCGGCCGTCGTGACCGTCGCGGCGAGCGGGAGGCCGCCGCCGAGCGTCTTCGACACCCCCACGAGATCCGGCACGACGCCGTCGTGCTCGAAGCCGAACATCGTCCCCAGCCGCCCGAACCCGGTCTGCGCCTCGTCCATGAGCAGGAGCATCCCGCGCGCGTCGAGCAGCTCGCGGACGCGCCGGAAGTAGCCGTCCGGCGGGACGATGATCCCGCCCGCCGAAAGCACCGGCTCGGCGACGAGGGCGCAGAGCGAGCCGACCGACTGCTGGTCGACGAGCTCGAAGCCGACCTCGAGGCACGTGCAGTCGCACGCCCCGTCGCAGTGGCGCACCGGGCAGCGATAGGCGTAAGGCGCCGGGATCGCGAACGACCCGGGCAGAAGCGGCCCGTAGCCGGCGTGCGCCATGGAGAAGTTCACGGAGGCGATCCCGGACAGGAGCCCGTGGAAGCTCCGCGTCAGCCCGACGACCTCGAAGCGGCCGGTGTGCATCTTCGCGAGCTTGAGCGCGACCTCGTTCGCCTCCGAGCCGGTGTTGAGGAGCATCACGCGGCGCAGCGGCTCCGGGAAGAGGCCAACGAGCCGCTCGGCGAGCGCGAGCACGGGCTCCGAGAGCATCCACGAGTTGAGGTGCGCCACGGCCCGGAGCGCCTCCTGCACGGCCGCGGCGATGCGCGGGTGGTTGTGGCCGAGCGTCGAGCAGATCTGGCCCGAGGTGAAGTCGAGGATGCGCCTGCCCGACGCCGTCTCGATCCACGCGCCTTCCGCGCGGGCGATCGGCTCGGGCGCGAACGAGCCCGCGTAGCGGATGAGGAAGCGCTCGCGCTCGTCCACGGCGCAAGCATACGATGGCGCCGAAGCCGTGAGCATCTCGACCCACGTCCTCGACACGGAGCGCGGAGAGCCGGCCCGCGGCGTGCGCGTGGAGCTCTACCGCGGCGACGAGCTCGTGGCTGCGCGGGAGACGGACGGCGACGGACGTGTCCCTGACCTGGCGGGCGACGACGCCGCGCCGGGCGTCTACCGGCTCGTCTTCCGGCCGCGCTCGCCGTTCTTCCGCCGGGTCGAGGTCGAGGTCGAGCTCGGCCCAGGCCACTACCACGTCCCCCTGCTGATCGCCCCGTACTCGTGCGTGCTCTACCGCGGCAGCTGAGCGTGGCGGAGCTGGCCGACCTCTTCCAGGCGCGCAGCCGCTTCGTCGAGCGGCTGGCCGAGGAGGAGGACCCGCTGGGCCGAGCGCGCGAGGTGCTCGCCGGGCTGCCCGAGGAGGAGCGCGTCGAGGCGCTCAACCACCACCCCCGAATCGGTGAGTGGCGCCTCTCGGGCCGCTCGGCAGCGGAGCAAGGCGACGCGACGGCCGAGGACGAGGCCGTCCTCGCCGAGCTCGCCCGCCTGAACGCCGCCTACGAGGAGCGCTTCGGCTTCCGCTTCGTCGTCTTCGTGAACCGCCGCCCGCGCGCCGCGCTCCTCCCGGTGCTGCGCGAGCGGCTCGAGCGCGACCGCCCGGACGAGCTGGAAACGGGCTGCGACGAGCTCGTGGCGATCGCCCGGGACCGATGGCAGACCCGGTAGCGAGCGGGTACGGCAAGCAGGCCGTCTCGGTCTACCGGACGGACGGCGTGCGCACACTCTTCGCCGCCGAGATCGGGCTGACCGCGCGCGGTGACGCGTTCCTCCCTTCGTACACGGAGGGCGACAACACCGCCGTGGTAGCCACGGACTCGATGAAGAACTTCGTCCACATCACGGCGCTCGACTACGAGGGCTCCTCGCTCGAGGACTTCCTCGACCTGCTCGCCCGCCGGTTCCTGGAGGACTACGAGCAGGTCGAGCGGGTCGAGGTCACGGCGCGCGAGCTCCTCTTCGCGAGGCGGACGGAGCAGTCATTCCAGAGGGTCGGCGGCGACTGCGCCGTGGCCGAGCTCGCTCTCGCACGCGACGGGACGCTCGAGCACTCGTGCGGACGCGAGGGCCTCCGCCTGATCAAGCTCACCGGGAGCTCCTTCGAGGGGTTCGTCCGCGACGAGTACACGACGCTCGCCGAGTCGCGCGACCGGCCGCTCTACGTCTACCTCGACGCGCGCTGGCGGAACCGCAACTTCGCGCAACGCGCTCCCGGCGAGGAGGTGCGCGACTCGATCGCGGCCACCTTCGCCGAGTTCGACTCGGCCTCGATCCAGGAGCTCGTCCACGAGATGGGCGTGCGGCTCCTCGACGGCTTCGACGAGCTCGAGGAGATCTCCTTCGTGGGCGAGAACCGCCTCTGGGACACGGCCCAGGTGCACGGCGCGGACGAGCGCGTGCGCGTCTACACGGACCCGCGGCCGCCCTTCGGCCTGATCGAGGTGACCCTGCGGCGGTGATCGTCCCCGGCCGCTACAACGGCCCGCCGGGGTCGGGGAACGGCGGCTACACCTGCGGCCTGGTGGCGGCACTGCTCGGCGGCGAGGCGGAGGTCACGCTGCGGACGCCGCCGCCGCTCGACTGCGAGCTGGACGTGGTCGAGGAGGACGGGCGCGTCGAGGTGCGCGACGGGGAGACCCTCGTCGCCGAGGGCGAGCGGACGACGGTCGCAGTCGAGGTGCCGGCGCCCGTGCCGCTGGCGGTGGCCGAGGCGGCTTCGGCGCGGTACGCAGGGTTCGGCCACCACGCCTACCCGACCTGCTTCACGTGCGGGCCCGAGCGCGCGGACGGCCTGGGGATCTACGCGGGCCCGGTCGAAGGCCGCGACGGTCTCGTCGCCTCGCCGTGGAAGCCACCGGCGGACGTCGCACCCGAGATCGTGTGGGCGGCGCTCGATTGCCCGAGCGGCTGGGCGGTGGACGACTTCCAGCGCGAGGGCGTCCTCCTCGGCCGGATGGCTGCGAGAGTCCTCCACCTCCCGGCGCCGGGCGAGCCGCACGTCGTCATGGGCTGGCGCGTGGGCGAGGACGGCCGCAAGCGCTACGCAGGCTCCGCCGTGCTGACCGCGGACGGCGAGGTGCTCGCCCGCTCGCGCTCCACCTGGATCGTCCCCGGAAAGGAGGCGCGATGATCGCGCGCATCTGGCGTGGCTGGACGACCCGCGAGGACGCGGAAGCCTACGTCCGCTACATGGCGGAGGTGGGGGCGCCCGACTCGCTCGGCACGCCCGGGAACCGCGGCTTCTCGGTCCTGCACCGGCCGGACGGCGACCGGGAGGAGTTCCTGACGATCTCGCTCTGGGACTCGCTCGAGTCGATCCGCGCCTTCGCCGGCGACGAGATCGAGCAGGCGGTGTTCTACCCGGAGGACGACCGCTACCTCGTCGAGCGCGAGCTGACCGTCTCGCACTACGAATATCTCCCTACGGAAACAGATCCCGCTCCGGCGGCATGACGAGGTCGCGGGCGGTGCCGTCGCCCGCCGGTACGCGGTAGCCGCGCACGAGCGCAGCCGGGACGCCGCGGGCCTTGCCCATTACGAGCTCGGCGGCGCCGGCGAGCTCGTCGGCGACCGCGACCACGGTGGAGCGGAGCTCGTAGCCGCGCGCGTCGCGCGTCCCCCGCAGGTCGAGCAGCGGATCCATGCCGGCGACTCCCACGGCGACGTCCGTCGTGCCCTGCCGCCAGGCGCGCCCGAACGAGTCGCTCACGACGACTGCCGGAGCGACGCCGAAGCGTGAGGTGAGGGCGTCCCGGAGTCCCCGGGCCGAGGCATCGGGGTCGCGCGGGAGCAGCACGAGCCAGCCGTCTCCCGGGGCGTTCGAGCGATCGACGCCCGCGCTCGCGCAGACGAATCCGTGTTCCGTCTCGGCGATCACGAGGTCGTCCCGCCGCCGGCGGACGGCACGCGCCTCCCGGAGGATCACCGGCACGGGGTCGTCAGCCTGCTCGAGCCTGCCCTCCGCCTTGGAGACGGCCTTCTGCGCCACGACCAGGACGTCGCCCTCCTCGAGCCCGCCCGCCCGCTCGACGGCATCGCCGAGGAGCGCGGCCAGGTCGTCTCCCGGCCGGACCTCCGGGATCCCCTCGAGGGGGAGGACAGCGACCACCTAGAACCAGCCGCGCCGGCGGAAGAAGAGGAGCAGGCCTGCGACGGCGAGGAGCTCGAGCCCGATCCCGAAGACGACGAATTGCGGCCAGCCGCCCACGTGATCGACCAGCCACCCGAAGTTCTGGCCGAAGAACCCGGTAATGAAGGTAAGCGGGAGGAAGATCGTGGCGATCAGCGTGAGCTGCTTCAAGACCTCGTTCAGCCGGTTGGACGAGCTCGAGAGGTAGACGTCGAGCGCGCCCGTAAGCAGGTCACGCTGGACGTCGATCTGCTCGCCGATGCGAATCAGGTGATCGTGGACGTCGCGGAAGTAGCGCCTCCCCTCCTCCTCGAGATCCGGGAGCTCGAGGATGCCCGCCGCGAGCTGGCCGACTAGCTGTCGCTGAGGCGCGATCGCACCGCGCAGGTGGGCGAGCCGCCGCCGGAGCGCGAGGACGTCCTGCAGCGCGGCGCTCTGTGGATTCTCCAGCAGGACGATCTCGAGGCGCTCGAGCGCCTCGTCGATGTCGGCCAGCGCGGGGAAGAAGCTGTCCACGAGCGCATCGAGGAGGCGGTAGAGGACGACCATCGGCCGTTCGGGAGCAGCCGGCCGCCGCGCGTAGCGTTGTCGGACGGCGTCGCAGGCCGGCGACTCGTCCTTCCTCACGGTGACGAGGAAGGTCTGCGAGTAGAAGCAGTGCACCTCGACGAGCCGGTCCTCGTCCGGTGCGGGTGCGGCGCCGTAGAGGACGAGGAAGACGAAGTCGCCGTACGCCTCCAGCTTCGGACGCTGGCCGAAGTGCTCGGAGTCCTCGACGGCGAGCGGGTGGAAGCGGAAGACGTCGCGGAGGAGCGCGAGCTCCTCCGCCCCGGGGGCGAGGAGGTCGAGCCAGAAGAACTCGCCGGCCTCGAGCTGCTCGGCCACCGCGGCCGCCCCGACCGCCTCGTGCGACGTCCCCTGGCGGTCGAGCAGGTACGCGCTCACGGCAGGCCGGTGACGCGCACGCCGGCGTTCGTCTTGTAGCGGCGGTTGACGTTCAGGAGCACCGCGGTGAGCGTCTCGAGCCAGCGGGCGACCTCGAGGCGACCACAGTCCACGGCCCGTCCCTCGACCAGCCGGCCGGCGAGGTCGGCGACGACCGCCTTGGCCTCGGCGTCGTCACCGCAGATGAGGACGTCTTCGTCGAGCGGCGTCTCCGGCTCGGCGAGCGCCCGCGCGCTGACGGTGTGGAAGCCCGCGACGACGCGCGCGCCGGGCGCCTCGACCGCGGTCAGCTCGGCGAGCGAGATGCTCCCCGGATCCGCGCCGGGCTTGCCGTCCCGGAAGACAACCGGCGCGGCGACGCTGACGACGATGCGATCGGCGAGGTCGTCCGCCAGCTCGCCGGCCATCGCCTCGACACCGCCAGGAGGGACGGAGAAGAAGACGATCTCGGACGCACGGCAGGCCTCCGAGTTGGCAACGAGGTCGTCCCGCGGCGTGCGCGAGCCGAGCACCACCTCCTCGCCGATCCGGCGCAGCCGCTGGGCCAGGCCGCGGCCGAAGTCCCCGCTCCCACCGACGATCCCGATCACCGGACGGCCTCCAGCACGGCTCTGCCCACCTCCGCTCGCGACTCGGGCTGGACCATAACGATGGGCGCGACGAGGGCCTCGGGGAGCTCGGCGGCGTCGGTCGGATCTACGAGCACGTCGGTGGCGATCCCCTCGTAGAGCGCCGCGATCCCGCGCACGCCGGGCTCGTGGCCCAGGGAGGCCATCATCTCCGCGAGCGGGCCGCGCAGAGCCTTGCCGCCGACGAGCGGGGAGACGGCGACGACACGCTTGGGCGCGAGCGCCTCCCGGATCCCGGGCACGGCGAGGATGGGCAGGACGGAGACGAACGGGTTCGAGGGCGCGAGGAAGACCACCTCGGCGCCGGCGATGGCGTCGACCACGCCGGGAGCCGGCGCAGCGCGGTCGGCGCCCTCGTAGCGGACGGCGCTGACCTCGTCGGCGTGCCGACGCGCGACGAACCACGTCTGGAAGTCGAGCTCGCCGGCCGGCGTCGTCAGGAACGTCCGCACCGGGTCGTCGGAGGCGGGGAGCAGCTCGGCCTCCACGCCGAGGCTCTCGCACAGCCGGCGCGTGACCTCCGAGAGCGGCGCGCCCTCGCGCAGGAGCCTTGTGCGGACGAGATGCAGCCCGATGTCGCGGTCGCCGAGCGTGAACCACGTCTCGCCGCCCAGACGGCCGGCCGCCGCAAGCGCGTTCGTCGTCTCTTCGCGGACGCCCCAGCCTCGCTCCTCGTCCAGCAGGCCGGCGAGCGTGTAGAGGACGGTGTCCAGATCGGGCGAGACGTGCAGCCCGAGGATCTCGACGTCGTCGCCCACGTTCACGATCGCCGCGACCTCGGCCGCGCCGGCCGCTCGCGCGAGCGCGTCGACGAACCGGGACCCGCCCAGCCCCCCGCAGAGGACTGCGTACCGCCTCGATATGCTCACCGCGTGCTCGGGATCGTGCCGGTCAAGGGCCTCGACGGCGCGAAGACGCGGCTGGCGCCACGTCTTTCGGGCGCGGAGCGGGCGAAGCTCGTCGTCGAGATGCTCGACCGGGTGCTGGCCGCGTGCCAGGAGGCTGGCGCCATCGAGCGAACGCTACTCGTGACGCCCGATCCGGCGCTCGCGCGCGGCCGGGCGGACGTCCTCGTGGACGGCGGCACCGGACACGCGGACGCCCTCGCGCTCGCCCTTGCCGATCCGCGCGCCGCCGGCGGGGCGCTCGTCGTCATGGCGGACTGCCCGCTCGTCACCGCGGAGGCGCTCGACGCCCTGGTCGAGGCGGCGCGCCCGCTGGCGCTCGCACCGGCACGGGACGGAGGCGTGAACGCGCTCGCGCTCCGCTCCCCGAACG
>JBOHAM010000044.1:0-14075 GCA_050697735.1 Gaiellaceae bacterium | reverse complement strand
CGGATCCTCCGCCTTCTCGGGCGGGATGAACTGACCGATCATCTGCGGGCTCGAGGGCTTGGCGATGTTCCAGATGACGACGCCCTCCGTGTACCACGAGGTGTAGAGCCGCTGGCCCGTGATCTTCGGGTCGTGGATCGTGAAGTCACCCGGGCCCGGAGGCGGGAACTGGCTCGTGCTCGGCAGCTTGAGCGTTGCCAGCTCGACCGGGTTCGCCTTGTCCGAGATGTCGTAGATGTGGCCGTAGCCCCACCCGGTTTCGACATCGGGGTTCGGCGTCGGGTCGAAGTCCTCGTCCGTCTGGACGAGGATGTTGCCCCGCCAGTTCGTCCAGGCCGAGTGAGCGTTCCCCTCGGCGCCCGGGCCGAACTCGGTGCGGCCGATGAACACCGGCGCGGACGGGTCTCTGACGTCGAGCATGACCGTCCCGAAATCCCAGTAGGAGACGTAGGCGACCCGGCTGTCCACGTACACCGAGTGCACGAGGTTGAACGGGAACGAGCCGATTCCGTCCAGGGGGCTGACGCCCATATCGCGCCAGGCGCTCCAGTCGCCGACCTGAACCGGGTTGCGCGGATCGGACACGTCCACGATCCGGAACTCCGGGTTCACCTCGTCGGGGTCCGCCCCTGCGAAGAACGCGTCGACCTCGTGGAAGTTGGCCGCCTCGTAGACGTACGCCGACCGGTTGCGGGACTCGAGCCACAGCTCGTGCACCCCGAAGACCCCGCTCTGCCGGAGCGAGAGCAGCTCCGGGTCGCTCGGATCGGTGACGTCGTAGAGGCCGAGCCCGGTGAACCCGCCCGGCGCGCAGTCCTGGAAGCTCACGGCCGCCAGGTCGCCCCTGAACGAGCGGGTCTTCACCTTGCGGACGATCACCTTCTCCGTCCAGGACTTGGCGAGCCGCGCGTCCGAGGCTCCGTCCCCGAACGTGGACACGAGCTGCGGGTTGCGCGGGTTCTTCAGGTCGTACGCCCGCACGCCCAGCGCCCGGCAGAACTCGCCGCTCTCGCTGAAGAGCCCCCAGCTGCCCATGTAGGCGAAGCCCTTGTGCAGCGAGACGTCCCCGCTCGGCCCGCCCGGATCGTGGTGCCCGAGCACCTTGATCCGTACCGACCTGCCCCGAGCGGTCGCCGGCCCGGGCTGACCCGGCTCCATGCCGGCCTGCCAGTGCGCGGCCCTCTTCTTGAAGTGGTGCGGACGCATCACGTCTGCGTCCAGAGCGGCCGAGGCCACGCCCGCCCATGCGAACATGGCGACGAGGGCCACGACCATCACCCGAAATGGTCTCATCCGACCTCCCCTGAAGTTCGTTTGTCCCACCTCCGAAGCGGAGAGGAGAGCGACCGTACCACCCCGCGGTTCCGAAGTGAAGATCCTCACGAGCGACCATACGTCCTTCGGCTTCGGCTGGATCGCCGGCGAGCCGGCGCTCCTCCAGCGCGCCTCGCACGCGCTGCGTGTGGACGGCCGGGTCTGGGTCGTCGACCCCGTAGACGGTCCCGACGTGGAGGAACGGCTTCGGGGCCTGGGCGAGCCCGCCGGCGTCATCCAGCTCGTCGACCGGCACGAGCGCGACGGCCTCGCGCTCGCGGGGCGCCTCGGCGTCCCGCATCACCGGCTGCCCTTTGCGGGCGTGCCGGGGTCGCCGTTCGAGCCGATCGCGGTGCTGAACGTGCCGGGCTGGCGCGAGGTCGCCCTCTGGTGGCCGTCCGAGAGCGTGCTCGTCTGCACCGAGGCGCTGGGGACGGTGGACTACTACCGAGCGCCCGGCGAGCGGCTCGCCGTCCACCCGTTCCTGCGCCTCTACCAGCCGAGGGCCCTCCGGGACATGGCCCGGTGCCTGGCACCAGAGCATGTCCTCGTCGGACACGGGGAGGGGATCCACGGCGAGGACGCGGCCTCGGCGCTGCGCCTCGCCGTCACAGGCGCGCGGCGCGAGACGCCGCGCTGGCTACGGCAACGACTGCGACGGAGGCGGCGATGAGAGAGGACCTCGTACCCGCTGCCGCCCGCTAGCCGGCTGCTAGGCGCTCGATCGCCTTCGCAGCCAGCCGGTCGAGCGCAAGCACGGAGAGCTCGAGGTGCTCGGGCTTCGTGTCCTCGAGCTTCGTGTGCGAGAGGCCGCGGAGGCTCTGGACGAAGAGCATCACCGTGGGCACGCCCGCGCGGGCGACCTCGGCCGCGTCGTGCAGGGGCCCGCTGGGCAGGCGGTGCGACTGTCCGGCGACCTCCGTGATCGCCTCGTCGGCGAGGTCGATCAGCGCCTCGTCGAAGAGGATCGGGTCGATCCGCCAGATCCGCTCCCACTCGACCTCCACGTCCTCCTCGCGCGCGAAGTGCTCGCTCGCCTCCTTCGCCTCGGCGAGCATCGCGGCGAGCTTCTCGCCGTCGAGATGGCGCTGGTCGAGGAGCACCGTGGCGGTCTCGACCACGGACGTGACGATGCCCGGCCTCGTCACGCAGCTGCCCATCGTGCAGACCGCGCCGTCGCCGGCGCGCTGGGCGATCCCCCGGATCTCGAGCGCGAGCTTCGCCGCGGCGGCGAGGGCGTCGCGGCGCCTCTCCATCGGCGTGGACCCAGCGTGTGCGGCCTGGCCCGTGAAGGTGATCTGGTGCCGCTCGACGCCGAAGGTGCCGAGGACGACCCCGAGGGGGAGCTCCATGGACTCGAGCACCGGCCCCTGCTCGATGTGCAGCTCGAGGTAGGCCGCCGTGTGCTCGAGCTGCCGGCCGGCCTCGAGCGCCCGGTCGAGGTCGACGCCGTGCTCGCGCAGCGCGTCCTCCCAGCGGGTCCCGGCCGCGTCCGTGCGCCCGCGCAGCCCTTCCTGGTCGTCCATCGTGCCCGAGGCGGCGCTCGAGCCGAAGAGAGAGCGGCCGAAGCGGGCTCCCTCCTCGTCCGCCCAGCTGACGAGGCGCACGGTGACGGGCGGCGACCCGTCCTCCGCGATGCGCCGCAGCACCTCCACCCCGGCCACGACGTTGAGCGCGCCGTCGAGCCAGCCGCCGTTCGGGACCGAGTCGATGTGACCCCCGATCACGAGCGCGCGCTCCGAGCCGCCGCGGAGCGTGAACCACTGGTTCCCCGCCTCGTCGGTCTCCTCTTCGGCGCCGAGCGGTGCGAGCTTCCCCGAGAGCCACTCCTTCGCCTGCGCCCACGTGTCCGTCCAGGCCACGCGCTGTGCCCCATCGTCGTTCCCGGTGAGCTCGCGGAGCTCTCGCAGCTCCTCGACTGTGCGGCCCGGTTCCAGCGCCACGGCCGGAATCTATAGAGTCACGCGCGATGGGACGCGGGTCGAGGCCGATCAAGCGCTGGCGCAACGACCGCCAGCGCAAGAAGAAGGAGCGGGAGAAGAAGCACGCGCTCGCCGCGGGCGCCGCCCGCGGGAAGCCGAAGCCAACGCCAGCGACGTGAGCCTGGTCACAGCGGTCCACCTGTACGTCACCGACCTCGACCGCTCGATCGACTGGTACTCGCGCCTGCTCGGCCGCGGGCCGGCGGCTGCCTACGACGAAGGGGAGAACGCGCACAGCGCCTTCTTCGTCCTCGAGGGGCAGACGTTCCTCGTGCTCACGTGGGACCCGGAGCGAGGCCGGGAGATCGGTGGCAGCACCCGGCTCGAGCTCGCGGCCGAGGACATCTCGGCGGAGATCGACCGCCTCGACCGCCAGGGGATCGAGGGCGGGCGCGTCACGCGGACCCGCTTCGGCACCGAGGTCTACGACCTGGCCGACCCCGACGGCCACCTGGTCCGCGTCGGGCCGGCCTGGACGCTGCACGCCATCGAGGGCGCTGTCTAGTAGACCCTCCTAGCCCCTTCCTCCTCGTCAACCCGCGCTCCGGCTCCGGCTCGCCCTCCGCTGAGGAGCTCGTGGCGGAGGCCGCCCGGCTCGGCATCGAGACGCACGAGCTGCGGGATGGGGACGACGCCTCGGAGGTCGCCCGGGAGGCGGCGAAGCGCGGTGCGCCGGCCGTCGGCGTGGCGGGCGGCGACGGCTCGCTCGCGGCTGTGGTCGAGGTCGCGCTCGAGCTGGATCTGCCCTTCGCCTGCGTTCCCTTCGGCACTCGGAACCACTTCGCGAGCGATCTCGGTCTCGATCCGGACGACCCGCTCGCCGCGCTCGCGGCCTACTCGGGGGTGGAGCGTCGCGTCGACGTCGGGAGCGTGAACGACCGCGTCTTCCTCAACAACGTCTCACTCGGGCTCTACGCGAGCTTCGTCCACGACCCGAGGCGAAAGACCCGCAACCGGCTCGTCGCCGGCCTCCGCATGATTCCGGCGGCGTTCGGAAAGAGCCGCCGGCCGCTCACGCTGCGCCTCGACGTGGACGGCAGGGAGGAAGCGCGACTCGCCCTCGTCGCGCTCGTGGCGAACAACGACTACGGCGGGGACTCGCTCGCCGAGCTCGGCCGGCGGGAGCGCCTCGACGAGGGGCTCCTGCACGTCTACGTCGTCGAGGCGGTCGGCCGCCGGGCGCTGCTCACCCTGCTTGCCCAGACCGCGCGCGGCGCCTCCGAGGAAGCCGAAGGGCTGGTGGAGTGGGCGAGCCCGCGCTTCGAGGTGCGGAGTCACCGGCCCCGCCTCCACGCGGCCGTGGACGGCGAGCCCGTCGTGCTCGAGCCGCCGCTCGCGTTCGAGATCAGGCCGCGCGCGCTGCGGGCTCTCGTGCCGCAGGCCTGAGAGTCAGGCGGTCGCCGGAGGCGAGCCCGACCCGGGCAGCCTCGCCCGCGGGCAGCTCGACGACGGCCTTCGCGCCCCGGCAGCCGGCCACACGCCACGGCGCCAGGTGCTCCACGACCCTGAGGACGCGGTTGTCGCCGTCGAGGAAGACTGCGTCGATCGGGAAGCGCATGAACCACATGTGGATGGAGGAGGCGGGGCGAAGGAGCAGTCCCTCGCCCCGCTCGAGCCCCGCGCGCCCGAGGAGCCCGCGAAGACGCGTGAGCGGCGTCTCCGCGAGGAGACACCGCTCACACACCAGGCTGCCGTCGTGACGTTCGAGGGAGTACTGCAAGCGCGTTCTAGTACCCCACGTGGATGTGGTCGTCGTGGTTGGCCATCGGGAACGAGGGCCCGCCGAGGCCGAGCAGCGAGATGACCTGCTTCGGCTGCAGCTCCGAGGGGAGGAGCAGGATGTTGCGGACGGCGCGCTCCGTCACGCCGCCGAGCTCCTGGTTGCCGACGATCGAGAGCTCCTCCAGCGCGGCGATGTCCACCGCAAGGCCGTAGGTGTGCGCCGACACGACGCCGGGCCGCGAGTAGATGCCGTGGCCGGCGGTGAGGCTCGTGACCGTCACCTGGTCGTGGGCCTCGGCGAGGTAGCGCAGGAGGACGAGGACGCGCACGTCGGTGCGGCCCATGGCGATGTCCAGTCGCCCGCCCTCGTAGATGTCCAGGCGCTCGTCGTCGAGGACTGCGTCCTGGAGCTTCGGCTTGGCGGCCTGGAGACCGGTGACCAGGGCCCGCAGGCCGACCGCCCGGTTGTAGTGGGTCAGCGCCATCGTGCTGTCGGCGAAGTCCGTGCGCCCACCGTAGGCGAGGAGGGCGCGCCACGTGTTCGCCTTCGCGTCGTGCTCGGCGAGCTTGCGGGCGACCGCGCGGACCGGGGCGACGTTCATGGAGCCGCCGTCGAACCCGTCGGCCCGGAGCACCGCGAGGACCACGGCCCAGCCGACGCCCGCCTGCTTGGCCTCGTGCTCGAGCGTGTGCGCGAAGGCACCGTCGAGCCGGCGGGCGGCGGGAGTCGGATCGGGCAGGTCGCGGTGCAGCCAGACGGTGGCGAAGAGCCCGTCGGCGTTCGCCTCGGGATCGAGCTCGGGTGAGCTCGCCGTGGTCTTGTCGAGCACCGGCAGCTCGGAGGGCTCGGGCGTGGTGCCCTCGTCCAGGTGCGGAGGCGCCGGAGGCTTGGGCTTCGGCTCGGGCTTGGGCGCGGGCTCGGGGTCTGCTCCCGGCGTGTCGCCGTCGTCGGCGGGCTGCTCGGGCTCGGCCGGAGCCTCGGGCTCGCTCGGCTCTTCAGCGGGCGGGGCTTCCTCGGGCGGGGCCTCCTCGGCCGGAGCTTCCTCGGCCGGAGCTTCCTCAGCGGGGGCTTCCTCGGCCGGGGCTTCCTCGGCCGGAGCTTCCTCAGCGGGGGCTTCCTCGGCCGGCGCGTCTTCCGCCGGTGCCTCCTCGACCGGGGCCTCCTCGACCGGGGCCTCCTCGGCGATTTCCGTCGTCGGCTCGCCCTCGATGGCCTCGGCGACGACGTCGCCGGCGCCCGCAGAGAACGCGGCGCCGCCGAAGAAGAGAGTCGCGAAGGCAAGGCTCGTGGCGAGCCGGCGCCGGCTCCAGCGCGCCCGCGCGCGCGCGGGCGTCAGAGTCGGGGTCGGCTCCGGGGACGGCCCGGCCGGCGAAGCCTCGCCGGCCTCGGCTGCCGCCGGAGGCGTGTTGCGGCCGAGCGCCCACAGGGCCCACCCGGCGAGAGTGAAGAGAAGGAGCGGCGTCAAGAGCCGCCGCGAAGTCGTCTTCTGTGGCATGAGCCTGGTTGCTCCCGTGTCTCGGGCGCCGAGGCCGCCACTTCGGCGCGGAACGTCTTCCTGACCGATCCGCCGACCGCTGCGGACGTGCTCGGACTATCGGGCGCGGGCGCGAGGGCGTCCTTCCCCCGAATGGGTGCATTCCTCCTGGAATCCCCTTGGAGGGGGATTCTCCTCGCCGCCCACATGCCCGATCTTGCGGGGCAGTTGGAGCCTACGGCGGAGCGGTCACGCCGAACAGCTCGAGGTAGCTCGGGAGGTCCTCATCCACGTGACCACGCTCAACGCCCGTACGACGAATCGCCCCCACGGAGCATCCAGGGTTCACCCTTGCGCGATTCGCTCGACCCTCAGTGCGCCGGCGTGCGTGCCCGGAGCAGGGAAGGGAGGTGAATCGACAATGTTCAAGTCCCTCGTGTCGCTGAGCAGGCGGGAGGACGGACAGACCATGGCGGAGTACGGCGTGGTCCTCGCCGTCGTCACTCTCGCGATCGTCGCCACGCTCGGCCTTCTCTCGGGCGCGATCAACACCGCGCTCAACTCCGTGATCGCCGTTCTCTAGCGATTCGCCCGGACGTGTCGGCGGGCCCTTCCAGCAATCCGCGGGGAGGGCCCGCCGCGCTCCACCCGCAGGACAACCGCTCGACTCATGAAGCTTTTCCCCCACAGACGGTCCTCTCGCACCGCAGAGCAGGGTCAGACGATGACGGAGTTCGCTCTCGTCCTGCCGCTGCTCGCGCTGCTCCTCTTCGGAGTGATCCAGTTCGGGATCGTCTTCCACCACTACGTGACGCTCACGGACGCCGTGCGCGCGGGCGCCCGCCAGGCCGCGGTCTCGCGGTCGGAGTCGGACCCGGTGGGTGTCGTCCAGGACCGCGTCCGCACGTCGGCGGCCAGCCTCGACCAGGCCGAGCTCGGCGTCGACGTCGTCTCCACCTGGGAGCAGGGCGAGGACGTGACCGTGACGGGGACCTACCCCTACGACATCAGCCTGCTCGGGATCGTCGTGAAGTCCGGCGACCTGACGAGCTCGACGACGGAGCGCGTGGAATAGGCCCTAAGCACTCGGGCCGAGACAGCCGATAGGCAAGACCGCACAGCCGAGAAAAGCACAGCCGCCAGAAAAGCCGAGAAGAGAAAGACGTGGTGCAATGACGTATCGCCTCCGCAATATCGGGCTTGCGATCGCGCTCGCAGCGGTCGCGGTCCTTCTCGTCTTCTACTACGTCGCGCAGGAGCGCGGCAGGCTCAAAGAAGACCAGGAAGTCGTTTCCGTCTGGGTCGCAGCGAAGAACATCCCGGCGGGAACGGCCGGCGCCGACCTCGAGTCCGGCGGCTTCATCCAGCAGGCCGAAGTCGAGCGCTCGATCGTCGCGCCCGGCGCGCTCCTCGACCCCCAGGACGTGTCGACCAAGATCGTGGTCGACGCCGTCTACAAGGGCGAGCAGGTGAGCCAGCTGCGCTTCCGCTCGCAGGCCGAGCGGGGCGTCCGCGCGCAGCTCACGGGCACGATGCGGGCCTTCCAGGTTCCCGGCAACGAGCACCAGCTCATGGCCGGGACGCTGCAGGACGGCGATCGCATCGACATCGTCGCCAGCATCAAGTACAAGTTCCTCGACTTCGCCAGCGCGCCCGAAGGGACGTCGAACGAGGAGCTGGTCGCCACCCGGACCGTCCTCCGCGACGTGCTCGTCCTGCGCGCGCCGAAGGAGCTCGGCACCACCGGCAAGATCTCCGAGGGCGGAGATCAGGAAGGGGGCCTTTCGGTCCTCGTCGCCGTCACGGACGCCCAGGCGCAGAAGCTGGCCTTCGTCACGCGCCCCGACGGCTCCGCCTGGACGTTCCAGCTCCGGCCGCCGCTCGACGCCTCCGACAGCCCGGAGAGCGTGGAGACCGTGGCCACCGTCCTCACCGACGGCCTCAAGGCCGAGCAGTTGTCCCTCCTCGTCCCCGGTGGAGGTAACCAATGAGCACCGAAACCACGGTCGCCACGCGCGAGCAGGTCCGGATCTTCGTGACCGGCTCCTGCGACGGCCTCGAGCAGCTCCGGGACGCCCTCGAGCGTCACGGAGAGGTCGAGCTCGTCGGCGCCAGCTCCGGCGTCATGGAGTCGGCCCCCACCCTCACGGGCGGCCACCTCCAGGTCGTCCTCCACGGGACGCGCAGCTCCTCCCTGCCCGCGGACGAGATCGCCTCGATCCGCGAGCACACGCGGGCCCCGATCATCCTCCTCGCCTCGGGCGAGGCCTCGGCGCTGCTCGAGGAGGCGCTGGACGCCGACGTCTCGGACGTCCTCCTCCTTCCCCAGATGACCGAGAACGTCGTCTTCGCCATCCGCAAGGCGTCGAAGAGCGGCCACCGGCCGCTCGTGGCGCCGGGCCGGCGGGGCCGGATCGTGACCGTGTTCTCGCCCAAGGGCGGGACCGGGAAGACCGTCACCTCGACGAACCTCGCCGCCGCCTTCGCCAAGTTCGAAGGGCGGAGGACGCTGCTCCTCGACCTGGACCTCCAGTTCGGGGACGCGGCGATCATGCTCGGGCTCGAGCCCGACAAGACCATCTACGACCTCGTCGTGGCCCCGGGCGAGCTCGACTCCGAGAAGCTCGCCGGATACACGACCCGGCACGTGTCCGGGCTCGACATCCTGCCGGCGCCCGTGCGCCCGGAGGACGCGGAGCTCGTGACCGAGACGAAGCTCAGCCGGTTGCTCGAGGTCGCGCGTGAGAGCTACGACGTCATCGTCGTCGACACCTCGCCCTTCTTCCACGGGCCGATGCTGGCGACGCTCGACCGCACCGACGAGCTGCTGCTCGTCTGCGGGCTCGACGTCCCGACGCTCAAGAACGTGCGGCTAGCGCTCCAGACGCTCGAGCTGCTCGCGTTCCCGACCAACCGCATCCGCGTCGTCTTGAACCGCGCGAACACGAAGGTCGGGATGAAGCGGAGCGAGGTCGAGGGCGCGCTCGAGGTGAAGGTGCGCTTCGAGGTCCCGAGCGACAGGGCAGTCCCCATCTCCGTCAACCGGGGCAACCCGGCCGTGCTGGCCGAGTCGGGAGCTGACTTCTCGAAGGCGGTGCGCGAGATGGCGAAGGGGCTCCTGCCCGCCGAGGCCGCGAAGGCGCAGAAGCGCCGGCTCTTCAAGCGGGCCTAGACGATGGGGCTCCACGACCGCCTCAAGAGCACGAACGGCGGCGGCGGAGCGGCTCTCGGCGAGGCGACCGTCGCCCGTGTCGAGACCGCCGCCCGCGACGCTCAGCCCGAGTCGCGCAGCGTCGACCCCTACGCCGAGCTCAAGACCCGCGTCCATCACGCGTGCATCGCCAAGCTCGGGCCCGAGCTCTTCAGCGCCAGGACGAACGAGGACCTCTCCGAGCGCGTCCTGCGGGCGGTGACCGAGCAGCTCGCGCTCGACCGCACCCCGCTGACCCGCGACGAGCGGCGCCAGATCGTCCGCGAGATCACGGACGACGTCCTCGGCTACGGGCCGCTCGAGCCGCTCCTCCGCGACGACTCGGTCACCGAGGTCATGGTGAACGGCCCCGACCGGATCTACGTGGAGCGGGCCGGGAAGCTCGAGGAGACGAGCTCGAACTTCGTCGACGACGCCCACCTCCTGCGCATCATCGACAAGATCGTCTCCCAGGTGGGCCGCCGCGTGGACGAGGCCTCGCCGATGGTGGACGCCCGCCTGCCGGACGGCAGCCGCGTCAACGCGATCATCCCGCCGCTCTCGCTCCGCGGCCCCGTGCTCACGATCCGGAAGTTCTCCCGCGACCCCTACACGATGGACGACCTGATCACCTTCGGGTCGGTGTCGGCCAAGGCGGCGCATTTCCTGGCCGCCTGCGTCCAGGGCAAGCTCAACGTCCTCATCTCCGGCGGTACCGGCACGGGCAAGACGACGACGCTGAACGCTCTCTCGGCCTTCGTGCCGGGTGACGAGCGGATCGTCACGATCGAGGACGCGGCCGAGCTCCAGCTTCAGCAGCAGCACGTGATCCCGCTCGAGTCGCGGCCCGCGAACATCGAGGGCCAGGGCGAAGTGAAGATCCGCGAGCTCGTCCGCAACGCCCTGCGCATGCGCCCTGACCGGATCATCGTGGGCGAGGTCCGCGGCGCCGAGACCCTGGACATGCTCCAGGCGATGAACACCGGCCACGAGGGGTCGCTGACGACGATCCACGCGAACTCGCCGCGGGACGCGCTCTCCCGGCTCGAGACGCTCGTGCTCACGGCCGGTGTCGAGCTCCCTCACCGCGCCATCCGGGAGCAGATCTCGAGCGCGTTCGACCTGCTCGTCCAGATCACCCGCCTCGTCGACGGCTCCCGCCGTCTCTCGCACGTCACCGAGGTTCTGCGGATGGAGTCCGACGTCGTCACCCTCCAGGACATCTTCCTCGCCAAGCCTCCTGACGAGGACGCCGCCGCGCCGGGCGCGACCCGGCTGCTGAGCCCGCTGAAGTGCACCGGCCTCAAGCCGCACTTCCTCGAGAAGATGGCGGCGAACGGCGTCACCCTGCCTCCCGCGTTCTTCCAGCAGGAGGACGACGCCACGCGCCCGACGTTCCAGGCCGCCAGCTTCGGCGGGTTCCAGTGATGCAGCGGCTCGTCCCCGCGCTCGCCGCGCTCGCGCTGCTCCTCGTCCCCGGAGCGGCGGTTGCCGCGACGATCGAGGCCGACTCGAGCGACTACCCGACCGTCCGGGCGACCTTCGTGACCGACTCGCCCACCGCGGCCGCGCCGACCGTCACCGAGAACGGGGAGCCGGTCCTGGACGTCGTCGCCACCAACCTCGGCCGGGCGAAGAGCATCGTCCTGGCGGTCGACCGCTCGCAGACGATGACCGGCGAGCCGCTCGCAGACGCGATCGCGGCGGCCCGCGCGTTCGTCGCCGCGAAGCCGGACGAGGACCGGATCGCGGTGGCGACGTTCGCCACCGAGCCGGTCATGCTGACCGGGTTCCAGACGTCCACGACCGATGCCGACTCGGCCCTGCGGACGATCTCGATCGACGACGTGAAGGGGACACGGCTCTTCGACGCCGTCGTCCTCTCGGCGAACTCGCTCGCCTCGGAGATCTATCTGGGCCGGGTCGTGATCGTCGTCACCGACGGGCACGCGACCCACAACGAGAACTCGCTCGACGAGACGATCGCGGCGGCGCAGAAGGCCGGCGTCTCGGTCTACGTCGTCGGGATCGAGAGCAGGCGCTTCAACCCCGAGCCGCTGCAGCGGATGGCGCAGGAGACCGGCGGCAGCTACTTCGCGGCCGCCTCCAGCACCGCGCTCGACGACGTGTATCGCTCCATCGCCGAGGAGCTGACGCGGACCTGGCGGCTGGAGTTCGTGACCGCCGCGCTCCCGGGCGAGAAGACGACCGTGAAGGCGAGCCTCGGCGGCGAGACCGCCACGGCGCAGCTCCAGGCACCGGGCGCCACCGTGATCCGGCGGACGCCGCAGGTCGAGGGGCGCCTGCCCGAGCAGTTCTTCGGCAGCGTCTGGGGCCAGGCGGCCTTCGCCGCGGTTGTCGGCCTCCTCGTGCTGCTCGCCAGCGCCTTCCTCTTCGCCTCGCCCAAGGGCGCCTGGCTCAAGGGCCGCCTGGAGCCGCACGTCGCCGAGCGGCGGCATGCCGCCAAGCCGAGCGCGGCCGACCGCCTGAAGATGGCCTCCACCCTTCTGCGCGCCACCGAGGCGACGCTCGGGAACCTGAAGCCGTGGAAGCGCGTCGAGCAGCTCCTCGAGCGGGCCGACCTACCGCTGCGGACGGCGGAGTTCTTCTACATCATGCTCGGCGGGGTGCTGCTCGCCGGGCTGCTGGCCGCCGCCGCGGGGCTGCCCGTGTGGCTCATCGGCATCACGATGCTGGGCGGCGGCTTCCTGCCCTACGGCTTCCTCTCCTTGAAGGCCAAGCGGCGCGTAAGGGCGTTCGAGGCACAGCTGCCCGACCTCCTCGTGACGATGGCCGCCGGCCTGAAAGCGGGGCACAGCTTCCGCCAGGCCCTCCAGAGCGTGGTCGACGAGGACCAGCCGCCCGCCTCGAAGGAGCTCAAGCGCGTGCTCACGGAGACCCGCCTGGGCCGCCCCATGGACGAGGCGCTCGTCGAGATGGCTCAGCGCATCGGCTCGAAGAACTTCGAGTTCGTGATCACGGCCGTGACGATCCAGCGCCAGGTGGGGGGCAGCCTCGCCGGGCTGTTCGACATGGTGGCCGACACGGTCCGGAACCGGCAGCAGTTCGCCAAGAAGATCAAGGGCCTGACCGCGATGGGACGCGCGTCTTCCTACGTGCTGATCGCGCTGCCCTTCTTCGTCGCCGCCATGCTCACCATGCTCAACGCCGAGTACATGAGCCCGCTCTGGCACACCGGAACGGGCCACGTGCTGATCGCCGTCATGCTCGGGATGATGACGATCGGGTCCCTCTTCCTCCGCAAGATCGTCAACTTCAGGTACTGACATGTTCTGGTTGCTTCTCATCGCCGGCGGTTCCGTCGCCCTCGCCTTCTTCCTCCTGATGGACGTCGCCACCGCGCCGGCCCGCGAACGCACGAGCTCGATCCAGCGGGCGGCGACCTATGGCAGGACCCGCATCCCGCGCCCCGGCGTCCTCGACGACGGGACGTTCAGGGACCGCGCGCTCGTCCCCTTCACGACCGGTCTGGCCCGGGTCGTCCTCCGCGTCACCCCGCGCGCGAGCGTCGAATCGATCAACCGCAAGCTCCTGAACGCGGGCCTCGCCCGCAAGGTCTCCCCGACCGGGTTCCTCGCGTCGAAGGGCATCTTCGGCTTCGTCTCGTTCCTCGGCGGGCAGGTCTTCGCCGGGCTCACGGGCGGCCTCGCCTCGCGGGGCCTCCTGATCGGCCTCGTCTTTGCCTTCGTGGGCTTCATGGTCCCCGACGTCTTCCTCGTCTTCAGGACGCGCGCTCGCAAGGAGGACCTGCGGGCGGAGCTGCCCGACGCCCTCGATCTCCTCGCCGTCTCGGTCGAGGCCGGCCTCGGCTTCGACGGCGCCATCTCCAAGCTCACCGAGCACATGGAGGGGCCGCTGGCCGAGGAGTTCGCGCTCGCCCTCGGCGAGATGCGGATCGGCGAGAGCCGCCAGAACGCCCTGACCAAGATGATGCAGCGAGTCGCCACGCCCGAGTTCTCGGCGTTCGTCCGCGCCATCATCCAAGCCGACCAGCTCGGCATCTCGCTGGGGCGGATCCTCAAGGTGCAGGCGGCCGACACCCGCAGCCGGCGCCAGCTGGCGGCGGAGGAGCGGGCGATGAAGGCGCCGATCAAGATGCTCTTCCCGACCGTGCTCTTCATCTTCCCGGCCATGTTCATCGTCATCCTTGGGCCGGCCTTCCTCAACCTGTCCGAGCTCTTCTAGCCGAGGCCTCTGGAGGATCTCCGCGTGAGCGACGAGACGACCAAGAGGAAGGGCAAGGAGGCCGGCTCGAGCGACGCCGAGACGGGCTTCGGCACCGGCCTGCGCGGGAAGCTCGAGCGGCGGCGCGAGCCGGCGGACGACCCCGAGGCGGGCGTCGGGCAGCTCCGCCCGCAGGTCCTCCTTGCG
>JBOHAM010000043.1:0-24809 GCA_050697735.1 Gaiellaceae bacterium | reverse complement strand
GGCTGACGCTCTTCGTGATCACGTTCGCCATGAACGTGATCTCGATCCGCCTCGTCAGGAAGTACCGGGAGGTCTACGAATGAGCGCCCCCGCTGCGGCTATAGGGCGCCGGTCGCGCGGCGACCGGGTGCGCGGCACCGCGTTCTACCTCCTGCTCCTCTTCGCCGTCTCAGTGGGCTTCCTCTTGCTCGGGACGCTCCTCTTCGACGTCGTACGGAAGGGGTTCGGCTACGTGGATCCGATCCTGTTCACGGAGCCGACCTCGGCCGACCCGAACAAGGCGGGCGCCGGCCCGGCCATCCGCGGGACGATCTACATGATGATCATCCTCCTCGTGCTCGTCGTCCCGCTGGGAGTCGGGACGGCGGTGTACCTCGAGGAGTACGCGAACCGCGAGCGCTGGTACAACCGGCTGCTCGAGCTCAACATCCAGAACCTCGCGGCGGTGCCGTCCATCGTCTACGGGATCCTCGGGCTCGCCTTCCTCGTGCGCGGCCTCGGACTCGGGCGCGTGCTGCTCGCGGGCGCCCTGATTCTCACCTTGCTCGTCCTGCCGACGGTCATCGTGGCGAGCCGCGAGGCGCTTCGAGCCGTGCCCGACACGATCCGCCAGGGCGCCTACGCGCTGGGTGCGACCCAGTGGCAGGTCGTCTCGCGCCAGGTGCTCCCGGCCGCCATCCCCGGAATCGCCACCGGCTCGATCCTCGCGCTCGCGCGGGCGATCGGCGAGACGGCGCCGCTCCTGCTCGTCGGCGAGCTCACGTACGTGGCCGTCAACCCGACTCTGCTCGGGTCGTTCACGGCCCTGCCCGTCCAGAACTATCAGTGGATCGCCCGACCCCAGGACGAGTTCAGGCTGCTCGCCGCGGCCGGGATCATGGTGCTGCTCGCGATCCTCCTCACCATGAACGCCTTCGCGATCTGGCTCCGCAACCGCTACCAGAAGAGATGGTGATGCCCGACATGGAAAGCGTTCCGGCTGCACCTGTCAGAATCGCCGGCGTGGACGACAAGGCTCTCGCCGAGCGCCAGCAGGCGACGGTGCTCCCTCACCGCGACGTCCTCTTCGACGTGGACGGCCTGACCGCGTCCTACTCGGGCGTCCCGGCGCTGCGCGACGTCTCGCTCGAGATCTACAGGAACTACATCACGGCCTTCATCGGCCCGTCCGGCTGCGGGAAGAGCACCTTCATCCGCTGCTTCAACCGGATGAACGACCTGATCCCGACCGCCTCCGTGGAAGGGACGATCCGCTACCACGGGCTCGACCTCTACGGGCCGGACGTCGACGCCGTCGAGGTACGCAAGCGCATCGGCATGGTCTTCCAGAAGCCGAACCCGTTCCCGAAGTCGATCTACGACAACGTCGCCTTCGGGCCGCGGGTGCTGGGCTGGAAGGACGGGCTCGACGACCGCGTCGAGCAAGCGCTCCGGCAGGCGGCTCTCTGGGACGAGGTGCGGAACCGGCTGAAGGCGAGCGCGTACAGCCTCTCGGGCGGCCAGCAGCAGCGGCTCTGCATCGCCCGCGGCCTCGCCGTCCAGCCGGACGTGCTGCTGATGGACGAGCCGGCCTCGGCGCTCGATCCGATCTCGACGACCGCGATCGAGGACCTCATGCACGGCCTCAAGCAGGACTACACGATCGTGATCGTCACCCACAACATGCAGCAGGCGGCCCGGGTCGCGGATCTGACCGCGTTCTTCAGCGTCGAGGTGGACGAGGAGTCAGACCGGCGCACGGGCGTCCTGGTCGAGTACGACGAGACGCCGACGATCTTCACGAACCCCGGGGACAAGCGGACGGAGGACTACGTGACGGGGCGCTTCGGATGAGGGTCACGCTCCAGGAAGACCTCGACCAGCTCGAGGCGGCGCTCCAGGAGGAGGGCTCGCTCGTCCTCCGCGCCCTGCGGGGCTGTCTGAACGCGCTCGAGCACTCCGACGTCGAGCTGGCCGAGGAGGTGATCGCCTTCGACGACGAGGTCGACGCGACCTACCTCGCGATCGAGGAGGGCATCCAGTCGCTGCTCGCGCGGCAGACGCCGGTGGCCGTCGACCTGCGCCTCGTACTCGCCATCCTGCACGACAACCTGCACCTCGAGCGCATGGCCGACTACTGCGTCACGATCGCCAAGCTTACGAAGCTCGTCCACGACGCCCCTCAGGACGAGGCGCTGATCGAAGGCTTCCAGGAGATGGGCAACCGGGCCGAGGAGATGATCCGCGTCGCCCTCGGCTCCTTCCGCGACCGCAACGTCGCGCGCGCGGAGACCCTGGTCGACCTCGACGAGCTGATCGACCGCGCGAACAGGCGCGTCGTCCAGCGCGTCCTCGCGCTCGGGGGCGACCCCGATCTGCGCGAGTGGGGCCTGCGGATGATCATCGTCTCGCGCTGCCTGGAGCGGATCGGCGACCATGCGGTCGACATCGGCGAGCAGACCGCCTACCTCGTCAGCGGCGAGTTCCGCGAGTTCACGGACGCCTCGCACGGCCCGGGGACGACCCCGCGCGACCTCTGATGCCGGCCGCGCCCCTGGTGCTCTTCGTCTGCGTCCACAACGCGGGGCGCAGCCAGATGGCCGCCGCGATGCTCGAGCGCCTGGCAGCAGGGCGCGTTCGCGTCCGCTCGGCGGGCAGCGAGCCTGCGGAGGCGGTCAACCCGGCCGTCGTGGCCGCGCTGGGCGAGCGTGGCATCGACCTGGGCGCCGCGGTGCCCAAGCGGCTGGAGGACGAGGTCGTGCGCGCGGCAGACGTCGTCGTGACGATGGGCTGCGGCGACGCCTGCCCGGTCTATCCGGGGAAGCGTTACGAGGACTGGGACCTGCCCGACCCGTCCGGGTTGAGCGTCGACGAGGTGCGTCCGATCCGCGACGAGATCGAGCGGCGGGTGCGGGCGCTGCTGGCCGAGCTCGAGTCGAGCTACTAGGTCGCCTCGGCGACCTGCAGGCGTCGGGTCTGCCACGTCCGCGCGAGGAACGCCGTCGCGGCGATGAGCGTGGCGAGGACGAACACGAGCACGTCCCCCGCGGGCAGGCGCGTCAAGAGCTCCATCCCCGCCCCGACCAGGCCGGCGGCGGGGATGGTCATCACCCAGGCGACGAGAATGTTGCCGGCCACGCCCCAGCGGACGGCGTTGAGGCGTCTGGCCGTAGCGCCCGCGCCGAGGACCGAGCCCGAGACCGTGTGGGTCGTCGAGACCGGGAAGCCGTAGTGCGCCGTTCCCCAGAGGATCCCGGCGGTCGCGGTCTGGGCAGCGAAGCCGCGCGGCGGGTCGAGCTTCGCGATGCGGGTGCCGAGCGTCTTGATGATCCGCCAGCCGCCCGCGTAGGTGCCGAGGCCCATCGCCAGCGCCGCGCTCACGATCACCCACATGGGCGGGCGGCTGAAGTCCTCCTCCAGGTCGCCCGAGATGACGAGCGCGAGCGCGATCACGCCCATCGTCTTCTGCGCGTCGTTCGTCCCGTGCGTGAAGGCGACGAAGCCGCCCGAGACGAGCTGGAGCCTCCTGAAGACGCGGTTCATCAGCCCCGGCGCCTGCTTCCGGATGATCCAGAGGATGCCGAGCATGAGGGCCATCGCGCCCGCGATGCCGAGCAGGGGGGCGACGAGCGAGGGGATGAGCACCTTGGTCACGAGGCCGTCGCCCTGCACGGCATCCAGCCCGGCGGCCGCGAACGCCGAGCCCGCCATGCCGCCGATCAGCGCGTGGCTCGAGCTCGAGGGCAGGCCAAGGAACCACGTGATCAGGTTCCACGTGATGGCGCCGACGAGGCCCGCGAGGACGACGTCGAGGGTGATGACCTCCGCGACGACGATGTCGGACGCGATCGTTGCCGCGACCTCGAAGGAGACGAAGGCGCCGGCCACGTTGAGGATCGCCGCCGAGAGCACCGCCACCCGCGGCGAGAGCGCCCGGGTCGAGACGCTCGTGGCGATCGAGTTCGCCGTGTCGTGGAAGCCGTTCGTGAAGTCGAAGAAGAGCGCGACCGCGACGACGGCGACGAGCGTCAGCTCCACAACTAGCTAGTCCCGCTCCAGAGCACTACGCGTTCTTGACGACGATGTTCCCGATCACGTTGGCGGCGGTCTCGCAGGCGTCGAGCGCGTCCTCGAGCGCTTCGAAGATGTCCTTCCAGCGGATGACGATGAGCGGGTCGATGCGGGAGTCGCGGAAGAGGTCCGCGATCGCGTCGTGGACGACGCGGTCGCCCTCGTCCTCGAGCTTCTTGAGCGCGACGAGCTCGCGCTCGACCCCGCGCATCCCCTTGAGCTCGGCGAGCGCCGTAGACAGGTGCTCGACCGCGCCCACGAGGATCCGGCACTGCTCGATCGCCTGCCTCGTCGGCGACTCGACGCCGTAGAGCTCCAGGAGGTCGGAGGACTCGTCGAGATGGTCGACGACGTCGTCGAGCGCCGTCGCCAGCTGGTAGATGTCCTCCCGGTCGAACGGCGTGATGTACTGGGTGTTCAGGAGCTGGATCAGGTCGCGCGTGATCGAGTCGCCCTCGTCCTCGATCTCCTTCACGTCCGCGTGGCGAACGCTCGAGTTCGGGTGCTCGCGGAACCGCTGCTCGACCAGCCTGGCCGCCTCGAGCGCGTTGACGCCTGCCCTCGTGAAGAGGTCGTAGAACTCCGTCGTGCGCGGGACGAGAGAGAGCTTCAAGGCGGCGGCATGCTACAGGTTCACCATCCTGGTATCTGTTCGCAACATTTCCGTCGCCGCGCTCGTCTCGCTCGCACTGGCCGGCCCTGCTTACGCCGCCGGAGGGCTCGTGGCCATCGGCGACTTCGGCGTCGGCGGCGAGCGCCAGCGGCGGACGGGCGCGGCGGTCGAGCGCTTCGCCGCCGACCGGAACCTGGACGCGCTCGTGACGCTCGGCGACAACGACTACACCGAGCGTCCTCGCGCCTTCCGCCGGAACTGGCGCGCTTCGCTCGGCTGGGCGGCCGCGAGCGGCCTGGTCGTGGCCGGCTCGCTCGGAAACCACGACGTCCGCGTGGACGGCGGCCGCTACCAGTTCGACCTCCTCGGGATGCCGCGCCGCTTCTACGAGCGGCGCTTTGGCGACGTCGGCCTCTTCGTCCTCGACTCGAACCGGGTCGGGAAGCCGCAGATCCGATGGCTCGAGCGAGCGCTGGAGCGCTCGGACGCACCCTGGAAGGTCGTGACCCTGCACCATCCCCCGTACAGCTGCGGCGGCTACCAGGGCGTCGGTCGCATCCGCCGTCGCCTCGTGCCCGTCTTCGAGCGTACCGGCGTCGACCTCGTCCTCGCAGCCCACGATCACAACTACCAGCGCTTCAGGCGGCGCGGCGTGACGTACGTCGTCCACGGGGGCGGCGGCGCGCGCCTCTATCCGCTCAGGCCGTGTCCGAGCTCGTTTCCCAGGCGGCGCGCCGCGCGGGAGATCCGCGGCTGGCTCTACGTGAGGGTGGCCGCCGACGCGCTGGTCGTTCGGGCGATCGGCCTTGGAGGCGGTACGGTCGACCGGGTCGTCTTATACCCCTAGAGGGTATACTGTGGCGGATGAGCGAGATCGCTGTCTTCCGCGTGCCCGGCATGTCCTGCGGGCACTGTGTCCAGGCGGTCGAGACCGAGCTCGGCGCCGTCACCGGCGTGGAACAGATCGCCGCCGACCTCCACACGAAGGTGGTCACGGTCACCGGCTCGGGTCTCGACGACGCCGCCCTTCGCGCGGCCATCGCCGAGGCCGGGTACGAGGTGCAATGAGCGCGAACGTCCAGCTCGAGCTCGAAGGGATGACCTGCGCCGCGTGCGCGTCTCGCATCGAACGCAGTCTCAACAAGCTCGACGGCGTCGAGGCGAGCGTCAACTTCGCCACCGAGAAGGCCGCGGTCGCCTACGACGAGCAGAGCATCAGGCTCGACGACCTCGTGCGCGCGGTCGAGGGCGCCGGCTACCGCGCGTCCCTGACGCGGACCGAGGGCGAGAGCCGCGGCGGAAGGCTCGGCCTCAGGCTCGCGGTGGCCGCTGCGCTGACCGTGCCCCTCGCCCTCGTGGCGATGATCCCGCCCCTCCGCTTCGAAGGCTGGGAGTGGGTCGCGCTCGCCCTCACGGCGCCGGTCTGGGCCTGGGCGGGCTGGCCGTTCCATCGCGCCGCGCTCGCGAGCGCGCGCCACCGGGCGGCCACCATGGATACGCTCATCTCGCTCGGGACGACCGCGGCGTTCGTCTGGTCGCTCGTCGCGCTCCTCGCGCTCGAGGACGCCGAGCTCTATTTCGAGGTCACGGGCGTCGTCACGACGCTCATCCTCCTCGGCCGCTGGCTCGAAGCCCGGGCGCGCCGCCGCTCGGGCGCCGCGCTCCGCGCCCTGCTCGAGTTCGGCGCGAAGGAGGCGCGCGTCCTCCGCGAGGGCGTCGAGGTCGCCGTCGCCGTCGAGGACCTCGCGGTCGGCGACCAGTTCGTCGTTCGCCCGGGCGAGAAGGTGGCCACCGACGGCGTCGTCGTCGAGGGTCGCTCCGCGGTCGACCAGTCGATGCTCACCGGCGAGCCGGTGCCGGTGGACGTGGAGCCGGGCGACGCCGTCGCCGGCGCCACGGTGAACGCCTCCGGACGGCTCGTCGTCCGCGCGACTCGCGTCGGGGCCGAGACAGCGCTCGCGCAGATCGCCCGGCTCGTGGCCGAGGCCCAGGCCGGCAAGGCGCCCATCCAGCGCCTCGCCGACCGCGTCTCGGCGGTCTTCGTCCCGATCGTGATCGCGCTCTCGCTCGCGACGCTCGCCGGCTGGTTCCTCCTCGGCGGCGCCCCGGCAGACGCGTTCACGGCGGCCGTCGCCGTGCTCATCATCGCCTGCCCCTGCGCGCTCGGGCTCGCGACCCCGACCGCGCTCATGGTGGGCACCGGCCGGGGGGCCCAGCTCGGCGTCCTGATCAAGGGGCCCGAGATCCTCGAGCAGACCCGCCGTGTAACGACGGTCGTGCTCGACAAGACGGGCACCGTCACGGAGGGCCGGATGGAGCTCGTCGAGGTTGCGCCCCTGAACGGCGCAACCCGCGCCGAGGTGCTGCGCCTGGCGGGCGCCGTCGAGGACGCGAGCGAGCATCCGATCGCGCGGGCCGTTGCCGCCGCCGCCCGCGCGGAGATCGGCGCGCTCCCGCCCGTGGAGGAGTTCGAGAGCAAGCCCGGCGTCGGCGTCTTCGGGCGCGTGGACGGACACGCCGTCGAGGTCGGTCGCGGCGCGCACGGGCTCGAGGTGGCCTGGGACGGCCTTCCGCGCGCGACGCTCACCGTTGCCGACACCGTCAAGGCGACGAGCGCAGAGGCGGTCGCGGAGCTGCGGGCCCTCGGGCTCACGCCGATCCTGCTCACGGGCGACCGCGAGGAGACCGCCCGCGCCGTCGCCACCGAGGTCGGCATCGAGCGCGTGCTCGCCGAGGTGTTCCCCGGCGACAAGGCCGCGGAGGTGCAACGCCTTCAGGACGAGGGCGAGGTCGTGGCCATGGTGGGGGACGGCGTCAACGACGCGCCCGCGCTCGCCCAGGCCGATCTCGGCATCGCCATCGGCACCGGGACCGACGTGGCCATCGAGGCAAGCGACCTCACGCTCGTCTCGGGCGACCTGCGCGCCGCCGCAGACGCGATCCGTCTCTCGCGACGCGTGCTCGGCACCATCAAGGGCAACCTCTTCTGGGCCTTCGCCTACAACGTGGCCGCCATCCCGCTCGCGGTGGCCGGGCTCCTGAACCCCATGGTCGCGGCGGCGGCCATGGCCGGTTCGAGCCTCTTCGTCGTCACGAACTCGCTCCGGCTCCGCCGCTTCCGGAGCGCCAGGGAGGCACGCGCATGACCCACGGCTACGTCCAGGACAAGGAGGCGCTCGTCAAGCGCCTGCACCGGATCGAGGGCCAGGTGCGCGGCCTCGAGCGGATGATCGAGGAGGAGCGCTACTGCATCGACGTGCTCACCCAGGTCGGCGCCGTCACGACGGCGCTCGAGAGCGTCGCGTACCAGATCCTCGACGACCACGTGAGCCACTGCGTCTCCGGCGCGCTCGCCTCGGGCGACCAGGACGTCGCCGAGGAGAAGAGCCGGGAGCTCCTCGCGGCCGTGCAGCGCTTCGCGCGCACCAGGTAGTGCCGCGGTATCTCACGGCGGGAGCCGTCGCCCTGGCGCTCTGGACGGCGATCGGCTCCGGCGAGGTGCTCACCGGGATCCTGCCCGCGCTCGTCGTCCTCGCCCTCGCCCCGCTCGACTACTTCCTCTGGGCGAGCCGAGGCAGGCCATGGCACGACTGGACGGTGATCCTGCTCCTCCTCCCCGCGATCCTCGCGGCAGTGTGGATCGCCGTCGGCGGCCTCGTCACCGGCGTCGAGCGCTCCGACGAGGCGCGGCTCCTCCTCGAGGTCGGCCCCGGCGTCGCCCTCACCGGCCTCCTCTGCACGCTGATCTCCTACCACGGCCGCCACCAACCCCACGAGGACGGCCGGGCTCGCTAGGAGCCGGGGGAGGACGCCGGGGCCGGGGTCGGCTCTTCCTCGTGGCCCTCGACGTGGAAGTCCGGGAGCCAGCCGAGCCACGAGGGGAGGTACCAGTTCCAGCGGCCGAGGAGGGTCATCGTCGCCGGCACGACGACCGAGCGGATGATGGTGGCGTCGATGAACAGCGCCACGGCGACGCCGAACCCCATCTGCTGGAACATGACCAGGTCGCCCCGGGCGAAGCCCGCGAAGACGGCGATGATGATCAGCGCCGCGCCGGTGATCAGGCGGGCGGTCGAGCCGACGCCGAACGAGACGGCGTCGTCGGTCGAGCCGGTCAGCGTGAAGCGCTCGCGGATGCGGCTGAGCAGAAAGACCTGATAGTCCATCGAGAGGCCGAAGAGGACCGCGAAGAGGAAGAGCGGCACCCAGGCCTCGACGATCTCGACCTGCTGGAAGCCGAAGAGCTCGTTCCCGACTCCCTTGATGAAGACGAGGACGAGCAGGCCGTAGGCGGCGCCCACGGCGAGCAGGTTCATGGCGATCGCGGTGGCCGGCACGACGATGGAGCGGAACGCGATCGTGAGCAGGACGAAGCTGAGCCCGAGCACGAACGCGAAGACGATCGGGAGCCAGGAGTTCATGACGTCGTAGTAGTCGATGTCCTCGGCCGTGTCCCCGGTGACGAAGACCTCCGCGTCCACGCCCGAGAAGGCGGCGGGGATTGTGTTCTCCCGCAGGTCCCGTACGGCCGCGACCGCCTCCGGGGAGACCGAGTCGCCGGCGACCGGCACGGTCAAGGCCACGAGGTCGCCGCCGGCGCTCGTCTCCTCCTGGGGCTCGCCGAGGATCGGCCGCTGCACGACGGCCTCTTTCAGCCGGTCGACGGCGGCCCGGACCTCGGGCGAGCTCGCGTCACCGTCCACGACGATCTGGACCGGATCGGTCGTCTGGCCCGGGAACTCCTCGTTGAGGAGCTCGAAGCCCTGCTTCGACTCGAAGCGGTCTGGCAGCGTGCTGATGCCCGCCGTACCCGTCTCCAGGGCGAGGACGGGCACTGCCGCGGCCACGAGCAGCGTCACTGCCGCCGCGAGGCTGACCACCGGACGCCGCATGACCGCGGCCACGATCCGTCCCCAGAAACGGCTCTCGGACGCGGCGCTCGCCCGGCCGAAGAACGGGATGCGCAACGAGTTCACGCGGTCGCCCAGCAGGCTGAGGACGGCGGGCAAGAGCGTCAGCGCCGCGAAGACCGAGACGATCCCGACCAGGATCGCACCGGTGGCGAGGCTCCGCATGATCGTGTTGGGCACGAGCTCGAGCCCGGTCATGGCGAGCACGAACGCGGCGCCGCTGAAAAGCACCGCGCGGCTCGCCGTCGCGCCGGCGGTCACGATCGCGTCGAGCTTCTCGCGGCCCTGGGTCCGCTCCTCACGGAAGCGGCTGAGGATGAAGAGCGAGTAGTCGATCCCGAGGGCGAGGCCCATCCCGAAGATCATGTTCGTGACGAAGACCGAGAGCTCGAAGACCTGCCCGACGATCGCGGTGAGCGCGAGCGCGACGACGATCGCCAGCACGGCGAGCACGAGGGGGATCACGCCGGCGACGACGGTGCCGAAGACGAGCAGGAGCACGATCAGGGCCGCCGGTGCGCCGAAGAAGAGCTCTCCCTCCTGGAGATCTTCCTCGGAGAGCCGGCCGAAGTCCTCGTCGAGCGTCAGCTCGCCGGTCATCGCCGCCTCGAGGCCGGGCTCGGCATCGAGACGCTCGACGGCCTCGGCCACCGGCACCACCTCCTCGTCGAAGCCGAGAGCCACCCGGAACGCCGCCGCGCTGCGATCTCTCGAGACCAGCTGCTCGCCGCCCTCGTCGAACGGCCCGATCACGGCGGTCGCGCCCGCCTGGCGGAGCTCCTCGGCGAACGCCTGCAGGCGCTCCTCACCCAGGTCGTCGACCGTGCCCCCCTCGACGCTCACGATCACGACCTCGCTCGGCTCCACCTCCTGCTCCTCCCGCGTCGTCGGGAAGTGCTCGGCGAGCAGCTGCTCACCACGCCGGAAGTCGGTCTCGCTCGTCACCTCGCCCTCGCTCGTGAGGACGTCGCCGAGAAGCGCGACCACGATTCCCATGGAGAGGACGACGACGCCGAGCCAGATCCCGACCGTCCGCCAAGGGTGGAGAGCGCAGACGCGCGCCAGGGATTCGGTAGACAGCCGCAACGACCCGACGTTAGCGGGTCAGGGCGACAAGAGGTCGAGCGCGGGCGGGGCTACCGCCCCGGCTCGTCCACGTCCGGGTCGACCTCGTCGGCGCGGCGGGTGTGCGCCTGGGCCACCTCGCGCTCGTTCTGCGCCCGGTCGAGCTCCTCCTGAGCCGCCGTCTCGCGCTCGCGCGCGCGCAGCTCCTGGAGCTCGGCCTTCTCGCGATGCTCGCCCGCCTCGGCGCGGCGCTCTTCGAGCTTGCGCTCCTTCGAGCGGCTGAGCGCCCAGAGGACGAGACCGGCGACGAGCACGGCCGCGACCGCGATGACCACGATCAGCCAGGTATCCATGGCGGCCTTGTGCCCGACGCAAGGGGTCGGCAAACAGCGGTGTAAGGTCCCGCCCGTGCTGGCGATCACCGCGGGGAGCTTCCGCTTCGGCGCCCGACTCGAGGAGGAGGCGGCACCGCGGACGATCGAGGTACTCCGCTCGCTCCTGCCGCTCTCGAGCCAGCTCGTCCAGGCCCGCTGGAGCGGCGAGTCGGCGTGGGTGCCTATGGGCTTCGAGCTCGAGCTCGGCGTCGGGCCGGAGAACGCGAACAGCTATCCGGCAGCGGGCGAGCTCCTCCTCTACCCCGGCGGCCTCTCCGAGGTCGAGATCCTCTTCCCCTACGGCGCGACCTGTTTCGCGAGCAAGATGGGCCAGCTCGCGGGGAACCACTTCGCCACCATCGAGGAGGGGCGGGAGAACCTGCCCGAGCTCGGCCGCGCCGTCCTCTGGGAGGGAGCGCAGGAGATCCTCTTCGAGGAGGTCTAGACGATCGAGGAGTAGGCCTCGGCGTTGCCGGTTGTGATCATCCCGACCGACCACCACACCGAGGGAGGACATCTGTGGCAAGAAGCATCTTCGGAGGCCGCGCGGTCGCGGCGCTACTCGTCGCGCTGGTCGCTGCGGCACCAGCGGCGGCGAAGCCGGACCCCGGCGGGGTTCTCGTCGAAGGGCTGTTCAACCCACGCGGGCTCGACGACGCCGGCGGCCGGGGCATCCTGGTCGCCGAGTCCGGGAGCGGCGCGATCACGCTCGTCCAGCCGCGGCGCAAGGGCGATCCGCGCGTCACGACGTTCGCGACGCTCCCGGCCGACGCCGAGAGCGGCAACGGACCGGTCGACGTCGCCACCAAGGGCCTGGCGAAGACCTGGGTCCTTCTGAGCGGTCCGCCCGAGACGACGGACTCGCCGTTCGGCGAGCTCGTCCGCCTCGATCGCAAGGGCCGCGTCAACCTACGCATCGACATCGCCGCCTACCAGGCGACCGATCCCGATCCCGACGACCTGGAGGACCATCCGACCGAGTCGAACCCGAACGGTCTCGCCCTCCTGCGCGGAGGCGGGGTGCTCGTGGCCGACGCGGCCGCCAACGACCTGCTCCTGATCGACAAGGGCAAGGACATCACAACGGTCGCGCGCTTCAAGCCGGAGCTCGCTCCGTGGCCGGACGGGCTGCCGTTCCCCGGCCCGCCGCCGGGCACGCCCGTGCCCGTCGAGTCGGTCCCGACCGCGGTCGCGATCGGGCCGGACGGCGCGTGGTACGTCTCCGAGCTGAAGGGCTTCCCGTTCCCGCAGGGCGCCTCGCGCATCTGGCGGATCGAGCCCGGCAGCGAGAACGCCGTCTGCGACCCGGAGAGCCCGGACACGGGCCCGTGCCGCACGGTGGCGACGGGCTTCACGTCCGTCATCGACCTGGCGTTCGGGCGCGACGGGACGATGTACGTGCTCGAGATCGTCAAGAACGGCCTCCTCGGCGTCGAGATCTTCGGCGACCCGCCGATCGGCGCCCTTTGGGCAGTGAAGGGCGGCTCGAAGACCGAGCTCGCCGAGGGCGAGCTGCTCGCCCCCGGCGGCGTGGACGTGGGCCGGCGCGGAACGCTGAGCGTGACGACCGGCTCGGTCTTCGGCCCCGGCGCCGGCACGATCGTCCAGATCCGGCCGTAAGTGACCTGAGCGAGGAGCGGCCCGGCTTTGCCGGCCGGGTCGCTCCTCAGCTTTTCAGGGTGATCGCGCCCTCGAGGAGCGCCCGGCCGACGATCGCGCCCTCCAGGCCCAGGCCGGCGAGCGCGTCGAGATCGTCCTCCGAGCGGATCCCACCGGCGGCGAGGATCCGCGTGCCGAAACGGTCGCGCACGCGCTCGAGCAGGCGGAGGTCGGGCCCCGCCAGCGTCCCGTCGCGCTCGATCGCCGTGCAGAGGAGCCGGTGTACGCCTGCCGAGGCGCAGCGGCCCGCGAGGTCCTCCGGCGAAAGGTCGCTTTCCCGCTCCCAGCCGTGAGCCGCGACCTTCCCGTTGCGGGAGTCCACGGCGACCACGAGCCGCTCGCCGAGCGCCGCGACGAGCGCGTCGACCCCGCCTGCGAGCGCCGCCGTGCCGACGACGAGACGGGCAGCACCCGCCGCGAGGAGAGACTCGGCGTCGGCGAGCGAACGAATCCCGCCCGAGGCCTGGATCGGAACGGGCGCGGCCGCCGCGGCGAGGCGCGCGACGAGGTCCGGCCGGATCGCCCCCGAGCGCGCACCGTCCAGGTCTACGACGTGTACGAGCGGCGGCCGCGCCTCCGCGTAGGCGGCCACGAGCGCCTCTGGATCGCCCCCGCGTGCGACCACCTCGGCGAACGAGCCCTGCCGCAGGCGCACCGCCTCGGCGCCCACGACGTCCACCGCCGGGATGACCGCGAACCCGTTCCTCTCTTTTGTCACGTTAACGTGCTACTATAGCGCGACGACGCCCGATGGCCGACCGCTCACACGCATGGCGAACCGACGAGATGCGAGACCTCTTCGAGACGATCCTGTCTCTGGAGGACCCGGACGAGGTGGAGCACTTCCTCCGCGACCTGTGCACGCTGAGCGAGCTGCAGGCGATGGCGCACCGCTGGGAGGTGGCGAAGCTCGTCGAGCAGGGTCTCCCCTACCAGGAGATCTCGAAGCAGACGGGCGCGTCGACGACGACGGTGACGCGGGTGGCGCACTGGCTGCGCTACGGGGAGGGCGGCTACCGGCTGGCACTGGCGCGGCGGGCTCGCCTCTCCCAGGCCTCCTGAAGATCGCCGTCCCGGCCAAGGGCCGCCTCCGGGAGCCGTCCGTCGCGCTGCTCGACGACGCCGGCCTCGGCCCCGAGGTTCCCGGCGAGCGCGCGCTCGCCTTCCCGTGTCGCAACGCCCCGGTCGAAGTGCTGCTCGTGCGCGCCGCGGACATCCCCGAGTACGTCCAGGACGGGGTCGTCGACTGCGGGATCACCGGAGCGGACCTCGTCGCCGAGCGGGGCGCGCGAGTGACGGAGCTCCTCCGGCTCGGCTTCGGCGGGTGCACGCTCGAGGCCGCGGTGCCGGAGGAATCGCCCGTCGAGGAGCTGGCCGGCCTGCGCGGCCTGCGGGTGGCGACCGTGTATCCCACCCTCGCACGGCGCCTGCTCGCCGAGCGAGACGTCCGGGTCGACCTCGTGGACGTGACCGGCACCGTGGAGGTGGCGCCACGGCTCGGCCTGGCGGACGCGATCGTCGACCTCGTCTCGAGCGGGAACACGCTGCGCACCAACGGCCTGCGCTCGCTGGGCGCGCTCTTCGCCTCCGAGGCCGTGCTCGTGGCCGCGGAGGAGCCCGACGAGGCCTCGCTCCGCCTGGCGCCGATCCTGCGCAGCGTCGTGCAGGCCCGGGAGGCGCGCTACCTGATGCTCAACGCGCCGGCCGACTCGCTGGACGAGATCTGCGCGCTCGTCCCGGGCTCCGGCGCGCCGAGCGTGATCCCGCTGGCGCAGCCCGGCATGGTGGCTGTCCACGCGCTCGTCCCGGCGGCCGACGTCTGGCGGCTCCTGCCGCGCCTGGAAGCGGCCGGCGCATCCTCGATCCTGCTCGTCCCGGTCGAGCGGATGCTGGCGTGACCGAGGTCGCCGACATCCTCACGGACGTGCGCGAGCGGGGCGACGCCGCTGTGGCTGACTGGTCGCTCCGCCTCGACGGGGTCGAACCGGCGCGCGCGGAGCCCGCCGGCGACGTGCCGAAGGACGCACTCCTCGCGCTCGCCGACGCTGTCCGCCGCTGGCACGAGCGCCAACGCCCCGCCGACCTGCGCGAGGAAGTCCTTCCGGGGGTCGTGCTCGAGCGGCGGTGGTCCCCGCTTGCCTCGGTCGGGATCTACGTGCCGCGCGGGCTCGTCTCCACGCTCGTCATGTGCGCGGTGCCCGCGCAGGTGGCCGGCGTCGAGCGCATCGCGGTCGCCACGCCGCCCGAGGGCGCGGGCCTCGTCGCCCGGGCCGCCGAGCTGCTCGGGCTGGAGGAGGTGTGGGCCGTCGGCGGGCCCCAGGCCGTGGCCGCGCTCGCCTACGGAACGGAGACGATCGCCGCCGTCGACAAGCTCGTCGGCCCCGGCAACGCCTTCGTGAACGAGGCGAAGCTGCTCGTCTCGCGCGACGTGGCAGTCGACCTTCCGGCCGGGCCGTCCGAGGTCGTCGTGCTCGCCTCCGCCGGTGCGGAGCTCGACGTGGCGGAGCTCGAGCTCGCCGCCCAGCGCGAGCACGGGCCCGACGCGGTCTGCCGGATCGTCGAGGCCGACGGCGACCTCGAAGGAGCGCTGGCCCGCGTGGAGTCGCTCGCGCCGGAGCACCTCGTCCTCCTCGGCGAGGAGGCAGAGCGCCTAGCGCCGCGCGTCCGCAACGCCGGCTCCGTGTTCGTGGGCCGCTGGTCCCCGGTGGCCGCGGGCGACTACGCTACGGGCGCGAACCACGTCCTCCCCACCGGCGGGCGCGCGCGGGCCGTGGGCGGGCTCGGCCTCGAAGCCTTCCTCAAGCCGGTGACGATCCAGCGTCTGACGCCCGCGGGGCTCGCGCGCGTGCGCCCGGTCGTCGAGGCGCTCGCCGCCGTCGAGGGCATGCCCGCCCACGCCGAGGCGGTGCGACGGTGAGGACACTCCCGGCGGCGTTCGCCGCTTATTCCTGGGCGCTCTCGACGGCCGAGGTCGCCGCGCGCACCGGCCTCGACCCGGTCGAGATCGTCCGCTTCGACGGAAACGTGCCGGCGTGGCCACTGCCCTCCTCCCGGGCGGGAGCGCTCGCTGCGCCGGTCGCCGACGTCCAGAACTACCCGCACGGCGGCTACACGGAGCTGGCGGCGGCGGTGGCCCGCTACGCGGGCGTCGAGCCGGAGAACGTCGTGCTCGGCGCCGGCGCCGACGACCTCATCCTCCTCTGCGCGCGCGCGTTCGCCGGCCCGGGCGACCGCGTGGCGATCGCCGAGGAGCCGACCTACCCGCTCTTCCGAATCGCCGCGAACCTCGCCGGCGCCGAAGTCGGCGGCAACGACCCCGTGCTCACGTTCTCGTGCCGCCCGAATAATCCGACCGGGGCGCTCGGCGACCTTCCCGCGGCGCGGCCCCTGGCGGTGGACGAGGCGTACTTCGAGTACGCGGGCGAGACGGCTGCCGGCCGCCTCGACGAGGGCGTCGTCGTCCTGCGCACCTTCTCCAAGGCCTTCGGCCTCGCCGGCGCCCGCGTTGGCTACGCGCTCGCGGACGCGGACACCGCGGCCGAGCTCAACCGGCGCCAGTCGCCCGCTCCGATCTCGACCCTCTCCGCGGCGCTCGCCCTCCCCGCGCTCGCCGACCCGCCGGACGTCTCCGGGCAGGTCGAGGAGCGCGAGCGGCTCGCCCGGGCGCTGCGGGCCCTCGGGCTCGAGCCGCTGCCGTCGCGAACGAACTTCCTCTTCGTGCCCGTTGAGGAGCCGGAGAGGCTGGGCGCCGCGCTACTCCGCTCGGGGCTCGTCGTCCGCGTCTTCCCCGACGGCATCCGCGCCTCCGTGCGCGACCCGGAGGACGACGACCGGCTCGTCGAGGGCCTCGCGCGCGCGCTCGACCGGCCCGCCCCGGTGGCGGGGACAGGAGGACGGCGCGTCCGCCACCTCCGCTCGACGGCGGAGACCCGCGTGCGCGTGCGGCTCGCCCTGGATGGCGCGAGCCGGGTGCGCGTGGCGACCGGAGCCGGGCTCTACGACCATTTCCTCGAGCAGCTCGCGTTCCACGCAGGTTTCGACCTCGTCCTCGAGGCGGTCGGCGACCTCGAGACCGGCGAGCACCACACTGCCGAGGATGCCGCCCTCGCGCTCGGGGAGGCGCTCGACCGCGCCCTCGGCGACCGCCGCGGGATCGCCCGCTTCGGGGACGCCGTCGTGCCCATGGACGACGCGCTCGCGCGGGCTGCCGTCGACCTAGGCGGGCGCGCCGCGGCCGAGCTCCGGCTGGAGCTTGACCCGGGCCTCGCGGAGCACGTCCTCACCAGCCTGGCCCAGGCCGCACGGGCCGGGGTTCACGTCGAGGCCACCGGCCGCGATCCCCACCATGTGGCGGAGGCGGCGTTCAAGGCGGTGGGTCGCGCGCTGCGGACCGCTGTTCGCACCGAGGGGGCGGGCATCCCCTCGACGAAGGGCCTGCTGTGAGAGTCGCTGTCTGCGAGTACGGCGCCGGCAACGTGCGCTCGGTCCTCCTGGCCCTCGAGCGCCTCGATGCCGACGCCCGGCCGACCGGCGACCCGGACGACGTGGCGCGCGCCGACCTGGCCGTTCTCCCCGGTGTCGGGTCGGCGCGCACCGCGAGGGAAGGGCTCGCCGCCCGCGGTCTCGACGAGGCGCTGCGAGAGCGCGTGGCCGCCGGCAAGGCGACGCTCGGCATCTGCCTCGGGCTCCAGCTTGCGCTCGAGTCCTCGGACGAAGACGGCGGCGTGCCCGGGCTCGGCCTCCTCTCCGGCCGCGCGGTGCGCCTACGCAGCGAACGCGTGCCCCGCATCGGGTGGGCGCGCGTCGAGCCCGATGGCGAGGAGTTCTGGTTCGCGCACGCCTACGCGGCCGAGACGCCGGCGGCGACTGCGACGTCGGAGGGCGTCGTCGCCGTCGCAGAGTCCGGCAGCTTCCTCGGCGTCCAGTTCCATCCGGAGAAGAGCGGCCGCGCGGGCGCTCGCTTTCTCGAGCGATGCCTCTCCCGCGCCTGATCCCCTGCCTGGACGTGGCCGGCGGGCGCGTCGTCAAGGGCGTTCGCTTTCGCGGGCTGCGCGACGTGGGCGATCCAGTCGAGCTCGGCGAAGCGTACTCCGAGGCGGGCGCCGACGAGCTCGTGTTCCTCGACGTGGCCGCCACGGTCGAGGGGCGGGAGACGCTCGTCGGGCTGGTGCGCCGCGTGGCCGAGCGGCTGGCCATCCCCTTCACGGTCGGCGGCGGCATCCGGACGGCCGCCGACGCCGAGGCGCTGCTCGCGGCGGGGGCGGACAAGGTCTCGGTCAACTCGGCCGCTCTTGCGCGCCCCGAGCTCCTCACCGAGCTCGCCGAGCGCCTCGGCACCCAGGCGGTCGTACTGGCGATCGACGCGACCGGCGGCGCCGTCCGCTCCCACGCGGGTGGGCGCGAGACGGGACGCCACGCTGCGGAATGGGCGCGCGAGGGCGAGGAGCGCGGCGCCGGGGAGATCCTGCTCACGTCCATCGACACGGACGGCACGCGCGACGGCTACGACCTGGCTTTGACCGGCGAGGTCGCCGCGACTGTGGCGGTGCCGGTGATCGCCTCGGGCGGGGCGGGCTCGGCCGAGCACGTCGCCGCCGCGCTCGAGGTGGCGCAGGCGGCCCTGCTCGCCTCCATCCTCCACGAGAACCCGGCGCGCCTGGTGGCGCTCCGCGCCGAGCTCCGCGGGCTGGGAGTCCCGCTCCGCGATGCCGCCTAGGGGTCTGTCCGGAAGGTGGCCACGGTGGATGACACGCGACACGTGGTGCGAGGCAAGGACGCAAAGAGCGTCGATATGCGGGCATATCGACGCGACAGAGGACGCCGCCTCGCGCCGCGTGGCGCCTGTCAGGCGCCCTGGTTCACTTTCCGGACAGGCCCCTAAGCCCCGCGCCGCCCCGTTGTGGGCGGTTCGTCACGCTTCCGGCACGTTCCGCGCGCCATGGGTGCGCTCGAGCTCGTTACGCTCGAAAGCGGGTGGAGGCACGGGGTGGCCCCGCGGGGCCACAGGAGCTCGCCGGCCGGAAGGGACGATCCTTGGCCGCTAAACGGGAGCTCCGCGCCGCGATCGTCCAGGATGCGGTGAGCGGCCGCGTGCTCATGCTCGCCTGGATGGACGACGAGGCGCTCGCGCGCACGCGCGAGACCGGCGAGGCGCACTTCTTCAGCCGCTCGCGCGGCCGCCTCTGGCGAAAGGGCGAGACCTCCGGAAACACGCTCGCCGTCGAGGAGCTCCGCGACGACTGCGACGGCGACGCCCTCCTCCTCCGCGTGCGCCCGAACGGGCCCGCGTGTCACACGGGCTCCGTCTCCTGCTTCGCGCCGTGGCTCTGGCGGCGCGTGCGCGAGCGCGCCGAGACGCTGCCGGAGGGCTCCTACGTCGCCGGCCTCCTGCGCGGCGGGCCCACGGCGTGCGCGCAGAAGCTCGGCGAGGAGGGCGTCGAGGCGGCGCTCGCGGTCGCCGGGGAGGACGACGAGCGCGTCGTCTCCGAGCTTGCCGACCTGTGGTTCGCCTCCTACGTCGCGCTGGCCTCCCGCGACCTCGACGCGGCCGCCGTCGAGGAGGAACTCGCCCGCCGCGCGCGCGACTGAGCGGGAATGCAGGCCGCCGCCCGCGCGTTGTTGAGGGCAGTGCCTCGGACCGAGACCCAGACTCCGGCAGAGACCGGCCTCGGCGCACCGCACCGCCCGCGGCCCATCCGCTTCCTGCGCCGGCAGGATCTTGGCGACTGGCGCCTCAAGCTGTACAGCATCACCCTCCCGGGCAAGGAGCCGCGTCCGGAGCTCGTGGACGCCGTGCTGGACCTGGCCCCCGACGTCTTCCCGCAGCCCGCGGTGGACGAGAGCCGCTACGGCACCGGCTTCGTGACGATCCACGACTCGGCCACGTTCGGCATCGCCCTCTACTACTGGTGGCAGTCCGAGAACGAGCTCCACCAGCGCATCTACCTGAGCCCGCTCGATGACCCGACCGCCCTGAAGAAGATGGCCGATCCGGCCGCAGGGTGCGTCTGGGAGCTCCAGGTGGTCGACTTCGAAAGCCGGGCGTGGCTCGCGGACGTCCTCGCGAACCCCGACGGGCCGGACGTCGAGCTCTACCTCACGCGCCGCTTCGACGCGGATATTTAGCCCTACTCGACGTCGGCGACCGTGTCGAACTCCTCCTCGTCGGGCTCGCCCACGTTGCCGACCGCGTCCGTCCCGGTGACGCGCGCGACGTAGAGCGTCTCCGGTTGGAGCTCGTCGAAGACCGCCGGGCTCTGGCAGTCGCCCTGCGTCTCGATCAGCCTGGGCTCGGGCTCCTCCTCGCCCTCCTCGACCGCCGTCCGCTCGAGCAGCGCGCACTCCACCGTGACGCCGTCCTCGCCCGGCGTGAAGGCGACCTCGACCGCGAGCCCGTTCGTGAACGTGACCTCGTCGATCGTCACCTCGGGCCCGGTCGTGTCCACCGTCCAGCGGTGGGTGGCGGGCGGCCCCGCTGTGTCCGAGGCGTCGAACCCCCGCACCTCGAAGACGTGCTCGCCCTCGTCCACCTCGAACGCGACGAGCGTCGGGCAGCTCTGAGCGTCGCCCCCGTCGACCGCGCACTCGAGCCGCACGGCGTCCGGCGCCTCGATCGTGAACGTCGCCGTCGTCTCGCTCGTGAGCTCGGCCGGGCCGTCCACGATCACCGCCACCGGGCCTTCGCCGCGCTCGATCGTCCACTCGTGGACGGCCGCCTCGCCGACGTTGTCCGCGAAGTCCACCGCGCGCACGGCGAAGACGTGCGGCCCCACGCCGAGCGGACCGGGGATGTTCTGCGGGCTGACGCACTCCTCGAAGGCACCGTCGTCGAGCCGGCACTCGAAGGTCCGCACCCGCTCGTCGGCCTCGAAGGAGAAGCTCGCGCTCAGCTCCTCGGTCGGATCGTCCGGCGTCTCGGTGAAGCTGACCACCGGCGGAGTCGTGTCGGCCGGCGGTGGCCCGTTATCGCCGTCGCGGAGGAGAAGCGCCACCGCCACTCCGCCCGCCACGAGGAGAAGGACGCCGGCCACGATCGCCGCGATCCACGCCGGCCGCAGGCCGTCCGGCCGGGGCGCTCCGAGCGTTCCGCGGAGCACGGCGAGATTGTGCTGCGTCACCTCGGCGCCTTCCTCGTCGCCCAACTCCTCGCGAATCCGCAGCGCCTCGCGCAACTCGCTGTTGGCAGCAGCGGCGTCCTCGGCCCCGAGGAAGAGCGTGCCGAGCTCGTGCCGGGCCCAGGCGATCGCCGGCGCATCGCCGACGGCGCGCGCGGCCCGAAGCGCGATGCGGAGGCTCTGGACGAGCGTGACCCAGCGCATGGCGAGCGCCGCGAGCGAGGCGAGGGCACGCCCCAGGCGCAGCGCCTCGCGGTGGCGGCCCTCGCGGTCGAGCCGCTCGAGCGCGCCGATGAGGACGTCCACCTCCTTGAGGAGGATCTTCCGGTCGAGGATGCGGCCCTGGGCGACAGCGGTGAAGAGCTCGAGCGCCCGCTCTACCCGGCTCGTAACGCTGGCCGCCTCTCCCACAGCTTCCTCGACTCCGGAAGCAGCGTCGGGCTCGGACGGCTGGCTCAGCGCGACCCGAAGCGGCGTCGAGTCCGCGGCCGCCGCTGGGTCGAATTGCGCCCGCGTTCCGGCCGGCGCTCCCACCTCGAGGACGAAGCGGCCTGCCTGAACCTGCCCGGTGACGGCGCCGCCGAGTGGGGTCGTGCCCGCAGAGTCGTCGTCGGGCCCCGGGCCCACCGGCAAGCTCCTTTCGTCGCCGGCGACGATCGTTCCATCGGGCCCGCCGTGATGTCAAGGAAGCAGCGGCCCGTTGAGACTGCGCCCGGCCGCGGAAGCGGCCTTCGCGTTCAGGGGGACGCGAGCAACGAGGAGGCAAGCGCTCTTTCACTCAGTGGCAGGCGTCTGGCGACCGCCCGCGGCCTGCGTCCTTGACTCCCGCGTAGCGAGGGAGTACGTTCGTTGCAGCAGCGACAAAGGGGTTGTTCGTGCTCTTGCCGAATCGTTGCTGCGGCATCCACACTTCCGTCCGCGCCGGCAGTCGGCAGCCCGTCGACCCGGCGGCGAGATGAACCCGAATGGCTGACCAGAAGTGGTACGACGAGGGGCTTCGCCCGCGCGTCCTAATCAACTGGCAGTCCTTCATTGACCAGGGCATCCCCATCGGCTGGCAGGCGCCGTTTACTGACGCCGTGATCAACGCGTACACGCGCTGGATGAACGTTGCGGGCGTCGACCTGCGCTTCCAGTTCTGGGGTTACACGACCAAGACGGACTCCGATTCCGGCGAACTCGTGATCTCGATGAACGAACGCCATGCCAACTCGACCCGTCTCGCATCCACCTTCGGTACGTACAACAGGCTCATCATCGTGTTCCACCGCAAGCGTGGATCCGACCTCACACCGTGGCCGTTCGTCCCCTACAACGCGGCGGCGGGCGAGTTCGACATGCAGGGAATCCTCATGCACGAGTTCGGGCATTGCCTCGGTCTCGATCACTCCACGGGCGCAAACGACACGATGAACGGGGGCTACGAGTACCACCGCCAGCGGTTCGGGCCGTTCGCAGACGACGTCGCTCGCCTCCGGAACGTGTACTCGCTCTTCACGCGAAATCGACTCCGCGAACTGCGCTCGCAGGACGGAGGAGCAAGCTGGGCTCAGGTCACGAATGACCTGACGTCCTATGGGCACGTGGACGCCCGCACGAACATCACTCCCGGCGCTGCGAGCACTCCCCAATCTGGGCTCTACGTGGTCGGCTGGACGCTGGTCGGAGGGCCTCCGACCTGGCTGCGAGGAGACGGCGAACGCTTCCTCTTTCGCCACTGGCTGTTTTACGGGGGAGAACGTTCCCTCTATGGCCCTGCGTTCGCCCGCGACGACGACCGCACAATGCTCTGGGCGTGGGTTACGAACGACGACCTCGGCTCGATCCGAGTCGTACGCTCCATCAACCAGGGCTACCAGTGGCACTGGGCCGGCGCTCCGGCGAATGCCCGAACGTACGGAATACCCGCGCTCTGTTGGACGAGGGCCAACGGTCAGTCGACGTGGATCCTGGTCTGGCCTCACCTCGACCGCTCGGACCAGGCAAACAGCGGCTACCTGCGCGCGAGCATCTCCACGAACGACGGGGCGAGCTGGAGCGCGCCCGTCTACCTCAACACCTTCTACAAGGCGCTCTCCGGAGTCTCAGCGGCGGCGGACGCCAACAACAACGTGGTCGTGGCCTTCTCATGGGCGCCGCACTCGACGTACGGGATGAACCTGATCCGGAGCCTGACTTGCAGGATCAGCGGAGGACAGCTCCAGCAGCTCTCGACCGTCTTCGGAAGCGAGACGACGCGGATCCAACCGGGGCTTGCCTATGACGCTTTGCAGAACCGGTTCGTGCTCGGATGGCGCGGCCAAAACTTCAACACAACTCTCAACGCGGCGCGGAAGTCTCCCGCTGCCGCCAGCTGGTCTGCTCCCGTCCAGCTTCTCGCCTACGCAAGCCACACGGCCCCGGCGGCTGCCGCCTCACCAGAGTACCGCGAAACCGTCTTCTGGTACGCCTACGAGTAACAGGAGGGGCTGTGCAGTGACGACCACATACGAGGGAATCCCGGAGCTTCCTGAGCGGCTCACCGGAGCCGATCTGGTCCTTATCGGCCGGGTGGAGACGCTCGCCGATGTCGAAATGCACACCGTGGAGGAGGCGGCCGAGACTCATTCCCTGTTCTCGATCGCGGTCGAGCGCGTACTCGAGGGAGAACTCGACCTCGAGCACATTACAGTGCGCGTCGTCGGCGGCACAGCGGAGAACGTGGAGACGAGCTGGACGGTTCAGCTTCCTGAAGGAGAGCGCATGCTGCTCCTCCTGTCCCCGGACGTTGGCCCAGGTCGGCCTCCCGACGCCTACGTGCCCTTCTTCGCCGGCTGCTACCGAGTCACCGACGAGGTCGCCGCTCTTCCGGAGGGACGAACTCCGCTCACGAAGATCCGCTCCTTGCTCGCTTCGAAACGAAGGGCACGAAAGCGGGAGCTTGCCGCCCTCGAGGAGCTCGAGCCGGCAAACCTCAGGCGGCGTCCGTACGAGCCAGTGGCTGAGATGCCCGAGGAGCTCGGTCGCGGTGCCGAGGGGGCGAAACCAGACGATGGGCCCAAGGAGCACAAGCCGACGGGCTCAAAGAGTCGAAGAGGCCGATCGTCTCCCGGTGGCTAGGGGCACGGACGCGCGCTTCGCGTCGGGTCCCGCATTTTCGCCCATCTCGCATCCTGCCGTAGAAGACCTGCCGCGTCGGGTGAACGGGCGCTCTCGCCACGGACTGCGTACCGCTGCGTCCAGTGGGCGGTACTGGGCTCGAACCAGTGGCGCCGCGGTCACACGCTTCGCCGCTCTGAGCCGGAATCGGCTTCTTTGCAGGCACTTCTTCGGGGGCGGCGGAGCGCCGATTTCGGTCCTCGGCAACTTTCTGCGGCTTCTCGTGTGGTCACAGAGTGGTCAGCCGGCGTTGCTCGGGCAGTAAACGACTGTCGTTCGTCGCACCTTGGGTGCATGTGCGTCTCCGCCTGTCAGGGGTTCCTCGGGGTGGCGGAATGCTGAGCGTCGCGAAGCTGACGCTGGGCCAGGAGGCCTACTACGAGCGACAGGTCGCCCGCGGGCTGGACGACTACTACGCCGGTCGCGGCGAGTCGCCCGGCATCTGGGCCGGCAGCGCGTCGGCCGGGCTCGGGCTGGTCGGCGTCGTCGGCGACGAGGATCTGGGAACGCTGCTCCGCGGGGTCAACCCGGCGAACGAGGAGCGGCTGCGCTCGCCCGTGCGGGCTCGCACGATCACTAAGCGCACGCTCGCCGTCGAGACGGGCGAGTGGCGCGAGGAGCCGCAGCAGCTCAACCCGGTGTCCGGCTACGACCTCGTCTTCTCCTGCCCGAAGAGCGTCAGCCTGCTGCACGCGCTCACCGACGACGAGCGGCTCCGACGCGAGATCTCAGAGGCGCACGAGGCCTCCTGGCAGGCGGCGCTTCGCTACCTCGAGCGGGAGGCGTGCGTCGTTCGCCGCGGTAAGGGCGGGAAGCGGCGCGAATACGGCCAGGGCTTCGTCGCGGGGGCCTTCCGGCACCGGACGAGCCGAGCGCAGGACCCGCA
>JBOHAM010000042.1:0-8520 GCA_050697735.1 Gaiellaceae bacterium | reverse complement strand
GTCTACCTGGACGTCGACGTCGAGACCGCGTGGAGGCGGGCGCGCGAGACGGGTCGCCCGCTCGCGCGGCGCGAGGACGACTTCCGGCGGCTCTACGCCGAGCGGCAGCGTGTCTATCAGGACGCCGCCGACGGAGACGCCCGAGACGCGGACGGCGTGCTGCTCACCGCTCTCGGCGTCGCCATCCGAGGATGGATCGTCACTTCGGGCCGGGCTTCGCTCGTGGCGGACGAGCGCGTGCTCGAGCTGCACGATCCACCGCTCGACGGACCTGTTCATTCTGTGCCGGCCGGCGAGCACGCGAAGACCCTCGAGGTCGTCGAGCGCCTCTGGAGCGAGCTCGAACTGGGCCGCGAGGACCCGATCGTCGCCTTCGGCGGCGGGTCGACCACGGACGTGGCCGGCTTCGTCGCCGCGACGTTCCTGCGGGGCGTTCCCTGGATTGCCATCCCGACGACGCTCACCGGTCAGGTCGACGCGGCCATCGGCGGCAAGACCGGGATCAACACCGCCGAGGGCAAGAACCTCGCCGGCGCCTTCCACTTCCCGCGGCAGGTGGTCATCCATCCCGCCTACCTCGCTACGCTCCCGGAACAAGAACGTCGCGCCGGCATGGCCGAGGTCGTCAAGACCGGCCTCCTCGCCGGCCGCGAGCTCTGGGACCTGCCCGAGGAGGAGATGATCCGCGCCTGCGCCGCCTACAAGGCGGGCGTCGTCCTCTCCGACCCCTACGAGACCGAGGGCCGCCGCGCCGTCCTCAACCTCGGGCACACGTTCGCGCATGCCCTCGAAGCCGGCTCCGGCTACCGAGTCTCACACGGCGAGGCGGTGGCGCTCGGGCTCCTCGCCGCGCTGCGCCTCTCCGGGCTTCCGACCGACGCCGTCGAGGAGGTGCTGCATCCCGAGCCGGTCGCGGCCGACCTCGACGCCGCCTGGGCCGCGCTCGAGCGCGACAAGAAGGGGAAGGGCGTCTTCGTCCTCCTGGAAGCGCCCGGGAAGCCGGTCGTCACCGACGTCCCCGAAGGCGACGCGCGGGCGGCCCTCGCCGCGCTGATCCGGCAGTAGACTCGCCGGCGTGCAGATGGCCGTCATCAACGGGGTCAATCTCGACGTGCTCGCCCAGCGCGATCCGGCGCTCTACGGCGGGCTGAGCCTGGGGGAGCTGGAGACGAAGATCTACGCGTGGGCGCGCGAGCTCGGCTGCACGGCGCGCTGCTTCCAGACGAACCACGAGGGCCAGTTCGTCGAGTGGTGCCACGACTCGACACGCTGGGCGAACGGCCTCGTCGTCAACCCCGGCGCCTGGTCGCACTACAGCTACGCCATTCGCGACGCGCTCGAGCTCTGCAACGCGCCGGTCGTCGAGGTGCACCTGTCGAACATCGAGGAGCGAGAGGAGTGGCGTCGCGTGTCCGTGATCGCGGACGTGGTGACGCACCGGATCGTGGGCAAGGGCCCCGTCGGCTATCGAGAGGCGCTCCAATACCTCAAGGAGCACGCGTGAACGAGCGCATCGAGCGCCTGCGCGGGCGCCTGGACGAGCTCGGCGCGGCTACCTTCCTCGCCACGAGCTCCGTGAGCGTTCGCTACCTCACGGGCTTCGACAGCTCCAACGCTGCGCTGCTCGTCGGCCCGGAGAGCCTCGCCGTGGCGACGGACGGCCGTTACACCCAGGCGGCGCGCGCCCTCGACGGCGTCGAGGTGGTCACCGCCGACCGCGATCTGCTCGGCTGGCTCGGCGAGCGCCTCGCCGACCTGGCGGCCGGCCCGGTCGCCATCGAGGCCGAGACGGTCACCGTCGCCGGCCACGAGGCGCTGTCGGCCGACGGCACGGACCTCGTGCCCTCGACCGGCGTCGTCCTCGGCCTGCGCTCGCTGAAGGAGCCCTCGGAGCTGGACGCGATCCGGCGTGCCGCCCGGGTCACGACGGCGGCCTACGAGCGGCTCGCGCAAGAAACATTCGTGGGCTGGACGGAGGCCGAGGTCGCCTGGTGGCTCGAGCAGATGCTCCGCGACGAGGGAGCGGACGCCATGGCCTTTCCCCCCATCGTCGGCGCCGGGCCGAACGCCGCCCTGCCGCACCACCATCCCGGCGCGCGCGAGATCGGCCCGGGCGAAACCGTGATCGTCGACGCCGGCGCGCTCGTCGACGGCTACTGCGCCGACTGCACGCGGACGTTCGCCACCGGCGAGCTCTCCGACGAGCTCCGGGCCGCATACGCGCTCTGCCGCTCGGCCCAGGAGAGGGCGCTCGCGGCAGTGCGGCCGGGCGCCACCGGCGTCGAGCTCGACGCGATCGCGCGTACGGAGATCGAGGAGTCGGGCCTCGCGCCCGTCCTCCACGGCCTCGGCCACGGCGTCGGCCTGGAGGTGCACGAGCTGCCTGTCCTGCGGCCGACCTCCACCGACGTGCTCGTCGCCGGCAACGTAGTCACCGTCGAGCCGGGCGTCTACCTGGCGGGGCAGGGCGGGGTGCGGATCGAAGACCTCGTGATCGTCGGCGAGGACGGCCCCGAAGTCCTCACCACGTTCGCGAAAGACCTTTTGACGCTCAACTAGACTTCCGCCCCGTGGCGGAGACCGTCTCAACGAACCAGTTCAAGAACGGGATGCACGTCGAGCTCGACGGGCAGGTCTGGCGCATCGTCGAGTTCCAGCACGTCAAGCCCGGCAAGGGCGGCGCGTTCGTCAGGACGAGAGTGAAGAACCTCGAGACCGGCGCCGTCGTCGACCGCACGTTCCGCGCGGGCGAGAAGATGCCGCGCGTGCGCACGGAGACGAAGAACGTCCAGTATCTGTACGACTCCGGCGACGAGGTCGTCTTCATGGACGAGGACACCTACGAGCAGCTCTCGCTGCCTCGCGGAGACGTCGCCGAGGAGCTCGACTTCCTCCAGCCCTCGGCCAGCGTCCAGCTCCTCACCGTCGACGGCCGCCCGGGCGGCATCCAGCTCCCCGCTTCGGTCGAGCTCTCGGTCGCGGAGACGGAGCCCGGCGTCCGCGGCGACACGGTCTCGAACGTAACGAAGCCGGCGACGCTCGAGACTGGGGCGGTCGTCCAGGTGCCGCTCTTCGTGAACGTCGGCGACCGCGTCAAGGTCGACACGCGCGAGCGTCGGTACATCTCGCGAGCGTGACAGTGCCCCAACTGGTCGACACGACGATCCGGCTGCTCTCGCAGGAGCCGCTCGCCGAGCGCGTCCCTGCTGCGGGTCTCTACGACCTCGCCGGCGAGCTCGACCGGGCCGGCTTCGCCTGCCTGGAGATCTCCGGCGGCGGCTGCTTCGACGCCGCGGTGCGCCGCGGCGTCGAGAGCCCGTGGGAGCGCATCCGCTCGATTCGCGCCCGCTGCTCGACGCCCCTCGGGATGGCGCTGCGCGGGCGCTTCCTCGTCGGCTCCCGGCCGGTCTCCTCCGACCTCGTGCGCGGCTTTATCGCCAGCGCCGCCGCAAGCGGCATCGACGTCTTCCGGATCCACGATCCGCTCAACGACCTCACGAATCTGAGCGAGGCGGCGGCCGCGATCCGCGAGGCCGGCAAGGAGCTCTCGGTCGGCCTCGTGCACAGTCCCGGGCCCACCGGCGAGACGGAGCTATTGGTCGAGCGCGCCGAGCACCTCTCCGACCTGGGCGCGGCGCGCGTCCTCATCCACGATCCGGCCAGCTCCCTCGACCCGGCCAAGGCGCGGGAGCTCGTCGAGCGCGTGGGCGAGGCGAGCGGGCTGCCGGTCGGGCTCCACTGCCAGGGCGCCGGCGGCGTGGCGCTCGCGGCGGCCATCGAGGCGGTGCGGGCCGGCGGGACGCACGTCGCCTGCGCGCTCTATCCCGTCGCGCTCTCGCTCCACCGCGTCTCGGCGGAGGCGCTGACCCGCTCGCTCGCCGGGCTCGGGCTGGACACCGGCGTCGACCTCGAGGCGCTGTGGCGCGGCTCGGAGCTCGTCGACGAGGCTCTCGGCATCGAGCCTGTGCCGCCGCTCTCACCCCGAGTCGCCGTGCGGGCGGCCGAGTACAGCCTGCCGGCCGGCCTCGTGGCCGAGCTCGACGCGAGCCTGCGCACCCACGCCTCCTCCGACCGCCTCGACGAGGTGCTCGACGAGCTGACCACGATCAGGCGCGAGTGCGGCTGGCCGCCGCTCGCCTCGCCGATCGGGCAGGTGCTCGGCTCGCAGGCGCTCCTCCACGTGCTCTCGGCCCAGCGCTGGCGTTTCGTCGTGGACGAGCTACGCGACCTCGTCGAGGGCCGCTACGGCTCCCCGCCGGGAGCGATCGACACGACCGTCAGGCGGGCGGTCGAGCTGCTCGGGGACGGGACCGCCGGCTCGACCGACGGGCCGGTCGCGCTCGAGGAGCTTCGCGCCGACGCCGAGGGCCTCGCCGCGAGCGAGGAAGAGCTGCTCCTGCTCGCGCTGTACGGCGAGGACGCGGAGCCGCTCTTGCGCTCGGTGCGGGCGCGCGGGCGCCGCGACGAGTCGGAGACGGCCGGGCTGACGCCGAACGAGGCCGAGCGGCTGCGCGAGATCATCCGCGTCGTCCAGGAGTCGGGGATCGCGGAGGTGACGATCGAGGAGGGCGAGATGCGCGTCACCGTGCGGCGGACGGACGAGCGCCTGGACGCGCCGCTCGCGCAGGTCGCGGTGCCGGTCGCGCCCGTGCACGAGGAGCCGGAAGGAGCGACCGAGCCGCTCCTCAGCGACGTCATCCGCATCGAGTCGCCGATGGTGGGGACGTTCTACCGGGCGCCGCAGCCGGACGCCGACCCCTTCGTCGAGGAGGGCGACACGGTCGGCCCTGGGCAGACGCTCTGCATCCTCGAGGCGATGAAGCTCATGAACGAGGTGCAGGCCGAGGCGGAGGCCGTCGTTCGGCGGATCTGCGTCGAGAACGCCCAGCCGGTCGAGTACGGGCAGCTCCTCTTCGAGCTCGAGCCGCTGAACGGCCGGCCGCTCGACGCGCTCTAGTGACCGCCGCAGAGCCCGTGATCCTCGTGGGGCACCCCAGCCCACCACCCGCTAACGAGCCTAACGCTGAAATCCGCGCGCGTGGCGCGCAGTCCGTGCCGAGAGGCGCGCGGATCGTCACGACTTTCGCCAAGCCGTGTTCCGGCGGATCCTGATCGCCAACCGCGGCGAGGTCGCCGTCCGCGTCGTGCGCGCCTGTCACGAGCTCGGGATCGAGGCGGTTGCCGTCTACTCCACGGCCGACCGCGACTCGCTCCACGTCCGCCTCGCCGACCAGGCCGTCCACATCGGTCCGCCGGCCGCGGCGGAGAGCTACCTGAACATCCCGTCGCTCGTCGCCGCGGCGAACACCACCGGCTGTGAGGCCGTGCACCCCGGCTGGGGCTTCCTGGCCGAGAATGCCGCCTTCGCCGCCGCGTGCGAGGACAACGATCTCGTCTTCGTCGGCCCGCGCCCGGAGTCGATCGAGGTGATGGGCGACAAGATCCGGGCGAAGGAGACCGTCGCCGCGGCCGGGCTTCCGCTCGTCCCCGGCTCGAACGGCGCGGCCACGCTCGAGCAGGTGCGCGCGCTCGCCGCCGACTTCGGCTTCCCGCTCCTCCTGAAGGCGTCCGCCGGCGGAGGCGGCCGCGGCATGCGTCTGGTCAGGGCGGAGGACGAGCTCGAGTCCGCCTACTCGACGGCGTCCGCCGAGGCGCAGGCGGCCTTCTCGGACGGCTCGCTCTACGTCGAGCGGGCGATCGTCGGCGCACGCCACGTCGAGATCCAGGTGCTCGGTGACGGGGAGGGCGGCGTGCTCACGCTGGGCGAGCGCGACTGCTCCATCCAGCGCCGGCACCAGAAGCTCGTCGAGGAAGGCCCGTCCCCCGCGGTGACCGAGGCGCTGCGCGCGGAGATGGAGGACGCGGCCCGCCGCGCGACCGAGGCACTCGCCTACCGCGGCGCGGGGACGATCGAGTTCCTCCTAGACGAGGACGAGCGCTTCTACTTCATCGAGATGAACACGCGCCTCCAGGTCGAGCACCCGGTCACCGAGCTCGTGACCGGGATCGACCTCGTCCACGGTCAGCTGCGCGTCGCGGCCGGCGAGGGCCTGCCGCAGGAGGGCCGCGCGGCGCTACGCGGGCACGCGATCGAGTTCCGCATCAACGCAGAGGATCCCGCGCGCAACTTCCTCCCGGCGCCGGGCACGGTCACCGCCTTCCACCCGCCGCTCGGCCCCGGCGTCCGGGTCGACACGCACGTCGTCGACGGCTATGCGATCCCGCCGTTCTACGACTCGCTCGTGGCCAAGGTGATCGTCTGGGCGGAAGATCGCCCGACGGCGCTCGGCCGGGCCCGGCGGGCGCTGACAGAATTCGAGCTGGAGGGAGTCCCGACGACACGCGATCTGGCCATCGACATCCTCGCAAGCGACGGGTTCGCGAGCGGGCGCTACACGACCGCCTTCCTGGACGAGGTCGGCGCCGGCCTGGCCGCGCTGGCGGGAGGGCCGTCGTGACGAGCCGCCGGGCCGCCCGCCGCCTGGCGCTCGAGCTGCTCTACCAGTGGGACCTCACGCGCCAGCCGCTCGCCAGCCTGCACGAGGGCGACGTCGACCCGTTCGCGCTCGAGCTCGCCGACGGCGTCGTGGCGGACGCAGAAGAGCTCGACCGGCGCATCGACGCCGCCTCGGACGAGTGGCCGGCCGACCGGCTGGGCGTCGTCGAGCGCAACGTCGTCCGCCTCGGCCTCTTCGAGCTCGAGCGGGGCGAGGTCCCGGCCGAGGTCGCGATCGACGAGGCCGTGTCCCTCGCCAAGCGCTACGCGAGCGAGGACGCCGGCCGCCTCGTGAACGGGATCCTGGGCCGCGTCGTCCGGGAGGCTCGGAGCCGGTGAGCGAGCCCGATCCCGTCGCCCGCCTCCAGGAGCTGCTCGAGAAGGTCGAGGCCGCGCGGACCGAGCTCGAGGCGGCAGAGGATCCGGAGCGGGCGGTCCGGGTGCTCCAGGAGCTCTCCGAGCTCGCCCGGGAGGTGCAGGCCGAGGTCGACCGCGCACGCCGGGACGCCGATGCGTCAGCCTGACGACCTGCGGCGCCTGGCGGAGGAGTTCCTCGCCGGCCTCTCCTTTGCGACCGAGCTGGGCAGGCTGGAGGAGGCGCTGCGCTACTCGCTCCTGGGAGGCGGGAAGCGCATCCGTCCCGTCCTTTGCCTCGCCATCGGCGAGGCCCTCGGGCACGACCCGGAGGAGCTGCTTCCGGCCGCGTGCTCGCTCGAGCTCGTGCACACGTTCAGCCTCGTGCACGACGACCTGCCGGCGCTCGACGACGACGACCTCCGCAGGGGACAGCCAAGCGCCCACGTCCGTTTCGGCGAGGACGTGGCCATCCTCGCCGGCGACGCGCTCCTCGCCGAGGCGTTCCGCCTCGCGCTCGGCTACCCCTCGCCGCTCGTTGCGCGTGAGCTCGCAGAGGCGACCCTCGGCATGATCGGCGGGCAGTACCTCGACGTCACGACCGACGGCGACCTCGACGCTGCCGGCCTTCGCCGTCTCCATGCGCTGAAGACCGGACGGCTCCTGTGCGCCGCGGTGACGACCGCCACGGCGGTCGCCGGCCTCCCCGATGAGGAGCGGGCGCCCTGGCGCTCGCTGGGCGAGGAGATCGGACTCCTCTTCCAGATCGTCGACGACGTCCTCGACGCGACCGGCACCGCCGAGGAGCTGGGGAAGACGCCCGGCAAGGACGAGGCCGCTGGCAAGGTCACGTACGTGTCGCTCCACGGCCTCGAGCGAGCGCGGGAGCTCGCGGACGAGACGCGCACCCGCGTCGGCGAGCGGTTGGCGACGCTGCCCGGGGACACGAGCGTCCTCACCGCGATCGTGGATGCCGTGCACGGCCGCCGGACATAGCGAGGTGCTCCACAGGGCGACGCCGGAGGGGACGGTCGTCCTCGGCCAGCCGGCACACGCCTGGGTGGCGGGCCGGCTCGCGCACGCCTGGGCCGAGCCGTTCGAGCCGCGTGAGGAGGTCTGCCTCGCGGCCGACCAGCACGACGTCGGCTGGACCGCCTGGGAGCTCGCTCCCGAGCTCGACACGGCCACCGGGCTCCCGTACACCTTCTCGGCCCTCCCGCCCGCCCGCCGGCTGGCGCTCTGGGCGCGCGCGGGCGAGCTCGTCCTACCGCAGTCGCGCTACGCCGCGCTCCTCGTCTCCCTCCACGGGACGCTGCTCGTCGAGCGCTTCCCGCCGCAGGGTGACGAGGAGCTGCAGCGCGCGGTCGCCGGCTACCTCGAGTGCGAGGGTGCCTTCCAGGCGCGCATGCTCGAGAGCCTCCGGGCCGACCCCCACTACGCGCCCCACGCGACGGCGGAGACAGTGGCGAGAAACCGCGAGCTCGTCTTCGCCTGGGACTGGCTCTCGCTTGCGCTCCTGCACGGCGTGACCGAAGGGCGGCGAGCCGCCGGGCTCATGCTCGCCCCGGCTGACGACGATCCGGAGCGGGTCGCCGTCACGCCCTGGCCCTTCCGGCCGGAGGCGCTCGCCGTGGTCTGCGAGGGCCGCGTCCTGCGAGGCCGGTTTGCCG
>JBOHAM010000041.1:0-7416 GCA_050697735.1 Gaiellaceae bacterium | reverse complement strand
ACGGCCCCTCCTTCGGCTTGAAGACCGTCGTCTGGCCCTCGAAGCGGTAGATCGAGCCGTGGACGACAGGGATGTCGTGCCAGATGGAGGCGTCGTTCAGGAGGTAGCGCGTGGGGAAGTTGTCCGCACCGTCCACGATCACGTCCCAGCCCTCGTCCAGGACGCGGTCGACGTTCTCGGACGTCAGGCGCTCCTTGAAGAGCTTGACGGTGACGTCGGGGTTCAGCGCCTCGATCGTGCGCTTGGCCGAGTCGGCCTTCGACTCGCCGAGGCGCTCGGTCGAGTGGACGATCTGGCGCTGGAGGTTCGTCTCGTCGACGGCGTCGTCGTCGACGATGCCGAGCGTGCCCACGCCGGCCGCCGCCAGGTAGAGCGAGGCGGGGGAGCCGAGCCCGCCGGCGCCGATCAGGAGGATGCGCGCGTCGAGGAGGCGGAGCTGGCCCTCCTCGCCCACCTCCGGGATGAGGAGGTGCCGCGAGTACCGGCGCCGCTTCGTCTCGTCGAGCGCGCGCGGCAGGTCGAACGGGAACCCGTTGCGCTTCCAGCCGGCGAACCCGCCCGAGAGGGAGGCGACGCTCGCGTAGCCGAGCTCCTCGAGCGCCTTGGCCGCGAACGCGGAGCGGTTGCCGGAGGCGCAGTAGACGACCAGGTTTCCGTCGCGGTCGGGCACGGACTGCTCGATCTTCGACTCGAGGTGGCTGCGAGGGACGTGCACGGCGCCGGGGATGTGGCCCTCGTCCCACTCGTTTCGCTCCCGGACGTCCACGAACACGGTGCCGCCGCCCTCCTGGAGCTCGGAAGCGCGCACGGCGTCGATCTCGTCGATCTCGCCCCTGACCTGCTGCAGAAGCTCCCGGTAGCTCGGCATTGCTTCAATGAGTATAGCGATCGGATCTCCGCTTTCCGCAAGCCCCTGACGCTACGCTCGGCTGCGTGTCTCCTGCCCGCGCGCGTGTGCTCGTCGGCCTCGCGGCGGCCGCCTCCGCGGCCCTCGTCGTCGGCGTGACGGTCCTCCAGGCCGAGGACGGCGGCAGCTCCGAGCCGGTCGCCGAAGAGGGGCCGGAGCGGCGTCCGCCGCCGCTCGAGCTCGGGCTCTTTGTCCGCGACGACGCCGAGGCGCGGGCGCTGCGCGAGGCCGAGAGCCAGCTCGACGAGGGCGAGCGCGACGAGGCCGGAGCGCAGTTCGACGAGCTGCTCGCCGAGAATCCGGAGTCGGTCGAGGCGGCGGTGGGCGCCGCGATCGCCTCGTGGCCGGAGGGCACCGTCGAGCGCCTCGAGTCGCTCGTGGCCCAGCACCCGGGGAGCGGGGTCGCCCGCCTGCACCTCGGCCTCGCGCTCCTCGCGGAAGGCCAGGCGGAGACGGCGGAGGCCGAGCTCCGCGAGGTGCTGAGCCGCGATCCGGACTCGCCCGCGGCGCTGCGGGCCGAGGACATCCTCAACCCGGAGTTCGCGCCCGGCCGCCCGCTCTTCGTCGCGCCGCTCGCGGCGCCCGGCGGGCTCGAGGGCCTTCCGCCCGAGGAGCAGCTGGCGGAGCTCGAGCGCGCCGCGGTGGAGGGCGGGGTGGACGAGAAGCTCTTCTACGGCATCGCGCTCCAGCGGGTCGGCCGGCCGGTCTCCGCCCGCGAGGCCTTCGCCGCGGCGGCGGCGGCCGACCCCGAGAGCCTGCCCGCGAAGGTGGCCGCTGCCCTCGGGCGCTTCACCAAGGAGGATCCCTCGCAGGCCTTCTCGCGCCTCGGCCCGCTGGCACGTTCGGACGAGGACGGGGTCGTCCGCTACCACCTCGGGCTCGCCCTCTCCTGGATCGGCCAGGTGGAGGAGGCCCGGCGGCAGCTGACCCTGGCGCGCGACGCCGACCCGCGCGGCTTCTACGGGAGGGAAGCAGACCGCCTCCTCGACCGTCTTGAGAGCGTCGGTGCCTAAGGTCAGCAGCCATCCGCTCATGTCACCCGAACGGGGTAGGACCCGGCGCAGCGGAAGATGGGCCCTGCGGCCCATGGCGGTCGTCCGGCAGCCGTGCAAGAGTCGCGGCGCAAACGTGGGAGTTTCGGTGCGGGGGGCCCGTTGACAACCCGCGGGTCCCGACTACGTTGAGGAGACGGGAGTAGGGACGTCGGTGGAGCGGAATGGGAGCGAGGCGATCGTGACGTTCGATCACGAGGACGCCCGGGCGCTCGTGCGCCAGGGCCAAGAGGCGGGGTTCCTCACGCACGAGGAGATCGCGGTCGCCCTCGGCGACGACCTCGAGCCCGTTCAGCTGGACGAGTTCTACGGGCTGCTCGAGGAGCTGCACATCGACGTCGTCGAGGTCGAGGAGGAGGCCGAGTCCGCGCTCGACCTCCAGCCGGAGGCGCGCGAGGTCTCCACCGACGCGCTCCAGCTCTTCCTCAAGGACATCGGCAAGGTGCCGCTGCTCACCGCCGCGCAGGAGGTCGAGCTGGCCAAGCGCATCGAGCGCGGCGACCACTCCGCCAAGCAGAAGATGGTCGAGTCGAACCTCCGCCTGGTCGTCTCGATCGCCAAGAACTACCGCAACCAGGGGCTGCCGTTCCTCGACCTCATCCAGGAGGGCACGATCGGCCTCGTCCGCGCGGCGGAGAAGTTCGACTACCGCAAGGGCTTCAAGTTCTCGACGTACGCGACCTGGTGGATTCGCCAGGCGGTCGCGCGCGCACTCGCGGACAAGGCGCGGACGATCCGCATGCCCGTCCACGTGGTCGAGAAGCTGAACAAGATCGGGCGCATCGAGCGCAAGCTCCTGGGCGAGCTCGGTCGCGAGCCCACGGTGGACGAGATCGCGCTCGAGCTCGAGTTCGAGCCGGTCGAGATCGAGCACATCCGCCGGAGCGCCCAGGCCCCGATCTCGCTGGAGAAGCCGGTCGGCGACGAAGAGGAGTCGGAGTTCGGCCATTTCCTCGCGGACGAGAACGCGCCTGCTCCCGACGAGGCCGCGGAGACCATCCTCCGCAAGGAGACGCTCGGCCGGATCCTGCAGACGCTCTCGCTGCGCGAGCGCCGCGTCCTCGAGATGCGCTACGGCCTCGACGGCCAGAACCCGCGCACGCTGGACGAGGTCGGCCGCACGTTCAACGTCACGCGCGAGCGCGTCCGCCAGATCGAGAACCAGTGCCTGAAGAAGCTGCAGGCGCTGGCCGAGTCGCAGAAGCTCAAAGACGTCGCTTAACGAGGAAGAGCGGGCCGCTGGGGCCCGCCCTTCCGGATCAGGTTCGACCTGTGACTAACGGCCGCTGTGACGGTTGATAGCAGCCTTCAGGAGGCCCTTCGTCATCCGCGAGCGCCCCTTGATGCCGAGCCGCTTCGCCTCGCGGTAGAGCTCGTCCCTTGTCTTCTCTCTTGTAACGGTTGCCATTAGCTCACCCCCTCGTGAATCGCTCTCTGACGCCTACCCGTGCGTGGCGAGAGAAAACGAGGGAGCGGCGGCCTGCCCCATAGACTCCCGGGTCGAATGAACGACCGCCTCGACCCCGTCTGGCTCGAGGAGCTGTCCGACTGGCTCCGCATCCCCAGCGTGAGCGCCGATCCGGCGCACGCGGACGACGTGCGTCACGCGGGGGAGTGGGTCTGCGAGTTCGTTCGCGCCGCCGGCGGCGAGGCGGCGCTCGTTCCTGCGGACGGGTTCCCGCTGGCGGTCGGGGAGATCCCGGCCTCGACCGGCGCTCCCGAGGACGCGCCTACCGTCCTCCTCTACGGCCACTTCGACGTCCAGCCGCCGGCGCCCCTCGAGCTCTGGGAGTCCGAGCCGTTCGAGCCCGCGGTGCGCGACGGCTACCTCTACGCCCGCGGCGCGGTGGACGACAAGGGCAACGCCTACCTGCTCCTAAAGGCCGCCCGACTGCTGGCCGAGGAAGGCGTGTTGCCCGTCAACGTCCGCGTCGCCTTCGACGGCGAGGAGGAGATCGGGGGTCACTCGGTCGTCGACTTCCTCGCCGCGGACGAGCGGGGCGCCGACGCCTGCCTCATCTTCGACAGCGGTATGCCCCGGGAGGACACGCCCTCCTTCGATCTGGGCGTGCGCGGCCTCGTCTACTTCCACGTGCGCCTGCGCACGGGCGAGCGCGACCTCCATTCGGGCATGTTCGGCGGCGCCGCGCTGAACGCCGTGCACGCGCTCATGGAGACCCTCGAGGCGGTCGTCGCGCTGCCGGAGGAGCTGCGCGCGGGCACGATCCCTCCCACGAAGGAGGAGCTCGCCTCCTGGGCAGAGCTCGACCCGGGCGCCTCGGTCCTCGCCGCCGCCGGCGCGCAGCCGCTGGACGGCCGGGCCGGCGAGGAGCTCTACGCGCGCACGTTCGCCGGCCCCGCGGTGGACGTGAACGGCCTCCAGGGCGGCGAGCCGGTGCTCCAGAAGACCGTCCTGCCGGTGTCCGCGGAGGCGAACGTCTCCATTCGCCTCGCGCCGGGGCAGGACGTGGATGGGATCGCGGCCACGTTCGAGCGGCTCCTGCGCGAGGCCGCGCCGGCCGGAGCCGAGCTCGAGGTCGAACGCCGCGCGTCGAGCCCGGCGGGGCTGATCCCGCCCGATTCCCCCGCCGTCCGCCTGGCTCAGGCCGCCTTCGAGCGGGTGCTCGGCCGCCGTCCGCTGCTGCTGCGAACCGGCGGCACGCTCCCGATCGTCCCCGCGCTCGCCGAGAAGGGCATCCCGACGATTCTCTCCGGATTCGCCCTCCCGGGCGCGAACGTCCACTCGCCCAACGAGCGCCTGCTCGCGCGCTACGTCCCGCTCGGCGTGGCGGCCGCGCGCGAGACGCTGCTCGCCCTCGGAGACCTCCGGCGCTGACCGGCAGGCTCGCAGGCGCGGTCAACTCCGGCCTGCGCACGGTCATCCTGTCCTCGTCCGGAAGCCGTCCGGTCCGCCGCTTCGCTGGCCGCTACGGGATGCGTCTCGGCGCCTCGCGCTTCGTCGCCGGGGAGACGCTCGACGAGTGCATCCCGATCCTCCGCAGGCTCAACGAGGCCGGCTTCCACGCCAACACGACGCTTCTCGGGGAGGACGTGCTCGACCGTGCGCAGACGGCGGCGGTCGTCGAGGAATACCTGCGCATCCTCGAGCGGCTGGACGCCGAGCGGCTGCGCGTCAACGTCGCGCTCAAGCTGACGCACCTCGGGCTCGACATCGACGAGGAGCTCACGTTCGCGAACGTCCGCGGCATCGTCGAGCGGGCCGCCGAGCTCGAGAATTTCGTCCGCATCGACATGGAGTCCTCACCGGTCGTCGACGCCACCCTCGCGGTCTACCGGCGGCTGCGCGAGGCCGGGCTCGACAACGTCGGCACGGTGCTCCAGTCCTATCTCTACCGGACACCCGGCGACCTCGAGGAGCTCCTGCCGCTGCGGCCGAACCTCCGCCTCGTGAAGGGCGCCTACCTCGAGCCGCCGCCCGTCGCCCACCCGGACAAGGAGGACGTCGACGCCGCCTTCGTCCGGCTCGTCGAGCGCTCGCTCCAGGGCGACGGGTACACGGCGATCGCCACCCACGACGAGCGCATGATCGAGCGCGCGATCGCCTTCGCCGAGCGGGAGGGGATCGGCCGCGACCGCTTCGAGCTCCAGTTCCTCTACGGTGTGCGCCCGCAGCTCCAGGCCGACCTCGTCGCCCGTGGCTTCAAGGTGCTCGTGGCGACGCCCTTCGGCCCGGAGTGGTTTCCGTTCTTCACGCGCCGCCTGGCCGAGCGGCCGGCCAACCTGGGCTTCGTCGTGCGGAACCTCGTTCGGCGCTAGGCAGCGGGAGCGACGCGCGCCTTCGGGTCGTGCGTGTGCGCCTCGTCGGAGACGAGCCACGCGTGGCCGAAGCGCCCCATCTCGTCGATGATGGGGAGGAGCGCCTTGCCTTTGTCGGTCAGCTCGTACTCGACCCGGCGCGCGGCGGAGCGCTTGACGACGAACCGCTCGTGCTCGAGGGCGCGCAGCCGCTCGGAGAGCGTCCGCGGGCTGATCCCGGGGCACGAGCGCTCCAGCTCGGAGAAGCGGCGAGGGCCTTCGGAGAGGTCGTGGACGATGATCGCCGTCCACTTGGAGCCGATGATCTCGGCCGTACAGGCGACCGCGCACTCCTCGTCGTGGACAGGCCTCATCGTGCGCATGGCCTCATTGTAACCCCGGGGGTTCCTAGTCCCAGGGTGGCGGATTGTGCACCCAGCGGCCGCCGAGCATCGTGGCCACGACGGCGACCTCGCCGAGCTCCTCGGGCGGGATCTCGAGCGGGTCGCGATCGAGCACGACGAGGTCGGCGAGGTACCCGGGCAAGAGCTTGCCCCGGCGCCGCTCGTCGCCGGTGAGCCAGGCCGGTGCGACGCAGGTGGCGTGCAGGGCCTGCTCGACCGTGACCGCCTGCTCCGGATGCCAGGCCCCCCGCCCGTCGAGCGTCCGGAGGACGCCGGTCCGGATTCCCAGCAGGGGGTCGAGCTCCTCGACCGGCGCGTCCGAGCCGTTCGCCACGAGAGCGCCCGAATCGATGAGCGAGCGGAACGCGTAGGCGTTCTCGGTCCGCTCGCCCCAGAAGCGCTCGGCGAGGTCGCGGTCGGAGGGCGCGTGGCTGAACTGCACCGAGGCGGCGACCCCGAGCGCGGCGAAGCGGCTCACGTCCTCGGGGGCGAGGAGCTGCGCATGCTCGATACGCGGGCGGAGGCCGCGCGGGCGCCACTCGTCCTGCGTCGCCTCGAACGCGTCGAGCGCGCGGCGGTTGGCGAGATCGCCGATCGCGTGCACCGCCACGGGGAAGCCGGCGCGCGCGCTCCGGCGCACGACGTCCTCGAACGCCCCGTACGGTGTGATCTCCACGCCTGAGCCGTCGAGCAGGAGCGCCGTGCGCGAGCCGAGCGTCCCGTCCAGGAACGCCTTGATGTAGCCCACCCGGAGCAGGTCGTCGCCTAGGCCCGAGGCGATCCCGACCGCCTCCAGCCGGTCGACGTGGTCGTGCGGCAGCGACTGCCAGACGCGGAGCGTGAGCGCCTCCTCGTCTCGGAGGCGCTGGAAGACCCGCAGGGCCCCGAGCCAGCCGTCCTTGTCGTGGATGCACGTGACGCCGCGCGCGTTGGCGATCGGGATCCCCTCGCGGCACGCCTCGACCATCTCGTCCTCGGTGGGGCGGGCATAGGTGTCCCGGAAGTGCCAGGCGCACTCCTCTCGGAGAACGCCGGTGGGCTCGCCGACCTCGTCGCGCTCCACGACCCCGCCGGGCACCTGGAGGTCGCCGTCCGCGAACTCGAGCGCGGCCGAGTTGAGCCAGAGGGAGTGGTAGTCCTTCGACATGAGCGCGGTCGGCACCTGGCCCGTGACCGCGTCGAGGTCGGCCTTCGTCGGCTCGGCCGCCGGCGACCAGTCGCCGCTCCGCCAGCCGAGCCCGCGCAGCCAACGCCCCTTCGGCGCGGCGCTCGCGGCCGCTGCGACCCGGGCGAGGGC